>NZ_NEIQ01000002.1:0-489807 GCF_002112765.1 Pseudomonas sp. B6(2017) | reverse complement strand
CCACTGTCCGGACGGGACGGCCAGTGATGGCGCTGCCGTTGTCTTGAGTGGCGGGGGCATGTTCCGCACATCGGGGTATTCCACCAGGACCCCGGCGTCGCGGTTGACCGCATCGCCGGGCCGATAGCCCTCCAGTACCTCGCGCACCTGCGCGCCATGACTTTCGTGAAACCACAACATGGGTTCGAGCAAGCGCCCGGAAACCTCGTCCCTGCGGCGGATGTAGTCCTTGAGCGACAAGGCGTCAGCTCGGCGGGCGTCATAGTGATGACAGCGCGTCACCCCGACCACGTTGCGCACTGCGTCGAGGCTGGCCAGGTATACCAGCGTGAAATCGATCAGCTCATCGGCCAGCCCCTCGCCCTGGTGTTCCGGGTGCACGCAAATACCCAGCAGCTGTGCGACGGGGCCGGCCGGATCATGCAAGGCCTCGACCTGAAAGCAATCGCTGTGGCGTAGCTGCTCGACCGCCGCCAAGCGCTGGGAATAGATCGCCGCCACTAGCTGCCCCTGGTACTCGAGCACCAGTTGGCCTTGGGGGTAGAGCTCCAACCGGCGCTGCAACACCGCTTCGGTAGCCCCCAGCCCGCTGGGCCAGCAGGCCAGCTCCAGTTCTCGCAGCCGTGGCAAGTCCCTGGGTAATGGGTGGCGGATACGGTAATGCCGTGGCAACAGACGATTCAGGCTGGCCTGGGTGAACAACTCGCCACGGGGCAAGCCCTGGGCCACGGCCCGATCCGGAAACAATCCGGCTTGCGCCGCGGCCAGCAGGAACACCGGGGCCTCGAACAGCTGGTGCCCGGCAAAACCGTGGCTGGCGTCCAGATGCAGCGCCCCGCTGCGCCGGGCATGCTGTTGCGCGCTACCAGGGTGCAGGCAATGGGCGGCCAGCAGTATCAGGCCGTGGTGTGTGGTGATTTCCTGCCAGCGGGCCAGATGTTCGACCAGGCCCTGCAAGGCTGCCGCCGGTTCGATGCAGGCTCCATGCCGATCCACATGAACACTGCTTGGGCGCGCATGGCGCTGGTCGTCGATGCCCCGGGTCGAGACTGGCGGCTGCCAGGCCCGCCGATGTTCCTGGAAGGCATGGATATAGAGGATGTTCTCCAGGTCGCGGATACCGTTGGCGCCCAGGCTGGCAAGCAGCCCCTGGGGATCGCCGACGTCACCGGTCAATAACAGGTGCGGCAGGCCTTCCAGGGTTTGCTGCCCCCGGGCGTGCTGCTTGCTGCTGGCCGTGACGCCGATCAGCCGCAGCGGGTAGCGCTCGAGGTGCTGGCCACGCCGACTGTGATTGGCGATGGCCAGGTACAGGCGACGCAGCAACGCCCCATCGGAGCAGCCCACCTCGACGAGATAACCTGGTTGTTGCTCCAGCGGCTGTTGGTCGAATCGAGCGACGACGGCAGCCTCGAACGCAGCGAGATACTCGGTCGGCCAAGAACCTGCATCTTCCTCCTTGGGTTCCTGGATCGAGCTGGCATCGCCGAACAGCAGTACCTGCAATTGGCCCGGCAGCGGTTGCCAGGCCAGGCTCGCGCGCAACTGCGCAGTGCCTTCCAGCAGTGCACGGCCGGCATCGTTCAGGCAAAAACCGTTGCCTTGCCAATATCCCCAGGTACGTTGCTCGAAGTATCGGCGCAGCGCCTCCAGCACCGCACTGGACAGCCCTGTGGCCGGCCCTCCGGTGCTAGCCCCCTGCTCTTGCAAGACCTGCGCGCCGCCGGCCTGTTCCAGCGCCATCACTAACGGTGCCAACAGCGCCCCATCCAGGCAGGTCGCCATCGGCTCGGGAGCATTTTCCCAGCCACCAGCGGAACGCTCGAGCCAGGAGCGCAGTTCGTGGCCGGCAGGCTCGCCCAGCAACTGCGGCAGCGACAGGCGGATCAGCGCGTCGGCGCCGGCCGGGATGCGAATGCTCATCCCTGGCGTCAGCTCGTAGTGATCGTTGGCCAGCTGCACCAGGCATCCCAGCTCCAGCAACAGACGCAAGGCCACCCGCAACTGGCCCTCGTTGGCGGCGCAGGCCCGGGCCAGGCTGCGGGCGCTGATGCCGTCGGGCGCGCTTTCCAGGGCGCGCAGCACGCCATGTTGGTCAAGGACCTCGAGCACCGGCAGCGCTAGCCAACCATCGGCGAGGCGATTGAGTAGATCGGTCACGACATACCTCCAGCGGTATCCGCAGCAGCTAGTGGCCAGCGTCTTGGCGGCATGGGGTTCATGCAGGGACGTGAGGGCATTGGCCCCGGTACAGGCCAGGTCTTGAGGTGTGCTCAGGAACTGGAATGCTCGACGCGCGAACGCATGGCACTCCCCGGATGGATCATTCGCCGGTCCGGTCCACCAGATGGCGGGCCTCGAAGACGGTCATGCCGAGCATGCGAAAGTACGCACGCCAGAACTCCACCGCTTCCTGCGCGGCACTCACGTCCTGCACGCATTCGATTTCGAAGACATCGCCGCTGGCCAGTTGTGTCCGGGCAGGCCAGCGGGCCAGCGCGGGATCGCTGGAGCAACGGATGAAATCCAGGAGTCGGGGCTCGCATGCGCCGGGGTCGTCGACCGCGTAGTCGACGAACAAGCGGCTGTCGGATTCATGGCAGACGCCAAAGATGTGATATCCACCGTCCCTGGTAATGTTCATGACTTATCCTCTACTTACAGAAGCGCTACTTCTTAGCAGTTTTTAATATTAACTTTCCATTAGCCATGGATCAGTCTGATGGATACATAAACAAAACATGGAGTTTAGGAGTTGTATGCACATACAGAAAAATGATCGACAACCATATCTAATAAAAAATTTAACGACCCTGAAAACCAAGCCTAAGATTGGCGACAAATCTTACTCACTTTAAAAGCGGCTGCATTATTAGATATAAAACAATAGTTCAAGTTTGTATTTTTTCCACCTACACATAAAAAATTCAGCCTACACCTGACGAACGGAAGGAAAACACAGCTCCGACAACCAAATGAAATCAATAAGCACGCTATAATCCCTAACGCCCATAACAATAGGTTTATACCCGAAACTCACAACAACCACAGGCTAGGTCGAGCTGAAATCAGCAAAATTGCTAACAGGATAAATCTAACCAGGGCTTACGAATTAGCAAAACCCAAACCTTCCGCAAACCCCTCTCCACAGCAAGGATAATATGACACTTATTTAGTGACCTGGCACGCTCGGATAAATCGATATTTAGAACCAATCACTTTGAAGATTAAATCCTCAACATCAAGTACTGTTTACTTAAGTCCTCAAAGCATTATTGAGACGAGGAAGCAAATATTTGATCTCGGTCGTAATACTCTCTCAGCGTCGTCAAACGCCGCCAAGCAGCACTGCTAAAGCAGCGAGATACGTGTTGCCTACGAGCTTCTAGATCAAACTCGTTGATATAGCTACCAGTCGCAATCTCGCTTAGCTGATCATATAGCGACCTCAACCAATCACTATTTAGTTTGTCATCTTCTTGGTCATCCCATTGAGCATAAGTAGAGATGAAATACTTACCCTTCACGGAGAAAGCAGCTTCTGGATACGTATATTCTCCGCGCCATATAATTAGCGGAACAGTAGCTCTTGAATGAGACAACTCAAGATTGCGAGTCAATATTTTTATTGCCTCTCCGCCGCTGTCAGTGAGTATGTTATCTGTACGGTAGCGCTGAGAAATCAGCATCTCATCGCTTTGCTTGTAGAAAGTTTCGAAATCTGCTGATTTGTCTTCTTCTATTACTTGCAATGCGCTTCCAATACACGAGACAAGCGAGACTCGAAGGTCAAGCGCGTCGCCGCGGTTATTGGAAAAAACTAGAATATTTAATAGTAGTTCGTGTCCACCTTCAGATTTAGGAACGACTGCCAGCATGATCTGTATATTCTTCTGCGGACTGGCGTTTTCCAAGTCGGTCAAAAAATCAGGTACTTTCTCTAGCCCTAAAGAATAAGAGCTAGATGTAATAACTGTTGGGCGCTGCCAGCACTTAAGATAAAATCGGGTAACTATAAAGAATGACTCAGGCCCTGCACCTCGAGCAGCCCAGAATAAATCTGGACTATTGAGCTCATCAACATAGTGCAACTCACCATCGGAAGTAATAAGCTCCAATGCCTCAACATTAAAAGTGCTCATACCTCCCCATTGGCTACAATTAATCCCCAGCCCTCCCCCCAATAAAAATCCGCCAAGTGCAACATTCCTCGCATGACCTGTTGGGAATGCCAAACCATATTTGGCGAGAGCTTCGTCAAGTTGCTGGCTCGTTACACCAGGCTGGGCCTTAACCCTAAAGTTCTCAAAGTCAACTTCTAGCTCGTTCAAATTGGCGAGATCAATCAATAGAGTATTATGATGTAGGAAGCTACCTGAATAACTATGTCCTCCGGTTTTTACTGTGACTTTCAGATTATTTTTACGGGCATAACTCAAGGCTTCAACCACCTCAGACTCATTGCTTGCGCAAACCACCAGGGCCGGCATGCGCCTGAAATCACGTCCGTTCCAGACGCTCGCTGCATACCATTTAGCGTATTGCTGAGTTAGTCTTGGTAAATAGTTCCGCTGACTCATAGGAACCTGCTGCTTCAGGACTTTCAAGTCTCGACTGATTATTGCTTGCATTGGCTTAGCAGAAAAACCAAGACGCGTCTTTGTCTTGTCGTTGAGCCGGCCAAATTCAATATGTCGAATACCTTTCTCTAAGGCATACCTATAAGCAAAATAAACTAGGACTGTGTAAGGACTAAATTCCGTGTGATGATATTCCATCCCTCCAGACCAAAGACATAAAGTATCATCTAGCTCATAACAAATCATTCCGCTGACCAAGTTTCCGTCACGCTCGATGATGAACAGTCTAGCCAAACCGTCACAGACTCGAACAAAATCGACCAATGCGTGCGTTGGAAAAAACTTCGGCGTACCTCTTCTAGCCGTAGTGCAATGGCACAGCTCAGCTAGTTTTTCTAGACGATGATCGAAGGGAGGCGTGAGTATTTTTATCTCTGCGTGTTGGTCGGCCTCGAACTTTCGTAACTGACGACGCAACTCATTGCGCCCCTTCTGGGGGAAAGACTTCACAATCGAGTCAAGATCAGAATAATTCTGTAGGTTATTGTAATAGCGGTCCACCATATACAACACATTTAGCCCATACTCCTTAGCCATCTTGAGCAAAGGCTCTTCATCTACATTGAGGATGGCGAAATAGCGTGCTCCGTGCTGAATCGCTAGTTCTTCATATGCTGACAAGATCGCGGTATGGACCTTACTGTCATCACTGCTAGAGAGTAGCCGACTATCGTAACAATGCATGACATGGCTAAAAAGACCTAAATCATCACCATCATTATTTAAGCCGCAGTTTTTCGACAACATCCCTAAAGGGTCAACATCACTAAGGCTTTGTAAATATGCTGGCAAAAAACCTACAAGCAGGCCGTCAACTCTAGCTAACACATAGAAAACTTTTTTAAAATCTATCAGCGGTGAGCGTTCAGCCGCACGAATGAATCTTAGATCGTAAAAAAAGGGAGCCGAACATGCCCTAACAAACGAGCGATACTCATCCACATCCAACTCTTCAAATGAATTGAAAACTTCCACTTCAACAATCATAACACCCCTTCCTTGGAATCGTTTCAATTTAACACAGTACTTCGAGCACTTAACACCAGTTCAAAATAATTTTCCCAGACTGTCCTCTGCCCATCGTGTTAAATGCACTAGAAAAGTCTTCGATCTCAAATCGATGTGTAACTATGCCTTTCACCTGCAGCCCGCCACTCAACATACTTAACATTTTACGCCAAGTCTCAAACATCTCACGACCATAAATGCCTTCAATACGAAGACTTTTACAGACAACAGCCTCCCAATTTAGTTTGATACTACCTGCAGGTAACCCCAAACAAGCAAGACGACCACCAGTAGCCATTGATTCGATTAAAGAGTCCAACGCGGAATTACTTCCGCTCATTTCGAACCCAATGTCATACCCCTCCTTGAGCCCATGTAAACGAGCAGCTTCTGCCAGGCTGCTCTGCCTCACGTCAATGGGAATTACATCAACTAACCGGCAGGCCAAATCCAAACGAAACGGCTCAAGGTCGGCGATGAAAACGCGTCCCGCGCCAGCATGACGAGCCACGGCTGCCGCCATAATACCAACAGGTCCGGCGCCAGTTATGACTACATCATTACCTGTCACATTAAAGGCTAGCGCCGCGTGTACAGCATTCCCCAAAGGATCGAGTATTGCTCCAAGTTCGTCATCTATCTCATCAGGTAAAGGAATGACGTTAAAAGCAGGTAAAGCCAAATATTCGGCGAAGGCACCAGGATGATTTACACCTACACTTCGAGTATGTGGGTCCAAATGAAAACACCCAGCCCTGGATGAACGACAGTTTAGATCGACTAGATGTCCCTCACCTGTGACACGCTGACCCAACCGAAAGTTTTTAACGCTCTTTCCCAACTCAACAATTTCACCAGAATACTCATGTCCAACTACCTGGGGAACCGAAATATTCTTCTGAGCCCAAGCGTCCCAATTCCAAATATGTAAATCAGTGCCACAAATTCCTGTTTTGTGAATCTTTATGAGCACCTCATTTTCTAGTATTTTTGGTGTAGGCACATCATACAACCACAACCCAGGAGACTCCTCCGCTTTAACAAGAGCCAACATAGAGCCTCTCCTTTACTCTTAGAAATCGACTCAATTGGCCTTAATACAATCGACAATTATAGCGTGAGGAACCATTAAGTAATCGTGAAGAAACTCAGGAGCTCGCTTAATATCCTTGTACTTTTCAGGAACTGGATTAGTAAAATTTACATTTGCAAAACCTGCCTCGAGAAGAGCCTCCTCAAGTGTTGAGAAAGACCAATACCAAGCTTTTACTGTAGATTTAGATCCTGAGTGAATTAAATCTAACTGTATTTCTCCACCGTCTTGATATGCTGGAGACTGGGACATAGAAAAGCCGTATTTTTCGTAAAAGCTAGGATTTTTTTCAAATCGTGGATGAACTGGCAAAGCTACCAATCTCCCCCCCAGTTTCAAAACTCTTGCCATGCTTTTACACATCGACACTAAAAGATCTTTGCTATTAGCATAAGGAAGCACATAAACAGCTAATACAACATCAAAAGCTTCGTCTAGCGAAGTATTTAACGCCGAAACATACTCTATCCCACATGGACTAACATGCTCTCTATTTTCGGCATGAGCCAGCATTCCTTTTTCAAGATCGAATCCAACAACTCTTTGCCCCCCAGCCATTTTTAACAGCCTAGAATACGTTCCTTCACCACAACCATAGTCAAGTATTTTCTTCCCATTTATATCTCCTAATGACTCTAAGACACTTGGTATCTCAATCTCCCTTCTGAATGGCCATTCCGCCATACTGGTGTAAATATCAGGAAGTTTTTTGAACTGACTATGATTTGTATTGGGCATCCTTAACTCCATATTATCTCAACTTCCATATAAAGCCATTTTATCAAACCAAACAAGACTCTACACTCCACCGAACAAACAGTTCTCTACGCCATAAAAAATCTATCCTGACAATTCAAAGAAGTTCACCTGTGTGAATTGTAGACAATAAAAAAAATTCTCTAATCACTTTTCTAAATAAAAAAAATAAACATATAACAAAAAAGCATTAGCACAATAACAGCAACTACAATTCCACTTCAGCAAGTATCTAAACTCGGCCTAATAAAAATTAAAAATACTTACGCATAATTATCTTGACAATCAAAAACAAAAACATTAACTCAGTTAAAAATGCAACTCAAGATAAATAGACTCAACCCCACAAACAAACTTAATACGCCCCGTCATGCACTAAAAGAGCAGCATAAAATAACACCCACCCTAGTTAGATATATCGCAAGGCATTTTTGTACAATTTCAGAAGTTGTACACTGTCGCGTGTCATCTCGGAGTAATGGCGAATTCCCGACTGGAACTTGCACTGGTTCAGTCGCTCCGCATCAAATCTCGCCAATCGACGCTAGGTCGCGAACATGTTGTACGTTAGAACGGCTCAAGCCGGCAGTATTTGGCATTGCATTAGATCTCTATTCACGTACTGTCGTCGGCTGCAAGGTGCATCACCGAATACACCAGACCTTGATATGAGTCATACTTGAGACCCTAGTCGCATATCCGTAGCCGAAAACGAAAGTACTGCAGCCCCGCATAGCTAAATACCGACATTACGCGGGCGACTACTCAATTGTTGCTTCAGCGGCATCGAGCCGTGCACAGCTATTGACGGACAGGAACTTCTGCGCCCGCGCAGCGGCAGAATATTTCCTCCGATTGCTTAAGGCCGGCCGGATGCACCTAATGCACCATTTCAATGACGCAAACGCGAAAACGGGACTGTTCGTCTGTATCCGCTTTACTATCACCGTCTCCGTCACTGACCGTTAGGTAATCTCCGCCCTTTCTGATTTTTATCTGCACCAAAAGAACAGTAGTTTTTTAGAAAATACTCACCAGATCCTGAAGAGACCATACTGCTAACAAATAATTAATTAGCATTATTTTTTCGAAATAAGGCAATCTCGCAAAAAATCCCAATATATCTGTTCGAAATATCCACTAACATTCTAAATAGCCATTTCGACTCAAAAATAGCACCTTAACCTACCTAGTTAGCTCATTCCCCAAAAAAATCAAGACAAGAAAAACTAACAAAATTGTAGTTTTAACTTTGTGAACATCACCATACACTCAATCGCTCAAGACAAGTTCAACAGCCATAGCGATAGTAAAATGATCAAAAGCTCTAGAAACCTCCAATAAAAATCAACCACAGACCCAGCACTATAAAACTATCCCACTACAAAATATTGAGTATCATAGTACTGGTGAATTAAATGTTTCCACCCCAAAAATCTATTTATAGAACTCTCAGGTCAGATGTAATTCTCTTTTCCAAAATGTTCCTCTGCGTTAGCGATTTCAAAAAAAATCATACCAAGCAAAGCCATAAAGTTGTTATTGAAAAATGGAATAGACTTTGCAAATTTGGTTTCACACGCTTAATACTTCCAGTCGAATATGGAGGATTAGGCGTATCTTTCAAAGAATATATAGTAGTAATGGAAGGACTAGGCTTTGGCTGTAAAAGCTTAATGTTACCATATTCACTTAGCTCTCATTTATGGAGCATGTGCATGCCTATTTTGAATATTTGGCACCAATAAACAAAAAGAACATTATTTACCAAGATTAATAGATTGCACATTGATTAGCCCAATCACACCAAACAAAAAAATAGCAAACTAGTAACCAAAGAAGCAACAGCCCACAAAACAAATAGTGGATATATACTAAATGGCAAAATTGAGTACACAACAAACTTCCCCAGAGTAGATATTTTCATAGCATATGCAGCCCTTGAAAACAGCACAGCAACAACCGCATTCTTAATTGAAAACAACATCTTATAAGCTCAAATAAATCACTTTAAAAAAAACCTATCAACCCAACTAAATCAGACTCTAGAAGTCAAATTTAACAATTATGGGGTTGAACATAATTTGGTACTCGGAAAAGAAACCCAAGGTGATGAAATATTTGATATGCACCAAGTACACGAGCAGGCTTGTAACCTAGCAGCGAAATTGGGATCACTACAAGAAAAATTATTATTCGAAAAAACACATTAAAAAAACCAAAAAAGTCACAATCAACCAATGACATTCAGATCTTTATTATTTCGTATTTATTAGTTACAGCAAAGCCCCACATACATCGAACACGCCATAGTAAATTACATTTTCGCTCCAGATACTCATATTTCATCCAAGCAAAAAAAGGAGTCAGAGCACAAGTCATTATAGACTCCATCCATCTTTCAACTCAACAACTAGGCAGTTGGCAATAGCAATATAGCGCTTCAAATTATGCAATTTTTTACCCAATTCAAGGAGCGCCCGCCAATACAACAACCGAAACACTTAAACAACACCAAAAAATAAACTTAAAGAGGAAACACTCTACACCGATAAGAATCAAATCAACCTATAGCACCAACCTAAATGCAATCCAAATTAGCAGATTAACTTTAAAAGAATTTACATTATGTCCACAAAAACTGACGTACACGTTGGCTTTGACACCAATATGGATTTGCGTCGCCGTAACCGCGAGACTGTCGAAGAGTACCTCCGTGCGACAGAGGGCGAAGCTCGGCTGGAGCGGCATAATCTGTGCACCGAAGACGCACGAGGGGGGTTGTGGACTAACGATACAGGAGCACCTATCGCAGTGAGTGGCAAGAACAATCTTTACCGTATGGCTGCCTGGTCACTTGAGTGTTTTCCCGACTGGCGTTGGCATAACGTTAAGATTTTTGAAACGCAAGATCCTAACCATTTCTGGGTCGAGTGTGATGGAGAAGGAAAAATTCTTTTTCCTGACTACTCGCCGGGACATTATAAGAATCACTTCATCCATTCGTTTCGACTTAATAACGGAAAAATCACCGAAGTAAGGGAGTTTATGAATCCCTGTGAACAAATGCGAGCTCTGGGTATCCCTATTCCCCAAATCACTCGTGGTGGCTTTCCAGAAAAGTCTCAGGCTTAAACTACACAGGGATCAGCTGAAATGATTTATCACCACAGACACGTAGGTCAACGCTCCGTGATTGTTATCGGCTCCGGTGCAGCGGGGCTCACCGCAGCTCTAGCTGCTCATGAAGCCGGCGCTGATGTTACAGTAATTGAAGCGACATCAACTATTGGAGGGTCGACCGCGTTGTCTGGCGGTGCAGTTTGGGCACCCAATAATCATGTAAAAAGCCCTGCCTCCGAGAGGGTTAGTTTCGAACTCGGCCGAACATACTTAAAGTCACTGACAATTGGTGATGTAGATATTGATCTGATAAATCGGTATTTAGAAGAAGTACCACGCACCTTACAATGGCTAGAAAGCTCTACCCAACTACGAATGGGTACTGTGCCTTGCCCGGATTGCCACGGTGAGCTACCTGGGGGAATGACTGTAGCAGGTCGTACACTCGAGCCTCTTCCATTAAAGCTCAGTCCAGAAGTTAAAAATTTGATGCGTCCTCCCTTGCCATGGAGGCCCAATGCGACACTTACCGAGATGATGACAAATAACATCTCAAAATCTATTCTTGAGGAAAGATGTGAAAATGGAATAGTGACTTTAGGGCAAGCCTTGATTGGTTCTCTACTAACTAGCGTATTGGCGTCCGGAATACACGTTAAAACTTCAACACGAGTAACGAAACTCACCGACGGCGGTATTCAGGTAGACGGAGAACATATCGAAGGACGTGTAATCTTAGCGACGGGAGGATTCGAACGGAACACAAAACTGGCCAATACATTTCTACGTTTTCCAAATAATAGTGTCCTAGGTGCACCTATTGCACATGGTGATGGTCTACGTATTGCAATGGGAGCAGGTGCGGCCCTTGGCAACATGTCAGAAGCCTGGTGGTGTCCTACGATAGAGATTCCAGGTGACGAGATCGATGGTGAAATAGTGCATCGCATGCTCTTCGTTGAACGGGCTCGTCCTGGATCCATTATGGTAGACAGCCTTGGTCGGCGCTTTTGCGATGAAGCACAAAATTACAATGATATTGGGCGCTCTTTGCATTCTTTCGAATCTGCAAGATACACGTTTGAAAGGGCATCCACCTGGCTTATTTTTGATTCAAACTATCGCAATAAGTATTCTATAGCCACAGCGCATCCGGGCCAGCCATCACCGGCGTGGTTGATAACCGCTGACACTATTGAGGAGCTAGCGAAACTTATTGGCGTTCTTGGTTCCACACTTTTTCAAACTATTTCTCGATTCAATCTCGGCGCGGAAAAAGGTAATGATCCAGATTTCGGGCGTGGTTCCAAAGCATTTGATCTTGCTATTGGGGACCCTCTGGCCACTCATCCTACTCTAGGGGCACTCACTAATGCGCCTTACTTCGCTGCTCGAGTGCATCCAGGTTTAGGAGGCACCAAAGGCGGTCCACGTATAGACGTCCACGGACGCGTCCAACATATCAACGGTGGATCGGTTCCAGGATTATATGCGGCGGGAAACGTTGCTGCTAATCCATTCGGATTCGCCTACCCAGGTATGGGCGCGACAATAGGACCAGCCCTTACCTTCGGAGCCATAGCTGGAAGGACTGCCGCTACAGACTAGTTATCTTTTGACAAGCTATACTAGAAACTTGGTTTAAACCAAAGTCACTCAATGCTGAAATCATCCGTAGTTGACGCAAGGCGTTGAGTGACCACTTTACGAACTCGAGACCTTTGGCATGAAAAATCATCTCCATGGTCATTGAAAAAGTAGAAATAAGCTCTCAGGCCAAAAAATATATCTAGTGCCAATCTTTGATCTCCATTAGCGTTCAAACTTGGTGGTCAACATAGACAGCGTCGATAGTCGAAAAGAACGATAACGCCACAACGATTCCCGTATCTATCCAGTAGTGGCACAATGCCCTAAAACCTTCTCGCCGCTAAAAATGGTTTCCTGTTGCTGGCATTCCGCCTGTAGAGGAAAACCCGCGCCATGAATCCTCATGGAGCGCCCAATGCAAATTCTTTCCTGGCTCAGCCGAAAACCGGCTAGGCCACCCTCAGAAGCAACTCCGCAAGGCTTCCACCCACCGGCAAACGCAGCTGCGCTGCTGAACACTCCCCGACGCCAAGAGCTTCTGGAGAACATCTGGCGCCGCGCTTCGCTCTCACACCAACAATTCAACACGCTCTACCGCCAGCCGCTTGAGCGGTACGCAGAGCTAGTACAGCTGATGCCGGCTTCAGAAAATCATCACCACGCCCATCTAGGTGGCCTGCTCGATCACGGACTGGAGATCGTGGCTTACGCCTTGAAGATCCGTCAAACCTACCTTCTACCGAGCGGCGCCCCGCCTGAGTCGCAATCAGCCCAAGCTGAAGCTTGGACAACAGCGGCAGCCTATGGGGCGTTGCTACATGACCTCGGCAAAGTAGCAGTCGATATTCGTGTCGAGCTTCAAGGTGGACAGATCTGGCACCCATGGCATGGGCCAATCACAAAGCCCTATCGATTCAAGTACGTCAAAGGTCGTGAGTACCAGCTTCACGGTGCAGCTACTGCCTTGATCTATTCGCAGATCCTGGCCCCAGAGATTCTAGATTGGCTGTGCGGGTTTCCTGAACTGTGGACGCAATTGATCTACCTGGTCGCAGGACAGTTCGAAAATGCCAGCATTCTCGGTGAGATTGTGATCAAGGCTGATAGTGCATCGGTGGCCCAGGAGCTCGGAGGCAATCCAGACCGTGCGATGGCAGCACCCAAACAATCGCTACAAAGGCAACTGGTGGAATGTCTCAGGTACCTGGTGCGTGAGAAGTTCAAGCTCAACCACCCCGACGGTCCTGCTGACGGCTGGCTGGCACAGGATGCTCTTTGGCTGGTAAGCAAGCCGACTGCGGACCACCTGAGGGCTGCCATGCTCTCGCAGGGCAGCGACAACATTCCGTCCTCCAATGCACCTTTCTTCAACATGCTGCAGGACCAGGCCATTATTCAGACGAATGCTAAGGATAAAGCTGTCTGGAAGGTGGCCGTCGATACAGGGCGTGGTTGGAAGCATAGCTTTACCGTACTGAAAGTCACACCTTCGCTAATCTGGGCTGATCCAGCTGATCGTCCTGAGGCTTACGCGGGCACCGTCACGGTCGAAGTCGATCAAGACGGCTCAGAAGCTCGTCAGGAGACGACATGCGCAGTTCCAGACGAACCGATTACAGCCGAGCCAACTCTCCATGTCGCGGCGGCCGATCCTGTCGTTACTCCAGCCAAAGGGCAGAAGCCAGTTCAGATCTTGCAGAGCATCGATTCGGAAAACTCCGATATCGATGAGCTATTGAAACTCTATAGTAATATCACGGCGCCAGCAAAGGTACTAAGTTCTAGCGCTGGCCCGGGGGCTGCATCGCCCCTTCAATCAGGGATGACGCAGTCTGAATACACTTCTGAGGCCAGTTCTGAGCCTCAAGTACTAGAAGATGTAACCACAATGCCTTCCAGTATCAGTCTGGGACAGGGATTCGTCGCGTGGCTAAAGGCCGGAATCACCTCCCGAAAAATCATCATCAATGATGCCAAAGCGCTGGTTCATACCGTTGACGGCACAGCGATGCTCGTTACTCCAGGTATCTTCAAACGCTATATACAAGAGCATCCGACCCTTGAGCAGATCGCAACCAAGAACGGGACAGTTGCCTGGCAGCAAGTTCAGCGTGCGTTCGAGAAGGAAAAGCTGCATGAGAAAACGAAGAAGAGTTTGAATATCTGGACCTTCAACGTTTCAGGCCCAAGGAAAACCAAACAACTTAAAGGCTATTTACTAAGAGACCCTAGCACTATCTTCACAGAAGTTGTCCTGGACAACCCTAGTATCTCTAGAGTTGAAGAAGGGGTTAGCCAATGACTCCGGTTGCGCTGCTACAAGAATACCTAATGGATCATGTATTGCGCGAAGCAACTATTAAAATCTATCGAGCCTCCATGAAAGCTCTTACTAAAAATTTCGGTGAAGAAATAGACATAACAACACTTGACCGAAGAAATATACTTTCCTGGAGAAGTATCGCTGTCGAAGAGGGACTGTCTAGACGCAGTTGGAACACATACTCCAACCATCTTCGTACTATTTGGGCTTATGCGCTTGAGTACGAAATCATACCCAGCTCGCTAACCAACCCATTTAAGAAAAGCACGCTCATTGCTCCGAAGCGGCCAAGCAAGATCATCTCGGGAGACGGGATACGCCAGGCACGCCATTGGCTGCAATCCCTAGTCGACCAGGAGAAGAGCTCTGGTCAGCGCAGCCCGATAACGCCTGCGTGGTTCTGGCTGGCCACATTCGAGATGTTCTATTACACCGGGATACGCCTGAATGCACTGCTATGCCTTAGGGTTCAAGACGTGGACTGGGACAACAGACTCGTTTACGTGAATGCTGATACAGAAAAGACTCACAGAGAGTTTTGCGTTCCCATCATGAAAGGTTTGGAACCACACATACAAAAACTTTTGAACGCTGCTTCATCCCAGGGCTTTTCGGGCCAAGATCAGCTTTTCAATGTTAATCGGTTCTCGATCCACTATAGATCTAAAACCATGAACATCGATCAAGTTGAGGGCATGTACAAAAAACTGACAAGCGCCTTCGGTATACGCATGACGCCGCACCGGTTCAGGCACACCTTAGCTACCGATTTGATGCGGCAACCAGAACGCAATATTCACCTGACCAAGACACTGCTGAACCATTCGAACATCGCCACGACGATGAGTTACATCGAGGCTGACTACGAACATATGCGGGCAGTGCTCGATGAACGTAGCTGGCACCAGGGTGCGATAAGGCTTGAGCGACGTGAGGACGCCATAGCTCCTCAGGCGCTTGAGCCTAAGCCTTTACCTCTACCCGAACACTTACCGGCCCCAGAGGAGATGCCAGAGGGGCTTGGGCAAGGTATTGCCGCAACAGTGGAGGACTCACCCACCCAGCAACCCGCTAAGGCCTCTGAGCTGCTTGCAGCACTGCCCAGGCAGAGACGGCCTGAGAAATATCCGCTGGAACAGATATCCAAGCCCAGCACAGGGCTTTCTCATGAGCTGAGTTGGGACGGACCTGGGACGCTCTGGGCGGATTTAGGAATACCTCCCTGCCAGTCGATGTAGGATTCGTTTGAGCCAGCAGCTCTGATGGATCTCTTACCGGATAGAAGCGCCATCGGCAGTTTCCGGTGGAATTGACAGCTAGCTAAACGCCCAGCTTCGTTCAGCTTAGGTTCAGCTTCAGGAATGTCGGCATCGGCAGGATGAACTGTGCACGCCCGATCGGCGCCGGACATCAGTAAGTCGATGTTTGCACAAGGATTCCTGATAAGAGCGTCGAGCTGGACCAGTTCGCGCTAAGGCGGAGCTGAATTTTTGACCGCTTGAACGAAAAAACCCACTGACCGGGTCCGGCAGTGGGCTATTTCATATTGACATCATCACGGAGCGCGCCTATGGTTCGCTCCAGACGGCTGCAAGACTAGTAGACTGGCCCTGGCAAGCCCCCCTTCCTAGTACCGCTTCCGACCATGAATATGGTGGGTCGTGTAGGATTCGAACCTACGACCAATTGGTTAAAAGCCAACTGCTCTACCAACTGAGCTAACGACCCGCTGTGTGGTGGCGCGTATAATACTGATTTCTAACGATAATTCAACACCCTAGATGAAAAAAATCAAAAATAGGGTGTTGGATCGCTGACACCGGCTGCGCGGAAGCCATCGGCACGCAGGCGGCAGCTGTCGCATTTACCGCAGGCGCGGCCCAGGTCATCCGCCTGGTAGCACGAGACAGTCAGCCCGTAATCGACTCCAAGGCGTACCCCGGCCTTGATGATGTCGGCCTTGCTGAGGTTCTGCAGGGGCGCCTTGATCCGAAAGCCCTGCCCTTCGACACCGGCCTTGGTCGCCAGGTTAGCCATGCGCTCGAAGGCCTCGACGAACTCGGGACGGCAATCCGGGTAGCCGGAGTAATCCACCGCATTGACCCCGATGAAGATATCCCGAGCCTCGAGGACTTCCGCCCAGCCCAGGGCCAGGGAAAGGAAGACCGTATTGCGCGCCGGCACATAGGTGACAGGAATCCCTTCACCAGGTGCCTGCGGCACGTCGATGGAGCTGTCGGTGAGGGCCGAGCCACCAATGCCATCGAGGTTGAGGCCAATGACCTTGTGCTCCACCACTCCCAGGTCACGGGCCACTCGTTCGGCAGCCTGCAGCTCCGCGCGGTGGCGCTGGCCGTAGTCGAAGCTCATGGTGTAGCAGCAGTAGCCTTCGGCGCGAGCCATGGCGACCACGGTGGCCGAATCCAGGCCACCGGAAAGGAGGATTACTGCACGTTTTTCAGGTACTGCTTGGTGTTCTGCTGGCTTGGTCATTTCAACGCCCCGGCTCGTCGTTCCAAAGATACTTGTGCAACTGCAACTGCAGGCGCACCGGCAAGTTGTCGGCAACAATCCAGTCAGCGAGTTCCCGTGCATCCAGGTCGTGATGACTTGGCGAAAACAGCACTTCACCGGCTCGTTGCTCGAGGCGGTACTGGATCAGCTTGGAAACCGCCCAGTCATAGTCCTCGCGAGAACAGATGACGAACTTGACCTGATCGTTGGCCGTCAGCAGCTCGATGTTCTCGTAACGATTGCGCTGGGCTTCCTTGGAGCCCGGGGTCTTGAGGTCCAGGACCCGACTGACCCGTGGATCCACCGCCGAGATATCGAGGGCGCCGCTGGTCTCCAGCGAAACCTCGTAGCCGGCATCGCACAACTGCTTGAGCAAAGGAATGGCGTTGGGTTGCGCCAGCGGCTCGCCACCGGTGACACAGACATAACGCGGACGGAATCCGGCAACCTGCTCGAGCAAGCTGTCGAGGGTACGTTGGGTGCCGCCGCTGAAGGCATAGGCACTGTCGCAGTATTGGCAACGCAGCGGACAACCGGTCAGGCGCACGAAAACCGTAGGCAGCCCGGCAGTCCGAGTTTCCCCCTGCAACGAGTAGAAAACTTCGGTGATTCTCAATGTGTCTTGCATATTCGCCACGGGCGTAACAGCTAAACAGGCTGTCCGCCTCCATCAGGCACTTCAAGGAACCCCGTCAACGCGTAGATCCCAGGAAGCGTGTGTCATAAAAGGGCGCAGATTCTAACGAAAAAACCCGCGACAAGCGCGGGTTTCTTGTTACGGGCGCCAGCACACTTACATGCGCTGCAAATCCCGTTGAGCCAATTGTGCGGCGGAAGTCCCTGGATACTGGGCCACGACCTGCTGCAGGATGCCCTTGACCCGGTCGGTATGACCCAGGCGGCGTTCTACGTCAGCCAGCTTGTACAACGAATCCGGCACCTTGCCGTGCTTGGGATAGAGCTGGGAAACCTTGGCGAATGCCTGGCCAGCGCCTTGCAGGTCGCCCTTGGCCAGGTTCACTTCACCCAACCAGTACTGGGCATTACCAGCGTACTGGCTGTTGGGGTACTTGCGCAGGAATGCCGAGAAGGCCTGGCTGGCCTTGTCGAAATCCTTGGCTTTGATCAGGTCGAAGGCAGCGTCGTAATAGAGCTTTTCCTTGGCCGGATCACCCGGTTCGCTACTGGCGGCAGGCGCTGGAGCAGCAGCTCCGGCTGCCGTACCGGCGGCGCTGGCACTGCCAGCGGCGGAAGAATTCTCAGGAGTCGCGGCAGGTGCCACACCGCTTCCTATGCGCCGATCAAGATCCTGGTAACGCTCCAGGCTTTCTTGCTTCATGCGCGCTACATCATTTTGCAGAACTTCGATCACACCCTGTTGCCGTGCGATCTGCTCCTGCATTTGCTGCAGTTGCTGGAACAGCTCGCCCTGTGCCGAGACAGGGGTCGAAACCCCTCCCCCGGCATAGGCGCCGTTCGTGCCATAACCCGCTGGTGGATAACTGCTCCCGCTATTTCCATAGCCAGAGTTGCTATCGACCACAGGAACCGCAGACCACGCCGCAAGAGGCGTGAGACTGAGAGCCAAGATAGTTACAGCACGACGGCACGTTCGCATGACGAATTACTTACGCAGTTCGACGCGACGGTTTTGAGCCCAGGACTGCTCGTCGTGGCCAGTGGCAACTGGACGCTCTTTACCGTAGGAAACCAGCTCCAGCTGAGCTGGGGACACGCCCTGCAGTACCAGGTAGCGCTGAACGGCTTTCGCACGACGCTCGCCCAGAGCCATGTTGTACTCACGGGTACCACGTTCGTCGGTGTTGCCTTCCAGAACAACGCGAGCGCCGTTACCTTTCAGGTCCTTGGCGTGAACGTCCAGAGCGCGCATGGCTTCTGGCTTCAGATCCGAGCTGTCGTATTCGAAGTAGAAGGTGGTGATTGCGCGCAGAGCTGCTTCTTCGCTCAGGGAGCCATCAACAGCACCAGTGTTAGCGCCGTAACCAGCGTTTGGATCAACAGCGCCTTCACCAGCGTTGTCGCCGCCTTTGGAGGAGCAACCTACAGCCACAGCCATGGCCAGAGCCAGCGCAGCAAACTTACCAAACTTCAACATTTCCATCGTGAAACTCCTAATGAACCCCAGTGTGTTAAGTGAAACATTGTAGCGCCGCGTCAGTTCAGGTAAGGGGACCAGGACGGTTCTCTGACTTCGCCTTGAGCGGTAGGAAGCGGGAGCCTCACACGTCCATTAATGGACACGAGCATCAAGACTCCCCGGCCCTGCTGGCGGGTGGCGTAGATTACCATGGTGCCGTTGGGCGCAACAGTAGCTGACTCATCAAGGTTGGTATCTGTAAGGATTTTTACACTACCGCGCTGCAAATCTTGGGCAGCCACCCGGAAGTTGGTGAAACCATCCTGGCGGTGAATCATTACCAGGGTCTTTTCGTCAGCAGAAAGTTTCGGGTTGGCGTTGTAGTTACCAATAAAGGTCACACGCTCAGCGCCACCGCCGTTGACATTGCTTTTATATACTTGCGGCTTTCCGCCCCGGTCGGAAGTGAAGTAGATAGTCGAACCATCCTTGCCCCAGAACGGCTCGGTATTGATGCCTGGGCCGCTGGTGACACGACTGATCTGGCGCGAAGCCATGTTCATCACATAGATGTCGGGGTTGCCATCCTTGGACAGCACGAACGCCAGGCGACTGCCGTCCGGCGACCAGGCTGGCGCACCGTTGAGGCCTTCGAAGTTGGTGATCTGCTCACGACGGCCAGTATCGATGTGCTGGACGAAGATACGCGGACGCTTCTGCTCGAACGATACATAGGCGATACGCTTGCCATCGGGGGCGAAACGTGGCGACAGGATCGGCTCGCGGGATTGCAGCAGGGTCACCGCCCGGGCACCGTCGTAGTCCGAACGCTGCAGGGTGTAGCGGGTGTTGTTGGTGGAGAAACGCTCCGCGGTCACGTACAGCAGGCGCGTGGAGAACGCACCCTTGATGCCGGTGAGTTTCTCGAAGGACTGGTCGGAGATGTAGTGCGACATGTCCCGCAGTTGGTCAACCCCACCAGAGACACTGCCGGTCAGGACCTGCTGCTCGGTGGCGACGTTGAACAGCGCGTACTGCACCTGCAGGCGACCGCCGGCCGGCACGATGCTGCCGACCATCACGTACTGGGCGCCCAGGGCCTTCCAGTCACGGAAGATGACTTCGCTGGCCTGGGTCGGCAAGCTGATCATGTTCTGCTTGGGAATCGGCGCGTAGTAACCCGAGTTGCGCAGGTCATCGCCGATGATCTGCGCCATGTCGTCCGGCAGGACGCTACCGCCCTGCCAGCCGAACGGAACCACCGCGATCGGCGTCGCCCGGTCACTGCCACTGGTGACCAGAATGTTTTTTTCATCCGCCGCCGCTATCCCTGCCATGCAGCAAATAACGACAAGCATTCCTCGAAGAAGGTTTCTCACAAGGCTAGGTCCTCAGGTGTGAATGTCATCTTGAATGAACGATAGGGAGCGAAGTCCTTCGGACTCAGACCCTGCATTTCTGTCAAACGTCCAATGTTCTTGACTGCCGCTACCGCCGAAGCGTCGAACGGACCGTCACCACTGGACTTGATCACGCTGACCGTGGTCACCGTACCATCTGGCAACATGCCAATCCGCAGTTCCACCGTCATGCCCTTGCGCGCCGAAGGAGGACGAGCCCAGCCTTCCGCCGCACGAATACGAATCAGGTCATCGAAACTGCCTGCGACACTGTCACCTACCTCATCCGATTTCGTGGCTTCACGCTCCGGCTTATCGGAAAGCAAGTCCGCCAGGGCCTGGGCCTTTTTCTCTTCGGCAGATTTGCGCGCTGCTTCCTGGGCCTTTTTCTTCGCGGCGTCGGCGGCAGCTTTCTTCTTCGCATCCTCGGCGATCTTTTTCTTCGCCTCGTCAGCTTCGGCTTTCTTCTTGGCGTCTTCCGCGGCTTTCTTCTTCGCGTCTTCGACGATTTTCTTCTTCGCTTCTTCAGCGGCCTTTTTCTTGGCCTCTTCTTCAGCAGCTTTCTTGGCTTCTTCTTCGGCCTTTTTCTTGGCTACATCGGCCAGTTGCTTCTCTTCGGCCTTTTTCGCTTCAGCGGCTTTCTTGGCTTCATCAGCCTTCTTCGCCTCATCGGCTTTCTTGGCCTCGTCAGCCTTTTTCGCTTCCGCGGCTTTTTGGGCAGCCTCTTCTTTCTTTTGTTCCGCGGCCTTGATCTCTTCCTGCTCGACTTTCTTCTGCTCCAACTGCTCGGCTTCGGTCTGGCGCGCGGCGGATTTCTTCGCCTCACCCGCAATCTTGTGATTGGTCTGGGTGGTCGCCGGACTCTTCGATTTCAGCTGGTACAGGGTCGCCTGGACGATCGGCTTGGCCGGTGGCAACTCTGGAGTCATGGCAAAGCTGACGAACAGCATGCCGAACACCAGAACGTGCAGGGCGATCGCCCAGACACTAGGCCAGAAGTAGCTTTCCGAAGCGGACGGCTCTCGCTGTTGCTGCATCAGGGCGCCTCGGTAATCAGGCCAACGTTGCCGACGCCGGCTTTTTGCAGGCCGCCCATGGCACCCATCACGGCGCCGTAGTCGACGGATTTATCGCCGCGAATGAACACCTGGGTGTGCTTGCCGCCTTCGTTGCCGGCACGGATGATCTTGGTCACCGCGTCGGTCATCTGCGGCAAGGTCATTGCCTTGTCCTGTTGCTTGTCGGTATCGACTTCGCTGCCAAGGTTCCAGTAGTAGGTCTTGTCAGCCTTGATCGAGATGGTCAGCACCTGGGTGTTGTTGTCCTGGGGCAAGGCTTCGCTGGAAACCTTGGGCAGGTCGACTTTCACACCCTGGTTGAGCATCGGCGCGGTCACCATGAAGATGACCAGCAGTACCAACATCACGTCGATGTAGGGCACTACGTTCATCTCGGCAACCGGCTTGCGTTTGTGGCGAACTCGGGCCATTGGGTTTACCTGCTCACTCTTCGCTGGTGTGCACTTTACGGTGCAGGATCGCCTGGAACTCGTCGGCGAAGGTGTAGTAGCGGCTGATCAGCGTCTCGCCGCGAGCGGAGAAACGGTTGTAGGCGATCACCGCCGGGATGGCCGCGAACAGGCCGATGGCAGTCGCTACCAGCGCTTCGGCGATGCCCGGGGCGACAGTGGCCAAGGTCGCTTGCTGGGCGGAAGCCAGGCCACGGAAGGAGTTCATGATCCCCCATACGGTACCGAACAGACCGATGTACGGGCTGACCGAGCCGACGGTAGCGAGAAACGGCAGGCTCTGCTCGAGTTTCTCTTCCTCGCGGGAGATGGCTACGCGCATGGCCCGGGCCACGCCTTCCATCACCGCCTCGGGTTCGACGCCCGGCTGCTGGCGCAGGCGGGAGAATTCCTTGAAGCCGGCACGGAAGATCTGCTCGACGCCAGAGTCCGGATCAGGATTGCTACCCGCCTGGCGATACAACTTGGACAGGTCGATACCGGACCAGAAGCGCTCCTCGAAGCTCTCCAGGGCACGTCGACCGGCGCGCAGCAGGTTGCTGCGCTGAAAGATCATGATCCATGAAGTCACCGATGCGGCTACCAGGGTCAGCATTACCAACTGCACTACAACGCTGGCATTGCTGACCAGGCTCCACATGGAGGAATGGTCGACGACGTTAGCTTCCACGCTTTATCTCCTGCTCTGAGTGTGTACCCGCGCTGCCCTCGTCGGCGAAGGCCGTACGCAGGGCGTCTGGAATGGCGCGGGGTTTGAAATTGTCGGCGCGTACACAGGCCACCAGGAACTGCCCCTCGCAGAGCAGCACATGATCCGAGGACCGCCTGACCTGCTGGGTGAATCGCAGGCTGGCCCGGTTCAGCTCGGTGACTTGGGCACTGATCAGAAGCTCGTCGTCCAGCCGCGCCGGCGCGTGGTAACGCGCTTCGCTGGAATGCACGACAAACAACAGGTTCTCCCCCACCAGCTGCGATTGGGCAAAGCCCAGGTGTCGTAGCCGCTCGGTTCGAGCCCGCTCCATAAACTTAAGGTAATTGACGTAATACACGATGCCGCCGGCATCGGTGTCCTCGTAATAAACGCGACAACGATGTGCGAACGGCTCAAGCCCGTTTTGCGCGCGCATACTCTAGTGCTTACTCCTCGGGTTGCCAATCCGGCCAGGCAACTGTTTTTTCATTCTTGGACGACTTTTGCTGAAGTTTCGACGAAGCCAGCCCCTAGGACAGCACAAACTCCGAATAAGTCGACGAAAAGTGTGTCCGATCAATCGTCCACGGCATCGAGAAACTCGTCTACCACGGGCGCTTCTGCCAATCGTGACGGAATGTTTAGCCCGAAATGCAGGTAAGCATGCCGGGTCACCACCCGACCACGCGGGGTCCGCATGATGTAGCCCTGCTGGATCAGGTACGGCTCCAGCACGTCCTCGATGGTATGGCGCTCTTCGCTGATCGCGGCGGCCAGGCTGTCGACCCCCACCGGTCCGCCATCGAACTTCTCGATCATGGTCAACAATAGACGCCGGTCCTGATGGTCGAAGCCACGCTCGTCGACATCCAGCAGGTTCAGCGCCAGGTCGGCCACCGCCTTGGTGATATGCCCCTTGGCTCGCACCTCGGCGAAGTCGCGCACCCGGCGCAGCAGGCGGTTGGCGATCCGCGGTGTGCCCCGCGCCCGACGCGCCACTTCGATGGCGCCGTCCGGGTCCAGCGGCAAGCCGAGGATGCTGGCGGAACGACTGACGATGGTCGCCAGGTCCGTGATGCTATAGAACTCCAGGCGCTGGACGATACCGAAGCGGTCCCGCAGCGGGTTGGTCAGCATCCCGGCCCGCGTGGTAGCACCGACCAGGGTGAAGGGCGGCAGGTCGAGCTTGATCGAACGCGCCGCCGGGCCCTCGCCGATCATGATGTCGAGCTGGAAATCCTCCATCGCCGGATACAGCACTTCCTCGACGATCGGCGACAGGCGATGGATCTCGTCGATGAACAGCACGTCATGGGGTTCGAGATTGGTCAACAACGCCGCCAGGTCACCGGGACGCTCCAGCACCGGCCCGGAGGTGCTCTTGATCGAGACGCCCATCTCCTGGGCGATGATGTTGGCCAGGGTGGTCTTGCCCAGCCCTGGCGGACCGAAGATCAGGGTATGGTCCAGGGATTCGTTGCGCCCGCGGGCGGCCTGGATGAACAGTTCCATCTGCTCGCGCACGCCGGGCTGGCCGATGTAGTCGGCCAGGCTGACCGGACGAATCGCCCGGTCCTGGATTTCTTCGCGCTCACGGGGGCCCGTGGCGGCGATCAGACGATCAGCTTCTATCACTTAGATCATTCCCTTCAGGGCCCGGCGGATCATTTCTTCGCTGCTCAAGCCTTTCTCTTTGATCGCGGACACTGCCTTGCTGGCCTCCTGCGGCTTGTAGCCCAGGGAAATCAGCGCACTGACCGCGTCCGATTCAGCACTGGCCACCGGCATCGGCGCATCCGGCTGGTTCGGCACCAGGGCGAACATGCTCGGGACCGCCTCCCAGGCCTTGAAACGGTCCTTGAGTTCCACCAACAGGCGCTCGGCGGTCTTCTTGCCGACCCCTGGCACCTTGGTCAGGGCCGAGGTGTCCTGGGCCTGCACGCTGCGCACCAGTTCATCCACCTCGAGGCTGGACATCAAGGCCAGTGCCAGTTTTGGCCCCACGCCATTGAGACGGATCAACTCGCGGAAAAAGTCTCGCTCGCGCTTGCTGGCGAAGCCGTAGAGTAACTGCGCGTCTTCGCGCACGACCAAATGAGTGTGCAAGGTCAGTGGTTCGCCGACCGACGGCAAGCGGTACAGGGTGGTCATGGGCACTTCGACTTCATATCCCAACCCATTGACATCAAGAATCAGGTGCGGCGGCTGTTTTTCAGCCAAGGTGCCGCGCAAGCGTCCAATCACGTTCGAATCCTTAAGGCGATGGCCAGCGTTCGCTGGCGACTCACTGAGCAGGCATCCGGGCCGGGCACCCTGGCGCCACGATGCTCCACTCTTGAAATGACTGCGCCGATGCTATCAGAGACGCAAGCGGCCGCCACGACTGCGTGCCGTCCCCAAGCCGTGGGGCAACAGGCTGGAGCGGGTATGGGAATGACAGATGGCGATGGCCAGGGCGTCCGATGCGTCTATCTGCGGCTTGGCGGTCAGCTTGAGCAGATGCATCACCATCATCTGCACCTGCTCCTTGTTGGCGCCACCGGTGCCGGCGACGGCCTGCTTGACCTGGGTAGCGGTGTACTCGGCGATCTCCAGGCCCTCCTCGGCCGCGGCCACTATGGCCGCGCCCCGTGCCTGCCCGAGCTTCAGCGCCGAATCGGCATTACGCGCCATGAACACCTTCTCGATGCCCATGGTCACTGGCCCGTAGCTCTGGATCACCTCGCGCACCCCGCGATAGACGATCTGCAAACGCTCATGCAGTTCGCCGGCGCCAGTGCGAATGCACCCCGAGGCCACATACACGCAACCGCGCCCGGTGTCGCGAACCACGCCATAACCGGTGATGCGCGAACCGGGGTCGATGCCAAGAATAAGAGTCATAACGCCTGCTGCTGGAGTGAAAAGCCATGCCGGGGATGACCGGGATAGCGAAAAGAGCGAAGCCGGAAGCGCCCTGCCGCACAATCATCGCGGCGTTGCGCATCCGGCTTCAAGGTCGGTGCAGTCGAATCAGCCCAACTGGGCAGCAACCGACTCTGGAATATCCGCGTTGGAATAGACGTTCTGCACATCATCCAGGTCTTCCAGCATGTCGATCAGCTTCAAGACCTTCTCCGCACCGTCCAGGTCCAGCTCGGCACTGGTGGTCGGCAACATGACGATCTCCGCATCCGCCGCCTTGAAGCCCGCAGCTTCCAGGGCATTGCGCACGCCATAGAAACCGGCGAAGGAAGTGAATACGTCGACCGAGCCGTCTTCGTTGCTCACTACGTCGTCGGCATCGGCCTCCATCGCTGCTTCCATCAGCCCATCTTCGTCGACACCTTCGGCAAAGGTCAGCTGGCCCTTGCGCTCGAACAGATAAGCCACCGAACCGTCGGTGCCCAGGTTGCCGCCACACTTGCTGAAGGCATGACGAACCGCCGCCGCGGTGCGGTTGCGGTTATCGGTCATGCATTCGACCATCACTGCCACGCCATTGGGACCGTAGCCCTCGTAGGTCAGCTCGACCACGTCGTCGCTGCCGGCAGCACCGGTACCGCGGGCGATAGCCCGATCGATGATGTCACGGCTCATGTTGGCGCCCAGGGCCTTGTCCAGGGCCAGGCGCAGGCGTGGGTTGGAACCGGGCTCACCACCACCCTGGCGGGCTGCGACGGTCAGCTCACGAATCCATTTGGTGAAGATCTTGCCTCTCTTGGCATCCTGACGCTCTTTGCGGTGCTTGATGTTCGCCCACTTGGAATGACCGGCCATAATTTGCTCCAAATTCTCCTTGAAACCTTACCAGCGCTGCCATCAGGCAGGCGGATAACAAAAACTCGCCCCATAGAAAAAGCGCACCCGAAGGTGCGCCTTGTCGGGCCAGCTTACTCAGCCTTTGGCTGTTCGCGCAGACGGATGTGCAGCTCGCGCAGAGCCTTGGCATCCACCGCACCCGGCGCTTCGGTCATGACACAGGCCGCGCTCTGGGTTTTCGGGAAGGCGATCACTTCACGAATCGATTGCGCGCCGGTCATCAGCATCACCAGGCGATCCAGGCCGAAGGCCAGGCCGCCATGGGGTGGCGCGCCGTACTTGAGGGCGTCCAGCAGGAAGCCGAACTTCTCTTCCTGCTCCGCTTCCTGGATGCCCAGCAGACGGAATACCGCTTGCTGCATTTCCTTGCGATGGATACGGATCGAACCGCCACCCAGCTCAGTGCCGTTGAGCACCATGTCGTAGGCACGGGACAGGGCCTCGGACGGGTTGGCCTCGAGCTCGGCTGGCGAGCACTTGGGCGCGGTGAACGGGTGGTGCACGGCGCTGACGCTACCGTCGTCGTTCTCTTCGAACATCGGGAAATCGATGACCCACAGCGGAGCCCAGTCGCTGGTCAGCAGGTTCAGGTCGTTGCCGACCTTGATCCGCAGCGCGCCCAGGGCTTCGCTGACGATCTTGGCCTTGTCGGCACCGAAGAACACGATGTCGCCATCGACCGCGCCAACGCGATCGAGGATCACGTTCAGGCTGGTTTCAGGAATGTTCTTGACGATCGGCGACTGCAGGCCTTCGACGCCCTTGGCACGCTCGTTGACCTTGATGTAAGCCAGGCCCTTGGCACCGTAGATGCCGACGAACTTGGTGTAGTCGTCGATCTTGCTGCGTGGCATGCTCGCCCCGCCAGGAACGCGCAAGGCCGCCACACGGCACTTCGGATCGTTGGCCGGACCACTGAATACCTTGAATTCCACGTCCTTGAGCTGGTCGGCCACATCCACCAGTTCCAGCGGGATACGCAGGTCCGGCTTGTCGGAACCATAGCGACGCATGGCTTCGTGCCAGGTCATGTGCGGGAACTCGCCGAATTCCACGTCCAGCACTTCCTTGAACAGGTTGCGGATCATGCCCTCGGTGAGGCCCATGATGTCCTGTTCGTTGAGGAAGCTGGTCTCGATGTCGATCTGAGTGAACTCAGGCTGACGATCGGCACGCAGGTCTTCGTCGCGGAAGCACTTGGCGATCTGGTAGTAGCGGTCGAAGCCGGCCACCATCAACAGCTGCTTGAACTGCTGCGGCGATTGCGGCAGGGCGAAGAAGTTGCCGGCGTGGGTACGGCTTGGCACCAGATAGTCGCGGGCACCTTCAGGGGTGGCGCGAGTCAGGATCGGCGTCTCGACGTCGAGGAAGCCGTTCTCGTCGAGGTAGCGACGCACGCTGCTGGTGATTCGCGAGCGCAGGCGCAGCTTCTCGGCCATTTCTGGACGACGCAGGTCGATATAGCGATAGCGCAGGCGGGTCTCTTCGCCTACGTCGGTGTATTCGTTGAGCGGGAACGGCGGGGTTTCCGCGTCGTTCAGCACTTCCAGCTCGTAACCCAGGACCTCGATCATGCCCGAGGCCATGTTGGCGTTGCCGGCACCGGCCGGACGCAGGCGTACCTTGCCGGTGACCTTGACCACGTATTCGCTGCGCACACGGTCGGCGGTTGCGAAGGTTTCAGCGCGGTCCGGATCGAACACCACCTGGGCCAGGCCTTCACGATCACGGATATCGAGGAAGATCACCCCGCCGTGGTCACGACGACGGTGGACCCATCCGCAAAGGGTTACTTCCTGACCTTCCAGGCTTTCGTTCAGTTGGCCGCAATAATGGCTGCGCATCATGGTAGTGGTTTCACTTCTCGTAATTCGAAATTCGATGGAGGCCTTGCGCCCCACTTGGGGCCGGATAGTGCAAGAACTCGCGCGTGTCGTTCAACTTAGTCAGCTTTGTCGCCACCGGCCAGGTTCTTCTTCGAGCCGGTCTTGAAGTCGGTTTCATACCAGCCGGTGCCGCTCAGGCGAAAACCGGGCATGGACAGCATCTTTTTCAGTTCAGGTGCCTGGCAGGCAGGGCAGTCGACCAGCGGCGCAGCGCTGATCTTCTGAATGGCTTCCAACTGATGACCACAGGAAGCGCATTGGTAGTCGTACATCGGCATGGGGGCGTCTCGGCAATCAGGTTACTGCTTGAACTACAGCCAGAGCCCACGCCAAAGCTCGGGCTACGTAGCAAAGAGCGGGATTATATCCATTAAATCGGCCCTGTGCAGCCGAATGCCCCATAACCGATGCGCCTCGCAGATACGGATGACGCGCAAGGCGCCATCCATAGCGGAGGGCTTAACGGTTTTCCAGCAGCGAACGCAGCATCCAGGCGGTTTTCTCATGCACCTGCATGCGCTGGGTCAGCAGGTCCGCCGTGGGTTCGTCGCTGACCTTGTCCAATAGCGGGAAGATACCCCGGGCGGTGCGGGTCACCGCCTCCTGGCCGCTGACCAGCTGCTTGATCATTTCCTCGGCTGCCGGCACACCTTCTTCCTCTTTGATCGAGGACAGCCTGGCGTAGATGGAATAGGCACCTGGAGCCGGAAAGCCCAGGGCACGGATGCGTTCGGCGATCAGGTCGACCGCCAGGGCCAGTTCGTTGTACTGCTCCTCGAACATCAGGTGCAGGGTGCGAAACTGAGGGCCAGTGACGTTCCAGTGAAAGTTATGGGTCTTGAGGTACAACACGTAGGTATCCGATAGCAGACGGGAAAGGCCGTCGACGATGGATTTACGATCCGCTTCGCTGATACCGATATCAATTGCCATGTTTCTCTCCGTTAACCAGATGAATTCACCCAATCGCTGACGGACCACTCTAGCAAGAGCATCGCCCCTGCGCCGGCTTCTGTCCCCCGACCGGCCTGCGGTGGATTGTCCCGTGGCCAGCCGGCCCCTCAGACGCTGGGCTCGAGCCTGTTCTGACCACGGGGGAAACCCCATGTTCCTTGGAAAACCCGCCAACACCTGTCTAGCACAGGCCTTTGCCTGATGCTCCGAATCACCATCGCCCACGATGGGGTTGCCCCCTCTTGCCAGCCTGCGTCGGTGATTTGAGAAGGCCTGGGCTTTGCGGTTAAATAGAGCCCGTGTCGTTGTTGCCTATTTCTTCGGCCAACGCGCATAGGCTGACACCACGCATGTACCCGCCTTAACCTTTTTTTCCAAAGCGAACCGTGCGCGATCAGCTCTTCCTTAGTGCTACTTCTTAACGTGAGTTAATCAAAATGTTGAAAATCGTCCACCTGCTGACAGGCCTTGCAGCCTTGCTGCTGTCCTTGATTCCGAGTCTGAGATCTGACGCGGTTCCCTACCTGCAACAACCCGATGCTCTTTACCTGGCCATTTTCGGCCTGCTCAACCTGGCCCTGGCTCCCGTTGCTCCCCACTGGAACAAAGGCCCGCGCCAGCACCTGCAGAACCTGGTCAGCGCCCTGCTGGTCCTGGTCGTTGTCCTGCAAACCCTCACCCTGCTGGCTCCCATGCCGGTGATCGGTGGTCAACCTGCGGTCCTGGTCAGCCTGCTGACCGCATTGATCGCCGTGGCCCTGCACCTGGCCGTGAGCTTCTACAAATCGTCACCAGCCGCCGCTGCTTCACCTGCCTATGACATGAGCAATCGTGATACCGGCACCGTGAAGTGGTTCAACACCTCCAAGGGCTTCGGCTTTATCTCCCGGGACTCCGGCGATGATATTTTCGTGCACTTTCGCGCCATTCGCGGCGAAGGCCATCGCGTCCTGGTCGAAGGCCAGCGCGTGGAGTTCTCGGTGATGAACCGTGACAAGGGCCTGCAAGCCGAGGACGTGATCGCTGCTCTGCCGCGCCGCTGACCGCCTCGCTGCATAAAAAACCGCGCCAAGAGGCGCGGTTTTTTTTGCTCTGCAGTTCCCCCCTCAATAGTGGGGGGGCGGGGCTTCTTCTTCGAAGGAGCCGAACTGACCGACCATCTCCTCCTGGCGCTTGAGCATGGCCGTCATCTGCAGTTGCAGGCGCTCCAGCAACTTGTGCTGCGCCACCAGCTCATCATTGAGGGCCTGGATGGTGTCATCCTGAAATGCCAGGCGACTTTCAAGATCGATTACCCGCGCTTCCAGACTCATGGTTCAGCCCTCCAGAAAGCGAAAATCATCGGTCAGCACCAACCGCAAGCGCTCACGGATCTGTGCAACCTGCTCTGCACTGTAAGGTTTGGCCGGTTGCTTGCCCCATACCGGTGCAGGCCAGGCCGCATCGTCGCGCTTGCGCACGATCACATGCATGTGCAGCTGGCTGACCACGTTGCCCAGCGTCGCCACGTTCAACTTGTCGGCATCGAAGGAGTCCTTCAGCACTTCGGCCAGTGCTGTGGTTTCTCGCCACAACTGTTGCTGATCGGTGACATCCAGTTGAAACAACTCGCTGATATCTTCGCGACGCGGCACCAGGATGAACCAGGGGTAGTTTGCATCATTGGACAGCAGCAGCCGGCAAAGGGGGAAGTCCCCGATGGCTAATGTGTCTTGCTGCAATCGTGAATCTAAAGTGAACACCGCGCTTGCTCCCGCTCAACTCATTACAGCCTGGCCGTCCAGTATTACTGACACCTGCCAGGCGACAGAGGCGCAGCATACCTGCGAATGCCTCGCGCTTCATGGGCAATAAGCCTGCGCCCCTCACCCCCACTTGGCAAGGAGCCACAGCATGCAACCGACTGCGCCCCGAGGCAGGACACTTTCCGAAGCCCCGCACCCATTGCCTACAAAACGTCAGAAGTGTTCGAAAGATGACCAGGCAAGCCCTTGATGTTTCTCGTTCTTTGCGCGCCAGTGCACATGGGACTCGCACCGCGTTTCGTTGGCCTTGCACCAAAACCGCACAAAGGGTCTACGCTGAACACCCCAAGCATCCGCCGTTTACTCACTTTGCAGTGTGCAGCGGTAACATTTTGCAAAGCTGTGCAACTTATTGCACACACCCCTGCACCATGGGTGCAGCCACGTCAAGCCAAACGAAAAGCCAGCGGAACAGGGGTTTTATGCAATTTTTACAGGCTCATATGACGCCTGGAACAAAAATCGCCGAGCAAAATGGATTTGTGCACGTTTGTTGCATTCAGCCCGGAACCGTCTGCGGTGGCTCACAGGAAGTGAGAGCTTACAGACTCATGATAAGAGTGGCAGGGCTGCCCTAAAGTACTTTTAAAGTTTGTGCAACGGGGCCTTAACGGCCTCCTTACATCCTCCCCAAAAGTGCTATTAAAGTTGTCGGGCCGGATACATACCGGCCAAACAATTGCGACACCGGTCGAGCAATTTGCGACAGCCTCGTAAAGAAGGTGCAAGGATAGATAGGCAAGTATCGCCAATATTGTCAGCGTGATATAAGTTTGCGCCGACCCAAAAAGAAAGAGCCGCCCAGATAAAAATACAGGTGGGACGGCAATAGTCTTCTAAAAACCAAAGGAGCAAATCACGATGCGCGTGATGAAGTGGAGCATGATCGCCCTGGCTGTATCCGCAGGGACCTCGCAGTTCGCAATCGCGTCCTCCCAGGACGAGTCCAAGGGCTTCTTCGAAGATCAGAGCCTGAAGTCCAAGACTCGCCTGGAATACATGAATCGCGACTACAAGAATGGCGCCGGTAACATTTCCAAGCCAGGTGGAGGCTACAAGAGCGGTTATCGTCAAGATACCGGTATCAGTGAACTGCTGACCTACGAGTCGGGCTTCACCCAAGGCACCGTGGGTGTCGGCGTGGATGCCATGGCCATGGGTGCAGCCCGCCTGGACGGCGGCGCAGGTCGTGCCGGCAACGGTCTGTTCGCAGTCAATAGCGACGGCCAACCGGAAAAGACCCAGTCCAAGACTGGCGCCGCCATCAAGTTCCGCATCTCCGACACCACCCTCAAGTACGGTCGTCAATTCGTCGCCAGCCCGGTATTCGCCACCGACGATAGCCGCCTGTTGCCGGAAGTGGCCGAAGGCACCCTGATCACCAGCAAGGAAATCAAGGGCCTGGAACTGAACGCTGGCCGCTTCACCGCGCTGAGCAAGCAGACCGGCATGGGCAAGGACAGCATCGGCGGCGTGGCCGACCTGGATGGCCAAGGTGGCAAAGGCCTGCCTTCGGCGGACATCTTCGGTGCGACCTACGCCTTCACCGACAACTTCACTGGCACCCTGGCAGCCTCCAAGGTCGACCAGTACTTCAAGAAGCAGTACATCAACCTGAACTACACCCTGCCGATCGCCGAGTCGCAGTCCCTGAACTTCGACTTCAACGGCTACAAGACCGAAGGCGACAAGCGTGGCGACCTGGTCGACATGATCGGCGATGGCCGCAAGGGCGTAGACAACAAACTGTGGAGCCTGGCAGCGGCATACAGCCTCGGCGCGCACAAGTTCACCCTGGCCCACCAGCGCTCCAGCGGCGACAACGGCTACTACTACGGCGTTGACGGCAACGGCACGGTCTTCGTGGCCAACTCCATCCAGATCTCCGACTTCGTGGGCCGCGACGAGCGCTCCTGGCAAGCACGTTACGACCTGAACATGGCCACCTATGGCGTGCCAGGCCTGAGTTTCATGGCTCGCTACGTGACTGGTGACAACATCTCCACCAATGGCCTGGGCGAAGGCAAGGAAAAGGAGTTCAACTTCGAGACCAAATACGTCATGCAGGAAGGTCCGGCCAAGGACCTGTCCTTCCGCCTGCGTAGCGCAGTGTATCGCGTCAATAATGCCTACAGCGGCTACCAGTCGGATAACAACGATGTTCGTATCATCGTCGAGTATCCTCTGAGCATCTTGTAATCCCGATATCCGGCTAATTAAGCCAACGCTCGATATCAATAAAAACCGCCGCACTGAAATAGCGCGGCGGTTTTTTTATACCGACGAAAAGTACCAATCAGAATACGCAAACAAATAGCAAGCTAACTAATAAACCGTCTGTCGCTAGTTGATACTCATCAACCTCTAACAACCTACTTAGTTGCCAGGCCGCAAAACAAACAAGGGGCCCATGGCCCCTTGTCTTGAACAACATTAGCTGACCGAACAGCCAACTTATGAAACCGTCTTGTTACACCGCGGCTTCCTGGACCACGCGGATCACCCGTTGCGGAAACGGGATATCGATACCCGCGGCTTTCAAACGATCACGAGACAACTCGTTGAACTGGAACATGACATCCCAGTAGTCGGCAGTCTTGACCCAGACGCGCAACGACAGGGTGATGGCGCTGTCGCCCAGGGTCGAAACCACAGCCACCGGCGCCGGGTCGGCCAGCACACGCTCATCCTTGGCCAGCTCCAGCAGCACTTCACGTGCCTTTTGCAGGTCCGCGTCGTAATCCACGCCCACATCGAATACCACCTTGCGCGTGGGTTGGCGGTTGTAGTTGGTGATGATGCCGTTGGACAGGTTGCCGTTGGGCACGATCACCGTCTTGTTGTCACCGGTACGCAGTACCGTGTGGAAGATCTGGATGCTGTCGACGGTACCGCTGATGCCCTGGGCTTCGATGAAGTCACCAATGCGGAACGGACGGAACAGCAGGATCAGCACTCCGCCGGCAAAGTTCGCCAGGCTGCCTTGCAGCGCCAGGCCGATGGCCAGGCCGGCGGCACCGATGGCGGCGACGAAGGAAGTGGTCTCGACACCGATCATCGAAGCCACGCTGACGATCAGCAAGACCTTGAGCACGATGTTCGCCAGGCTGCTGATGAAGCCCTGCAACGCCAGGTCGGCATTACGCAGCGCCAGGAGCCTGCCCACTTTATGGGTCAGCTTGTTGATCAGCCACCAACCGATGGCCAGGGTGACCATGGCCAGCAGCACGCGACTGCCGTATTCCATGATCATTGGAATCCAGGCCTGGGAAGCCCGGACCAGGTTGTCTACTTCAGCATTCAAATCCATCTATCTCTCCAGGTTTCCGCGATTGCGCAGGATGCATGACTGACAGGCAGAACGACCGGCTCCCGGGGAGCTAAATCGTTTCTGCCATCGCTCCGGCCTCGGACGCCAACAAGAGCTGGAGGTTCCCGGAAGCGTCGATCAATCACGGAAGTTGTTGAACTGCAGCGGCATGCCGAATTCCTTGCCACGCAGTGCCGCGATGGCCTCTTGCAGGTCGTCGCGCTTCTTGCCGGTCACCCGGACCTGCTCGCCCTGGATGGCGGCCTGCACCTTGAGCTTGGCCTCCTTGATATGGGCAACGATCTTCTTCGCCAGTTCCTTGTCGATCCCTTCCTTGAGTACCGCTTCCTGCTTCATCACCTTGCCCGAGGCATAGGCGTCCTTGATTTCCAGGCATTGGACGTCGATCTTGCGCTTGACCAGGGCCAGCTTGAGGATCTCGATCATCGCTTCCAGCTGGAACTCGGCTTCAGCGGTCAGGTTGACGGTCAGGTCCTTGTCCTTGAACTCGAAGCTGCCCTTGCCCTTCAGGTCGTAGCGGCGATCCAGTTCCTTGACGGCGTTTTCCACCGCGTTGGTGACTTCGTGCTTGTCCAGTTCGGATACCACGTCAAACGACGGCATGTACTCTCTCCAAATAAAAAAGGGGCGCTGTTCAGAACATCGAACACGCCCGGCTTGCGGTTAAAATCCGCGCTCATTATAACGGGTCTTTCCCCTCCTTCACCGCGTGCCCTCCCCGGGCCTGCCAAACAGAGCGAAAACTTGATGTCCACCACCTGGCACGTCCTCGGCGCCGGCAGCCTCGGTACTCTCTGGGCCACACGCCTGGCCCGCGCCGGCCTGCCGGTACGCCTGATCCTGCGGGACCAGGCCCGCTTGCAGGACTACCAAGCCGCTGGCGGCCTGACCCTGGTCGAACAGGGCCAGAGCCACCTGTATCCGATCCCCGGCGAAACCTGCGACAGCCCGCAACCGATCCGGCGCCTGCTGCTGGCTTGCAAGGCCTACGATGCCGAGGCGGCCGTGGCGCGCATCGCCACCCGCCTGACGCCAGGGGCCGAGCTGATCCTCTTGCAAAATGGCCTGGGCAGCCAGGACGCCGTGGCCGCCCGGGTTCCCGCGGCACGCTGCATCGCCGCCTCCAGCACCGAGGGGGCATTCCGCGATGGCGACTGGCGCGTGGTGTTCGCCGGACATGGCTATACCTGGCTCGGCGATGCCGGCCACCCCACCGCGCCGATCTGGCTGGATGAACTCAGTGCCAGTGGCATTCCCCATGAATGGACCACCCAGATCCTCACCCGGCTCTGGCGCAAGCTGGCGCTCAACTGCGCCATCAACCCCCTGACGGTGCTATACGATTGCCGCAATGGCGGCCTGCAGCAACACCGCTGTGAAGTCGCCACCCTGTGTGCCGAACTGGGCGAGCTGCTGCAATGCTGTGGGCAACCCGATGCGGCGCAAGACCTGCAACAGGAAGTCGAACGGGTGATCCAGGCCACCGCCGCCAATTACTCCTCGATGTACCAGGACGTGGCCAACCAGCGGCGTACCGAAATCCGCTACCTGCTGGGCCACGCCTGCGCAGTCGCCAACCGCCATCGGCTGGCGTTGCCGCACCTGCAGCAATTGCAACTGCGCCTCAAGGAACACCTGCAACTGCACGGATTGCCCAGCGACTGAGCAGCGGCTACGCTGCCCACTTGCTCATTTCCAGCGATATAGCCGATGCCATTGCGCCAGCGTCTCGAAAACCTGCCGGTGGGCCAAAAGCTCCTGGCGGCCCTGCTTGTCTTGCTGACCACAGTGCTGCTGGTCGCCAACCTGACCTTCATCAGCGCCGCCTACTGGATCTCCCAGGAAAGCATGGCGCCCCAGGCCCTGCAGACCATCGGCCGGTTGGTGTCCAATCCGACCCTGTCGCTCCAGGCATTGAACTCGCCCCAGGATGCGGAACGGTTGCTCAGCGAACTCGATAGCTACTCGCCCCTGCGCGCAGCGGCCATCTATGACGGCAGCGGCCAGCGCATCGCCCAGTTGCAGCACGGCGATCGCCTCAAGCTGCCCGAGCGCTACCGGCATATCGAGGCCTGGCAGCTGACCGAGTTTCGCAGTAACCAGGTGATCCCCCTGCCCCGTCCGGGCCAGGAGTCGGGTCACCTGCTGCTGGTGGCCAGCAGCGAACTGCCCATGGCCTTCTATACCGGGACCCTCACCGCCAGCCTGGGCATCCTGATCTTCAGCGTGCTGCTGTGGCTGATCATCGCCCGACAGATCAAGCGCCTGATCACCCAGCCGATCCACCAGCTCGAGGAGCTGTCACGCCAGGTCACCCGTGAAGAGAACTACGCCCTGCGCGCGGCGCGCGGCAACCACGACGAAATCGGCAGCCTGGCCGAGGCCTTCAATACCATGCTGTCGCGGATCGAAGCCCGGGAGCAGCAACTCAAGCGCGCCCGGGACGATTCCCAGGCCGCCTACGACCAGGCCCAGGGGCTGGCCGAAGAGACCCGCCACACCAACCGCAAGCTGGAACTGGAAGTCCAGGTACGCAGCAAGATCGAGAAGAAGCTCACCGGCTTCCAGAACTACCTCAACAGCATCATCGACTCCATGCCCTCGGCGTTGATCGCCCTGGACGAACAGCTGTACGTCACCCAGTGGAACCAGGAGGCCAGCGCCCTGTCCGGGACACGCCTGGACGAGGCCCTGAACCAGCCGATCTTCCTGGCCTTCGAACCGCTCAAGCCATTCCTGCCCCAACTCAAGGAAACCGTGGAACAGCACACGGTGGCCAAGATCGAGCGGGTTACCTGGTTCAAGGAGGAAGAAGCCAAGCACTATGCACTGACCTTCTATCCGCTGATGGGCGGCGCCGGACGCGGGGTGGTGATCCGTATCGACGACATCACCCAACGCCTGTCCCTGGAAGAAATGATGGTGCAGTCGGAAAAGATGCTCTCGGTGGGCGGCCTCGCGGCCGGCATGGCCCACGAGATCAACAACCCCCTGGGGGCGATCCTGCACAACGTGCAGAACATCCGCCGCCGGCTATCCCCGGAACTGCCGAAGAACCTCGAATATGCCCAACAGAGCGGGGTCGAGCTGCAAACCGTCAATCGTTACCTGGAAAGCCGCGAAGTCCCGCAATTGCTCGATGGCATCCAACAGGCCGGGGGCCGAGCGGCGAAGATCGTCACCCATATGCTCAGCTTCAGTCGCCGTAGCAACCGGCAGATGGCGCCCTGCGACCTGCCGGCGCTGATCGACCAGGCAGTGGAGATCGCCGGCAACGACTTCGACCTGGCGATCGGCTTCGACTTCAAGGGCCAGGCGATCATCCGCCAGTTCGATCCGAACCTGGGCCCGGTTCCCGGCACCGCCAACGAACTGGAGCAGGTGCTGCTCAACCTGCTCAAGAACGCCGCCCAGGCCATTCACCAGCGCGACGACGACAGCGAGCCGGGACGGATCATCCTGCGCACCCGGCTCAATCCGCCCTGGGCGGAAATCCAGGTGGAGGACAACGGCATCGGCATGAGCGAGAACGTGCGCAAGCGCACCTTCGAGCCATTCTTCACCACCAAGGAAATTGGCCAGGGCACCGGCCTCGGCCTGTCGGTGTCGTACTTCATCATCACCAACAACCACAAAGGGCAGATGGAAGTGCAATCGACCCGGGGCCAGGGCACCTGCTTCACCCTGCGCCTGCCCCTGGCCAGCAACCAGCCCCCGGTCCAAGCACCGTTACCACTGGAGAACTAGACATGGGTTTTCGCTTGTCGAAGATTTACACCCGCACCGGCGACAAGGGCGAAACCGGCCTGGGAGATGGGCGCCGAGTACCCAAGGACCATCCGCGGATCGAGGCCATCGGCGAAGTCGACACCCTGAACAGCCAGCTGGGCCTGCTGCTGGCCGGCCTGGAAGAACAGCGCATGGCTTATCCCGGGCTGGCCCAGGTGATCGAGGTCCTGGCGCCCTGCCAGCATCGCTTGTTCGACCTTGGCGGCGAGCTGGCGATGCCGGTGTACCAGGCGCTCGATGAGCAGGAAGTGCAGCGCCTGGAGGATGCCATCGATAGATGGAACGAGGAGCTGGGCCCGCTGGAGAACTTCATCCTGCCCGGAGGCTCGATGCTGATCGCCCAGGCCCACGTCTGCCGTAGCCTGGCCCGCAGCGCCGAACGCCGCTGCCAGCAACTCAATGCGATCGAACCGCTGCAGGGAGTCGGGCTGGCCTATATCAATCGCCTGTCGGACCTGCTGTTCGTCGCTGCTCGCTTGATTGCCAAGCGCCAGGGCATCGCCGAGATCCTCTGGCAGGCCGCCGCCAAACCCTGACAGGCAACGACTTGGCGGGGCGGCACCGGCAAGCCGTTGCTTGATTCAGTCTTGCGGCCAGAAGGCACGGATCCCCGCCACGCCCTGGGCGCCGCAGGCCCAGGCCTGTTCGCACTGGGCTGGACCTACGCCGCCTAGCAAGTACACCGGCTTGTTGAAGCCGACGATCAGTTGCCCGGCCTGCTCCCAACCCAGGGGCTGGGCATCGGGATGGGTCTGGGTCGACTGCACCGGCGACAGGGTCACGAAGTCCACGTCCATCTGCTGCGCCAGGGCCAGTTCCTCGGCGTCATGGCAGGAGGCCGCCAACCAGCGATCCTTGCCGAATGGGCGCCCGGCACTGGCGTACTTGCGCAGTTGGGCCGACGTCATATGCCAGCCGGCCGACGGAAAGTCCCCCAGCCACTCGAAAGGTCCCTTGAGCATCAGCTGCGCCTTGCCGGCGCACAGGCCCACCGCATCCACCGCCAGGTCGCGATACTGCGGGTCGTAGCCACCGGGCGCCCGCAACTGGATCAGCTTGCAGCCCTGGGCAATGGCCTTCTGCATGCCACGCAGCAGGGACGGGGTTTCCAGGCCCTCGGGAGTAATCAGGTAGTGCTCGGGCAAACGCGCTGCCGCGACGATCGGCTGGTTGGCCGCCGGGAACTCATAATCGCCCAGTTGCCGTGGACTCACCCAGGCCAGGGGCTGGCCTTCGGCACCATGGGGCTCACCGCTGAAGGCCGAGACCTCCCATACATCCAGCAAAACCTGCTTGTCCGGATAGTCGTGCTGCACCTTGATCAGTGGGCGCGCAGCCTGCACGGCAATGCCCAGTTCTTCCTGCAGCTCCCTGGCCAAGGCCGCCTGCATTGTTTCCCCGGCCTCGACCTTGCCCCCGGGAAACTCCCAAAGACCCCCTTGATGCTGAGTATCGGCACGTCGGGCGATCAGGATCTTGCCATTGGCATCCCGGATGACAGCCGCTGCCACATGTACTCGTTTCACCGCGTTTTCCTCTGGTCCGGCATTCGGCCGGCCCGGGTGGCCAGCCGATGAAAAAATGATGGTCGCCAAGCGCGAAGGCCTGCCCCGGATAGTTCCGGGGCGGCCATAGCGAATATCAGGTACGGTACTCGGCGTTGATCTTCACGTACTCGTGGGACAGGTCGGTGGTCCAGATGGTTTCGCTGCAGGTACCACGCCCCAGTTCGATACGGATGGTGATCTCTTCCTGCTGCATCACCGCCGCCCCCTGCGCCTCGGTATAGCTGGCCGCCCGAGCGCCACGACTGGCGATGCAGACCTCGCCGAGGAACACGTCGATCTTGCTCACATCCAGGTCCGGCACGCCGGCACGCCCCACGGCTGCCAGGATCCGCCCCCAGTTCGGATCGGAAGCGAACAGCGCCGTCTTGATCAGCGGCGAGTGGGCCACGGTGTAGCCCACGTCCAGGCACTCCTGGTGGTTGCCGCCGCCATTGACTTGGACAGTGACGAACTTGGTAGCGCCTTCACCGTCGCGGACGATGGCCTGGGCCACTTCCATGCAGACTTCGAACACCGCCTGCTTCAGCGCAGCGAACAGCGGGCCGCTGGCCTCGGTGATCTCCGGCAGGTCGGCCTGGCCGGTAGCGACCAGCATGCAGCAGTCGTTGGTGGAGGTGTCGCCGTCGATGGTGATGCGGTTGAAGGACTTGTTGGCACCATCCAGCAGCAGGTTCTGCAGCACTTCGCGGGAGACCTTGGCGTCGGTGGCGATGTAGCCAAGCATGGTCGCCATGTTCGGCCGGATCATTCCCGCGCCCTTGCTGATGCCGGTGACAGTGATGGTCACGCCGTCATGCCGGAACTGGCGGCTGGCGCCCTTGGGCAGGGTATCGGTGGTCATGATCCCGGTGGCGGCAGCGGCCCAGTTATCCACGGACAGGTCGTCCAGGGCGGCTTGCAAGGCACCTTCGATCTTCTCCACAGGCAGCGGCTCGCCGATGACCCCGGTGGAGTACGGCAGCACGGCGCTGGCGTCGACGCCGGTCAACTCCGCCAGCTTGGCGCAGGTACGGCTGGCTGCCGCCAGGCCAGGCTCGCCGGTACCGGCGTTGGCATTACCAGTGTTGGTCAGCAGGTAACGCACCGGCCCCTGCACGCGCTGCTTGGCCAGGATCACCGGCGCGGCGCAGAACGCATTGAGGGTGAACACCCCGGCCACCGTCGAGCCTTCGGCACAGCGCATGACCACCACATCCTTGCGCCCGGGGCGCTTGATACCAGCCGAGGCGATACCGAGTTCGAAACCGGCAACCGGGTGCAACGTTGGCAAAGGACCAAGACCAACAGCCATGAATGCGCTCCTCTTATCAGATGGGGCACCGTCGGCATAAAAGACGGTGCTGCAAATGGAAAAACGCCGCGACGGCTGATGCCGTCACGGCGTGGGTGTTTCAGTGTCTGGCGAGGATCTTAGTTGATCTGGCCATGACAGTGTTTGTACTTCTTGCCCGAACCGCAGTAGCACAGTTCGTTGCGACCCAGCTTCTGTTCATTGCGTACCGGCGCGGAAGCCAGGGCCACGTCCACCTCGACGCCCTCTTCCATTGCTTCGGGCTGGTCCAGGCCTGGAGCCTCGGCGTGCTCGAACTGCATGCGACGGGCCAGGGCCTCGGCCTCCTGGCGCAGGCGCGCCTCTTCCTCGGCCGGGTCTTCGCGACGCACCTGGACGTGGGACAGCACGCGGATCGAGTCGCGCTTGATGGAATCCAGCAGCTCGGAGAACAGCGTGAAGGACTCGCGCTTGTACTCCTGCTTGGGGTTCTTCTGCGCGTAACCACGCAGGTGGATACCGTGACGCAGGTGGTCCATGGTCGACAGGTGGTCTTTCCACAGGTCGTCCAGGACTCGCAGCACGATCTGCTTCTCGAAGGTGCGCAGCGCTTCGGCGCCGGCCTGGTCTTCTTTTTCGTTGTACGCGGCGATCAGCTCGTTGAGCAGCTTCTCACGCAGGGTTTCTTCGTACAGGTGATCGTCTTCGTCGAGCCATTGCTGGATCGGCAGGTTCACCCCGAAATCGCTCTGGAGTGCAGCCTCCAGGCCAGCCACATCCCACTGCTCAGGCAGCGACTGTGGAGGAATATGGGCACTGACGGTGGCGCTCAGCACGTCCTGGCGGAAGTCGGCGATGGTTTCGCCGATGTTGTCCGCGGCTAGCAGCGTGTTGCGCATGTGGTAGATCACCTTGCGCTGCTCGTTGTTGACGTCGTCGAACTCCAGCAGTTGCTTGCGGATGTCGAAGTTGCGGCCTTCGACCTTGCGCTGGGCCTTCTCGATGGCGTTGGTCACCATGCGGTGCTCGATCGCCTCGCCGGACTGCATGCCCAGGGCCTTCATGAAGTTCTTCACCCGGTCGGAGGCGAAGATACGCATCAGGCTGTCTTCCAGCGACAGGTAGAAACGGCTGGAACCGGCGTCGCCCTGGCGACCGGCGCGACCACGCAGCTGGTTGTCGATACGCCGCGATTCGTGGCGCTCGGAAGCGATGACCTGCAGGCCACCGGATTCCAGAACCTGCTGGTGGCGTTTCTGCCAGTCGGCCTTGATCTGGGCGATCTGCTCGGGAGTCGGGTTCTCCAGGGAGGCGACTTCCACTTCCCAGTTGCCGCCCAGCAGGATGTCGGTACCACGGCCCGCCATGTTGGTGGCGATGGTCAGCGCGCCCGGGCGGCCGGCCTGGGCAATGATCTCGGCTTCCTTTTCGTGGAACTTGGCGTTCAGGACCTTATGCTCGATGCCTTCCTTGTTCAGCAGGTTGGATACGTGCTCTGAAGTCTCGATGGTCGCGGTGCCGACCAGGATAGGACGACCCTGGGCCATGCCGTCCTTGATGTCGTTGATGATCGCCGCGTACTTCTCGTCCGCGGTCAGGAACACCAGGTCGTTGTAGTCTTTACGTGCCAGCGGTTTGTTCGGCGGGATGACCATCACCTGCAGGCCGTAGATCTGATGGAACTCGAACGCCTCGGTGTCAGCAGTACCGGTCATGCCGGACAGCTTGTTGTACAGGCGGAAGTAGTTCTGGAAGGTGGTCGAGGCCAGGGTCTGGCTTTCGGCCTGGATATTGAGGTTTTCCTTGGCCTCGATGGCCTGGTGCAGGCCCTCGGAGAGGCGACGGCCGGGCATGGTACGCCCGGTATGCTCGTCCACCAGGACCACCTGGCCGTCCTGCACGATGTACTCGACGTTGCGGTTGAACAGCTTGTGCGCCCGCAGACCGGCATAGACGTGGGTCAAGAGGCCCAGGTTATGGGCCGAGTACAGGCTCTCGCCTTCGGCCAGCAGGCCGACCTGGGTCAGCATCTCTTCGATGAACTGGTGGCCGGCTTCGTTGAGCTCGACCTGGCGGGTCTTCTCGTCGACGGTGAAGTGACCGGCCTTGGTGACCTGGCCTTCCACTTCCTCGATGTGCTGTACCAGGCGCGGGATCAGCTTGTTGATCTCGGTGTACAGACGGGAGCTGTCTTCGGCCTGGCCGGAGATGATCAGCGGAGTACGGGCTTCGTCGATGAGGATCGAGTCGACTTCGTCGATCACGGCGAAATTGAGCTCGCGCTGGAACTTGTCTTCCATGCTGAAAGCCATGTTGTCGCGCAGGTAGTCGAAGCCGAATTCGTTGTTGGTGCCGTAGGTGATGTCGGCGGCGTAGGCGGCGCGCTTCTCCTCCGGTGGCTGGAACGGCGTGACCACGCCGACGCTCAGGCCGAGGAACTCATACAGCGGGCGCATCCAGTTGGCGTCGCGGCGTGCCAGGTAGTCGTTCACCGTCACCACGTGCACGCCCTTGCCGGACAGTGCGTTGAGATAGACACCCAGGGTCGCCACCAGGGTCTTGCCCTCGCCGGTGCGCATTTCGGCGATCTTGCCTTCATGCAAGGTCATGCCACCGATCAGCTGCACGTCGAAGTGGCGCATCCCCATGATCCGCTTACCGGCTTCACGGGCGACCGCAAAGGCTTCGGGCAGCAGTTTGTCGAGGGTTTCACCCTTGGCGATACGGGCCTTGAACTCCGCAGTCTTGGCACGCAATTGATCGTCCGAAAGGGCCACCATTTGCTCTTCGAAGGCATTGACGATCTGTACCGTCTTGAGCATGCGCTTGACTTCACGCTCGTTCTTGCTTCCAAAAAGTTTCTTTAACAAAGGCGCAAACATATCGGCAGGATCTTCCACACATAGGGTTGGAGGGCGGCCCCGGTGAGTCGCCCGAGCAGCCCTCATGGCCGCATGCGAACGAGCATTCTACCCGGAAACGATGGTGAGGAAAGTGGCGTTATTCCACGATGCTGGCACAGCGCTTTGACGGGGCCCACCTAAAATAAGGGCTTTTCGTTGAACTTCAAGTACATTCCCCGCAGAAGTTACTGATCACGATCAGCAAAAGATCACCAACTCGGCGCCAGGCGGGAAAATGACGAACCGGGTGCGCCGGACGCTTTCTGTTACCATGGTGCCTCTGTAACTTCAGGTTTCTAACCATGGCATTTCGCCCTCTTACGGCACGTCCTCCCGCCGTTCTTCTTCGCGAAGCCAAGCCTCTCAAAGCCATACTCGGCCACGCCCAGCGCCTGGCGCACCTGCAGCGCCTGCTGGACAGCCAGTTGCAGCCGGCGGCTCGCGAACATTGCCACGTCGCCTCCTGGCGCGAAGGCAGCCTGCTGCTGATCGTCACCGACGGGCACTGGGCTACCCGCTTGCGCTACCAGCAGAAGCGCCTGCAGCGCCAACTCCAGGCGTTCGACGAATTCGCCCGCCTGACGCGCATCCAGTTCAAGGTCCAGCCCCCCACCGTCCAGCGGGGAGCGGCCGGACACAGCATAGACCTGTCGAACAGCGCCGCCGAGACCATCCAGGCCACTGCCGACGGCATCTCCGACCCCAAGTTGCGCGCGGCCCTGGAGCGCCTGGCCAGCCACGCCAAGCCGCGCAGCTGAGTCAGCGGCGCTTGCCGCCCAGCAACGAGCCCATCAGCCCACGCACCAGCTGCCGCCCCAACTGATTGGCGGCCTGGCGCATCGCCGATTTCAAGGCCTGCCCGGCCGCGGTCCCCAGGAATTCACCAGCCCGGTCGGCCAGGCTCGGTTCCTCGGGCAGCGGTTTGCCAGCTTCGACCTGCCCCTGCGGCGCCAGCTCCTTGCGCCCCATCAACACCTCATAGGCAGATTCGCGATCGATCGGCTTGTCATAGCGTCCCAGCAGCGGCGAACTGGCGATCAGGGCCTGGCGCTCGGCCTCGGTCAACGGCCCGATCCTTGATTGCGGCGGCGCTACCAGCACCCGCTGGACCATCTCCGGCGTGCCCTTGTCCTGCAGGGTGCCAACCAACGCCTCGCCAATGCCCAGCTCGGTCAGCACCGAGAGCGCATCGAATGCCGGGTTGGGCCGGAAACCATCGGCCACCGCCCGCAGCGATTTCTGTTCCTTGGCGGTGAACGCCCGCAGACCGTGCTGGATGCGCAAGCCCAGCTGGGCCAGCACATCATCCGGCAGGTCCCCTGGCGACTGGGTCACGAAGTACACCCCGACGCCCTTGGACCGAATCAGCCGCACCACTTGCTCCAGGCGATCCTGCAAGGCCTTGGGGGTACCGGCGAACAGCAAGTGCGCCTCGTCGAAGAACAGCGCCAGCAACGGCTTATCGGCATCGCCCCGCTCAGGCAATTGCTCGAACAACTCGGCCAGCAGCCATAGAAGGAAGGTGGCATAGACTTTCGGCGCCTCGTGCACCAGGCGACTGGCATCGAGCAAGTGGATCCGTCCCCGACCATCGGCGGCCGGCTGCAGGATGTCCTCCAATTGCAGGGCCGGCTCGCCGAACAACGATTCGGCGCCCTGTTGCTCCAGCGTAGCCAGGCGCCGCAACAGGGCCTGGCTGGAGCCGGTGGTCATCAATGCCGCGTCTTCGCCCAGCAGTTGCGGATTGTCCTTGAGGTGGTTGAGCAGCGCCTTGAGATCCTTGAGATCCAGCAGCAACAAGCCTTCGCGATCCGCCACCTTGAACGCCGCATATAACGCCGACTGCTGGCTGTCGGTGAGCTCCAGCAGGCTGCCCAGCAATAGCGGTCCCATTTCGCTCAGGGTAGTGCGCAGTGGATGACCGGACTGGCCATGGATATCCCACAAGGTCACGGGATAGGCCTGGGGCCGGTGGTTGAGCCAGGGCATGCCGGCAATCCGCTCGGCGACCTTGCCCTGGGGATCGCCCGCGGCACCCAGCCCGCAGAGATCACCCTTGATGTCCGCGGCGAAGACCGCCACCCCGGCATCGCTGAAAGCCTCCGCCAGGCGCTGCAGGGTGACGGTCTTGCCGGTACCGGTAGCGCCAGCCACCAGGCCATGGCGGTTGGCCAGGCGCATGGCCTGGGCGATCGGTTGGCCGTCGAGGCCGGCGCCGATGATGAGTTGCGATGAGTCAGGCATTTTGTCACCCCTGGTTAATCTTTGGCCTTACACGGTCGATATGAAGAAATGATGGATCAGAAGTATCTGAAATGAAGGTCAGGTAATTCCCTTGGGATAGATGGAGATATCAGCTTATTTATAACACCGCCTCTTTGGCGCACCGTTCCAACCCGATGCCCTGGACTCAAAGACCTTAGCGGACACCCCAAGCCATGAACAAAAATCTGCGCTTCAGCCACAAGATCCTGCTTGCCGCCTCGCTCATCGTCATAGCTGCCTTTGCACTATTCACGCTCTATAACGATTACCTGCAACGTAACGCCATCCGTGATGATCTGGACAACTATCTTCAGGAAATGGGCGACGTCACTGCAAAAAATATTCAGACCTGGCTCGCTGGCCGTGCGCTGTTGATCGAGAACCTCTCCCAGTCGGTGGCCCTGAACCCCGACCCGGCCAATGTCAGCAACCTGCTGCAACAGAAGGCCGTGAGCTCCACCTTCATGGGTGCCTACCTGGGCAACCAGGACGGCAGCTTCATTATCCGCCCGGACAGCAAGATGCCCGATGGCTACGATCCGCGCGCGCGCCCCTGGTACAAGAGCGCCGAAAGCACCAATGGCTCCGCCCTGACCGAGCCCTATGTCGACCTGGCCACGGGGCAACTGGTGATTTCCATCGTCGACAGCGTGCTCAAGAACGGCCAGCGCACCGGCGCGGTCGGCGGCGACCTGAGCCTGCAAGTGATCGCCGACACGGTCAACGCCCTGGACTTCGACGGCATGGGCTATGCCTTCCTGATCAGTGCCGACGGCAAGGTGCTGGTCCACCCGGACAAGAACCTGGTGATGAAGAACCTCAAGGACATCTACCCCCAGGACACGCCGAAGATCAGCAATGAACTGAGCGAAGTCAGTGTCGACGGCAAGACGCGCATCGTCACCTTCACCCAGATCAAGGGCCTGTCCTCGGTGAACTGGTACATCGGCCTGTCGGTGGACAAGGACAAGGCCTTCGCGATGCTCAGTGAATTCCGCACCTCGGCGGTGATCGCCACCCTGACGGCGGTGGCCCTGACCATCGCCCTGCTGGGCCTGCTGATTCGCCTGCTGATGCAACCCTTGCACGTGATGACCCGTGCCATGCAGGACATCGCCGACGGTGAAGGCGACCTGACCCGCCGCCTGAACATCCATAACCACGACGAGTTCGGCATCCTGGGCATCGCCTTCAACCGCTTCGTGGAACGCATCCACGGCTCGATCCGCGAGGTGTCCTCGGCCACCGAACACGTCAACGAGGTCGCCCTGCGTGTGGTCAGCGCCTCCAACTCGTCGATGCTCAACTCCGACGAACAGGCCAGTCGCACCAATAGCGTCGCCGCCGCCATCAATCAGCTGGGCGCCGCGGCCCAGGAAATCGCCCGCAACGCCGCCCAAGCCTCGCAACAGGCCAGCGACGCTCGCAACCTGGCCGAGGATGGCCAGCAAGTGGTGGATCGCAGCATCCAGGCGATGAACCAGCTGTCGGACATGATCAGTGCCTCCAGCAACAATATAGAGACCCTCAACAGCAAGACCGTGAACATCGGCCAGATCCTCGAGGTAATCACCAGCATTTCCCAGCAGACCAACCTGCTGGCGCTCAACGCCGCGATCGAGGCCGCCCGCGCCGGCGAGGCCGGGCGTGGCTTCGCCGTGGTCGCCGACGAAGTACGCAACCTGGCCCACCGCACCCAGGAGTCGGCGCAACAGGTGCAGACGATGATCGAGGAGCTGCAAGTCGGCGCGCGTGAGTCCGTCAGCACCATGAGCAACAGCCAGCGCCACAGCCAGGACAGCGTGGAGATCGCCAACCAGGCCGGAGAACGCCTGAACAGCGTGACCCAGCGTATCGGCGAGATCGATGGCATGAACCAGTCGGTGGCCACCGCCACTGAAGAGCAGACCTCGGTGGTGGAGTCCATCAACATGGACATCACCGAGATCAATACCCTGAACCAGGAAGGCGTGGAAAACCTGCAGGCGACTCTGCGCGCATGCTCCGACCTGGAGCAGCAGGCAGCACGCCTGAAGCACCTGGTGGGCAGTTTCAGGATCTGAAGATCGGGGCGAACGCCCCTTGGACAGGCCGGCGGAGCATCAGGCGCCGGCCACCAGCCTCAACGCGATGGCGCTGGAGGCTCTTGCTGCAACTGCTCCCAGAGTTCGGCCGCCCCCGGGAAATCGGTGCCATCCTCGGCATCGAGTTCATCGGGGTCGTAGCGGCTCAGGCAACCCTCGCCCAGTACGGCGGGAGCCTGGGAAGTGGCTTTATCCAGAGGATCGGTCATGAGGCTGACCTCGTCGATTGCAAACCAGGACCGGGATATTCAGCGCCCGCTCCTGGTTTTTTTCAATCAGAACACCACGGTCTTGTTGCCGTGCACCAGCACGCGGTCTTCCAGGTGGTAGCGCAGGCCGCGGGCCAGCACCATCTTCTCCACATCACGCCCGAACCGCACCATATCCTCGATGCTGTCGCTATGGCTGACCCGCACTACGTCCTGCTCGATGATCGGACCGGCGTCCAGCTCTTCGGTCACGTAGTGGCAGGTGGCACCGATCAGCTTCACGCCACGCAGGGATGCCTGGTGGTAAGGCTTGGCGCCGACGAAGGACGGCAGGAAGCTGTGGTGGATGTTGATGACCTGTTGGGCGTACTCCTGGCACAGCTGCGGCGGCAGGATCTGCATGTAGCGCGCCAGCACCACCACGTCGGCACCATGCTCCTTGACCAGGCGCGAGACCTCGGCGAAGGCCGGCTGCTTGTCCTTCGGATCCACCGGAACGTGGAAGAACGGGATACCGTGCCATTCGACCATGCTGCGCAGGTCGTCGTGGTTGGAAATCACGCAAGGGATATCGCAGTCCAGCTCATTGCTGTGCCAACGGTGCAACAGGTCGGCCAGGCAATGGGACTCGCGGCTGGCCATCAGCACCACGCGCTTTTTCTCGGCGGTATCGGTGATCCGCCAGTCCATCGAGAACTCTTCGGCGATGGGCGCGAACGCCTGGCGAAATGCCTCGAGGCCAAAAGGCAGGGAGTCGGCACGAATCTCGTGGCGCATGAAGAACCAACCGCTCTGGTTGTCCGAGTGGTGGCTCGCTTCGGTGATCCAACCGTTATGGGAGGCCAGAAAGTTACTGACTTTGGCAACGATGCCAACGCGGTCAGGGCAAGAAATCACCAACCGAAAGGTGCGCATGGGGGGGAAACTCCAGAACTTCGCAAAGGTCGCCATTCTAGCCATTGCGCAGCAAAACTGCAGTATTCATTGCACCGGCACTGCCGATCGGTGCCGGCAACAGGGCCTTAGATCAGGCTTAACCAGCGGTGTTCCCAGTACAGATGGCAACACTTGCAAATAGCGCACAACTAATTTGTGAATATCACAAGAAAACCTGCGCTTCTATTAAATAGCGAAATGGCTGTTACGCCTAAAGACACTAAGAAGGCCAAATAAAGCATCGGTATTATGTTTACTTGTACAAACTCCGTGACTATTATTGCAACATTGTCATCCAGCCACCCAGCGCCCAACAAGGTAGCCCCCATGTCCCTGATCAACGAATACCGTGCAACAGAAGAAGCTATCAAAGAACTGCAAGCACGTTTGAAGAACCTGTCCCAAGACGACAAGCTGAAAGCCGAGCTGGAGTTCGAAGGCAAATTGCGCAGCCTGATGGGCGAGTACTCCAAGTCCCTGCGCGACATCATCGCGCTGCTGGATCCGGAATCCAAAGTTAAAGCACCGCGGGCCGCTGTGAAAACCACCGGCACCAAGCGTGCGCGTAAAGTTAAACAGTACAAAAACCCGCATAACGGTGAAGTCATCGAAACCAAAGGCGGCAACCACAAGACCCTCAAAGAGTGGAAAGCCAAGTGGGGTGGCGATGTGGTTGAAGGCTGGGCAACCCTGCTGGACTAAGGCCCGCAGACCGACCCGCGGTCTTTTAGCTACAATTAAAAAACGCCAGGTCACTGGCGTTTTTTTATGCCTGGCGTTCACGTCGAACGCCGCCGGCAACTTTTTAAAGGCCCAGTCGCAGGGCCAGATCGCGAACATGTTGCCGCCATTGCTCCAGCACCTGGCATTGACTCGGATCAGCACTTAACAGGGATTGCTCCAGAGCTTGCCGAAAACTTTTCAGGGTATTGGGCGCCCCCAGTTGCGGATCAAGCAAACGTTGCTGGCAGAATCCGCGCCAGCGCTCTTGCTCATCCTTGCTCAATGTTTCCGAAAAGTTACGGGCACGGTAGCGGAACAGAAGTTCCGGCAACCGCTCATCATCGAACGGCCATTCTTGCAGAGCCAAATGCTGCGGATCGGCCTGGCGCACTTGCTCACACAAGCGGCGATCGCGATCACCAATAAAGCCATCGTACAACTGCTGCTCCGGATCCTCGCTGGCAGCGAATTCATCAGGTCCGTAAATCAGCGAAAGTTTATCCTGCCAAACTTCCCGAGCCTCGCTCAGACGCAAAGCGCGGCGCTGGTATTCTTCCATATCCAAGTGCAGGCGCTGTTGATCTTCGACACGCAACACATTCAACGGCGCCACCACCGGGCAGCGATTGATATGGATGAGTTTCAACGGCACGGGCAATTCGCCTTCGGCCAGGTCTTCACGCCGGGTATACAGGCGCTGGCGCAACGTCTGGGCATCCAGGTCCAGGAGTCCTTGGGGATCCAGGTGCAGGTCGCAGACGATCAACGCATTGCGATTGCGCGGATGCCAGGCCAGGGGCAACACCACGCCGACATAATGCCGCGCGGCGGAGAAACGCCCGGAGATGTGCACCATTGGCTGCAACAGGCGGATCTGGTCCATCACCCGCTGCTTGCTGCGTAACTGGAACAACCATTCATAGAGCTTGGGCTGCTTGTCGCGGATCAGTCGCGCCAGGGCAATGGTCGCTCGCACATCGGACAAGGCCTCGTGTGCCTGGCCATGGTCGATGCCATTCTCTGCCGTCAGGCGCTCCAGCTTCAGCGTCACCTGGCCCTGTTCTTCAGGCCAGGCGATACCCTGGGGCCGCAGCGCATAGGCCGCCCGTACCACATCGATCAGGTCCCAGCGACTGTTGCCGCCTTGCCACTCCCGGGCATAGGGGTCGAAGAAATTCCGATACAGGCCGTAGCGAGTCATCTCGTCGTCGAAACGCAAGGTGTTGTAGCCCGCGCCGCAGGTTCCCGGGCGGGCCAACTGCTGATGCACCCGGGTCATGAAATCAGCCTCGCTCAACCCGCGCTCGGCCAGGCGCTGCGGAGTGATGCCGGTGATCATGCAAGCTGCCGGGTGCGGCAGGATATCGTCGGCGGGCTGGCAATAGAGGTTGACCGGCTCGTCAATTTCATTGAGCGCCAGGTCGGTGCGAATACCTGCCACTTGCAACGGACGGTCGTTGCGCGGGTTGATGCCAGTGGTTTCGTAGTCGTACCAAAAGAGGGAAGTCACGGCCTGTTCCTGAACTGAAAGACCGACGCAGTCTAGGCGCTTGCATAGCGCCAGGGCCAGCCGCATCGACCCGCAGCCCTGCCCCGAAGTACTTTAATTCGCAGTTAATGATGTCGTTTGCCCCTCAGACACTGCTAGCATCGGCGCTGGATTTTTCTCCACCAGGCCATCCAGCAAGTTGCCCATGTCCGAAACACCAGCACCGCCAAGGAACGCATCGCTGCCCCCGCCATTGGATACGCGCTACCAGGTCGAAACCCCGGAGGGTATCGATCTGCCACTGCGACCGGCGGGACTGCTGGTCCGTACCCTGGCCTATGGCCTGGACCTGGGCATCCGCGCCCTGGTCATGGGCGTGCTGTTCGTCGCCCTGGGCTTTTTCGGCGAGATCGGCATCGGCCTGGGTTCGATCCTGCTGTTCCTGATCAGCTGGTGGTACATGGTGCTGTTCGAGGTGCTGAACCAGGGCCGCTCCCCCGGCAAGCAGATGATGGGGCTGCGGGTGGTACAGGACGATGGCACGCCGATCGGCTGGAGCGCCTCCCTGACCCGCAACCTGCTGCGCTTTGCCGACATGCTGCCGTTCGCTTACTTCCTCGGCGCCATCAGTTGCCTGCAGCACCCGGCCTTCAAGCGCCTGGGCGACCTGGCCGCCGGTACCCTGGTGATCTATCGCGAGCAGACAGTCGAACGGCCGCAACTTCCCCCGGCCACGCCCCGCAGCGCGCCCTTCGCCCTGAGTCTGGATGAACAACGGGCGATCCTCGGTTTCGCCGAGCGCCAGGCCCAGCTGTCCGCTGAACGGACCCAGGAGCTGGCGGCCATCCTGGCCCAGCCGCTGCACGTACCCACCGCCCAGGCCACTGCCGAACTCAACGGCATTGCCCGCGGTTTCCTGGGAGCGACATGAAGCAAAGTCTTTTCGAGAGCCGCCACCAGGCCCAATGGCAGCACTTCGCACAACTGCTCGAGCAACTTGAACAAGGCCGGGCCAAGGCCGAGCAATGCCAGACCTTCGTCCAGGACTACCGGCGCCTGTGCCAGCACCTGGCCCTGGCCCAGGAGCGCGGCTACAGCAGCTACCTGATCGATCCGCTGCAACAGCTGGCGCTGCGCGGCCACCAGCAGCTATACCGCCGGCGCACCGCCATCAGCGCCAACGTACTGGGCTTCCTGCTGGCCGGCTTCCCGCGCCTGGTGCGCCAGGAGTGGCGCCTGGTAACGATCGCCAGCCTGCTGTTCTTCGTCAGCCTGCTGGGCATCGGTCTGCTGGTGTACCTGTACCCCGAGCTGGTCTACAGCTTGATCAGCCAACAACAAGTGGGCGAAATGCGCGGCATGTACGACCCGGCCGCCGGTCACCTGGGTCGCGCCGTCGAACGCGCCTCCAGCGAAGACTGGGTGATGTTCGGCTACTACATCATGCACAACATCGGCATCGCCTTTCAGACGTTCGCCAGCGGCCTGCTGTTCGGCCTGGGCAGCGTGTTCTTCCTGGTCTTCAACGGCCTGATCATCGGGGCCATCGCCGGCCACCTGACCCAGATCGGTTTCGGCCAGACCTTCTGGCCTTTCGTCATCGGCCATGGCGCCTTCGAGCTCACGGCCATCGCCTTGTCCGGTGCCGCAGGCCTGAAGCTGGGCTGGGCGCTGATCGCCCCTGGGCGCCTGTCTCGTGGCGAAGCCCTGCTGCAGGCGGCGCGAATCAGCGTGCAATTGGTCTATGGGGTGATCGTCTTCCTGTTGATCGCAGCCTTCATCGAGGCCTATTGGTCCTCCATGACCTGGCCCGCGCCCTGGGTCAAGTACAGCGTCGGCGCAGCGCTGTGGGCCCTGGTCCTGTCCTACCTGGGCCTTGCCGGAAGAGTCCCCCATGCGCCTGAGTGATGCCAGCGTGGTGATCCGCCCGCGCAACGCCTGGGAAGCCATGGACCTGGGCATGCTCATGGGCCAGCGCCACCGGGGCTTGTTGATGACCAGCTGGGCCATCGTCAGCTTGCCGGTATTCGCCCTGCTGAGCCTGTTGCTCTGGGATTGGCCATCCCTGGCATTGCTGTTGTTCTGGTGGCTGAAGCCGGCCTTCGAGCGCCTGCCGCTGTTCATCCTGTCCAAGGCGCTGTTCGGCGATACCCCGAGCCTGGGCCAGGCTTTGCGGCAATGGCCACGCCTGCTCAAGCCGCAACTGCTGGCCAGCCTGACCTGGCGCCGCTTGAGCATGAGCCGCAGCTTCCTGATGCCGGTAATGCAACTCGAGGGGCTGAGCGGCGATGCCCGCCAGCAACGCCTGGGGGTCCTGCTGCAGCGCAACGCCGGGGCCGCACGCTGGCTGACAGTGATCGGAGTGCACCTGGAAGGCGCACTGTGGATCGGCCTGATGGCGTTGTTCTACCTATTACTGCCGCAGCAAGTGGAGCTGGACTGGAACTGGCAGACCCTGATCGTCGCCGCCCAGCAGGACTGGCTATGGCTGGAACACCTGACCAATGCCTTCTACGCCCTGGTGCTGGTGGTCTGGGAGCCGCTCTACGTAGCCTGCGGCTTCAGCCTGTACCTCAACCGTCGCACTGAGCTGGAAGCCTGGGACATCGAACTGGTGTTCCGCCGCCTGCGCCAGCGCCTGGCCGGGGCCTGCGCCTTGCTGCTGGTACTGGGCGCGTTGTGGCTGGCACCCAGCCAGTCGCTCTGGGCCGCCACCGCCAGCAATGCCAAGCAGGTCGTGGCTGGTCCCGAGAGTCCGCGCCTGCTGCAACAGCCGCTGACCAGCAAGGCGGCGCAGGACAGCATCAAGGGCATCCTGGAAAAGCCACCGTTCAAGAATCAGGAATCGGTGACCCGCTATCGCTTCGGCGAAGAGCAGCCACAGAAAAAAGACGCCAAGGACAAGCCGCCGGGTTGGCTCAAGGATCTGCTGGAAGGCCTGGGCAAGAGCAACTTCAACGCCCTGGGCAAAGGCCTGGAGATATTGCTCTGGGGGCTGCTGCTGGGAGCGCTGGCATGGTTGCTGTGGCGATATCGCGACTGGTTGCGCACTTTCGTCGGCTGGCGCCCGCAGCCACGCAAGACCCGTCCACCGGCCATGCCTCAGCAACTGTTCGGCCTGGAGGTCGGCAGCCAGACCTTGCCGGATGATGTCGCGGCCCATGCCGCCGCGCTCTGGCCAAGCCAACCGCGCGAAGCCCTGGGCCTGCTCTACCGGGCCCTGCTCAGCCGCCTGCTGGAAGACTTCCACCTGCCCCTGGACATCGGCGACACCGAAGGCCAGGTGCTGGAACGGATCAAGGCCCTGCGGCACCCGCAGCTGGAGAGCTTCAGCATCGAACTGACCCGGCATTGGCAAAACATGGCCTACGGGCACCAGGTTCCCGGCGCCGAGGCGCAACCACGCCTGTGCGATGGCTGGCGCCAGCTCTTCGGCCCAGGAGCCGCATCATGAGCCGTACCGTATGGGGCATCCTCGCCCTGCTGGTGATCCTGGTGCTCGGCACTGCCGGCTACTACCTCTATCGCCACGCCACGCCCTACCAGGAGCTGGTGGATCACGGTCCGTCGCCGGAAGCCCTGGCCAACCCCTACCTGGCGGCGCAGATGTTCCTGCGCGAACGTGGCCTCAAGGTGGAACACGCCAATGGCCTGGAGGTGCTGGCGACCCTCAAGCCTGCCGGCAATAGCCTGCTGATGCTCGGGGACCGCTCGAACATGAGCCCGCACCAGGCCGACCAGGTACTGGATTGGGCCCGTGCCGGCGGGCACCTGGTGTTCGTCGCCGAAGCGCTGTGGGACGAGGAGACCGAGCAAAGCGGCGACCTGCTGCTGGACCGGGTCCAGGTGCAGCAAATGATGAGCGAGGACCTCGAGGAACCACCGGAGCCGGAGGCGGACGACGCTTATCCGAAGCTGACCAAGGTCCATGTCGAAGGCGAGCGGGCCCCGGCCTACATCAGCTTCGATACCGCCTACCACCTCGAAGACCCGCAAGGCCTCGCGCAGTCCTGGGCCAGCAGCGGCGTGGCCACCCACATGCTGCAGCTCGAGCACGGCAAGGGCAGCATCACCGTGCTGACCGATGCCGATATCTGGAAGAGCCCGGCCATCGGTCGCTACGACAACGCCTGGCTGTTGTGGTACCTGAACGCCGATACCGCGGTGACGTTGCTGTTCGACACCAACCATCCGAATCTCTGGCAACTGTTGTGGAAGAACTTCCCCCAGGCGCTGGTGGCCCTCGGCCTGCTCATAGTCCTGTGGCTGTGGCACGCCGGATTCCGCCAGGGCCCATTGCTGGCACCGGCGCCCAAGGCCCGGCGCCAGCTACTCGAGCACCTGCGCGCCAGTGCCGGTTTCATTCTTCGCCATGGCGGCCAGGGCCCCTTGTTGCAGGCCCTGCAACTGGATATCCGGCGCCGGGCCCGGCGCCGACACCCGGGCTTCGAACAACTCGAGCCCCAAGCCCAGTGCGAAGTGCTCGCGCTGCTCAGCCAGCAACCCGTGGAGGCAGCCAGGCAAGCACTGCAACCGCGGCCCGGGCAACGGCTGTCCAGTACCGACTTCAGCCACCTGGTCGCCCAGCTGCAAACCCTCAGGAATGCCTTGTGATCTTTTGTCCCACACGACAACCAAAGCATTGCGACAGCGATACCCTGGGGCGAGCCTCAGCCTACGAGAGCCCATCACAGCTGATGAGGGCATAGGCACTAAAACCCACTAGACCAGGCTTGAACATCGCAAGCTCCCGATATAGCCAAACGTGCTAATTAGCATCATGGGATGTGCTAGAAACTATTGAGAGCCTGCGGGTCCAACCTGGGTACTTTTACTGTTGCGTTTCCAAACCTGATACACACCGGCTTCCCCTTCCTCTTTTCAATCTCCTTGGTCGTGACGCAACATCGGACTGAAAAACACAACCAACTATAAAACCATCTACTGACGCTTACCGAACATACTCAAGCGAAAAACATCATGGATAGAGACTGCTATTGGGAACGATTCCCACAAGATAAATCAACACTCTGGCAATGGCAAAACAGCAGCTTTACTTATTCCAGCTACCGAGCAAGATTCGTTAGCGCCTCCAGCGACAAGAAACTTGCAACTCCAATCCCGGCTATCAGCCATGTTGCACATGGTGCAGAAGAATGCTGCCGGCCATCATTGTGTATCTCTGCAAATAGTCACGCGAAAGCACCATATGAAGTCGCCAGCTCTACAGCTTTCCAAACTCTCCCGAGCCACCTTATAAAATCCTCTGTTCAAGGACAGCCATACTGTTCCAATACCTGGTGAAAAGTTATCGCCCCGCTACGAGGCACGGGGATTTCAGGGCCAATAAAACCCCAAGCCATCTAGATAGCCATAGACACCCCAGGGGACAACTTGGCCATTGATGACCCACTGGGCAACCGCGCCGATAAACACCAGGCAGAGGCCACTGGCAATGAGATCAAGCTTGATCCGAAACCCAACAATAGAAACGCCAGCACTTCGTTCTTAATTGGATCACCAATAATCATGATTAAAAGGTGGCGGTTCTCAATGAACAGCATGACTGATGACGATACCCGACTCTATCTTCCTTTCGACTTCAAGCCTCACCACTCTCAAAACACCGAGCTGCTTGGGAGTACCCTTTGGCTGAAGAAAATGCAGCTCGTCGAAGACGGCAGCTTTGCCGAAGCCGTCGTACACACGGCCTCGCAGTACATACGCCTCATACACCCCTACATCGACAACAAGTTCATCAACGTCGTATTCGACCTGGCATCCTGGATATTGGTCATAGACGACATAATTGAAAATAGCGCTTCCGCCAACACGACCGATAGCACCATCGAGTTGCTCAGCACCATTAAATTCATCTGCGAGTTCGATCACGAGCAGAACCCAAGCCTGGATGACCAGCATCCCGCAATAAAATCCTTTATCGACATACGGCAAAGGTTCATGAAGCAATTACCCCGCAAAAACCACATGCACCTGATGAACGCCGTAAGCAATCAAATGTCAGGTTTCATCTGGGAAATATGCAGCAACCAGGCAAAATCCAGCATACCCCTCAATACATATTGCGCAATTAGAGCTTCAAGTTTTGGCGCACAAATCTGCTACTCACTCTTTCTTGCACTCAACAGCATTCCCATCAATGAAATGATCGAAGCGAGAAATGAATTCGTAAAAATGAAAAACTGCATCTTCCTTGCAGTCGGCATCGACAATGACCTTTATTCCTACGAAAAAGAACACACCAACGGCAGCAGGGCCTTCAATATCATCGACGTCATTCAGCAAGCACTGAATATCGACTTGTACAGCTCGATCAGAAAAACCATCAACCTAAGAAACATGCTAATAAATCGATACACCATCTTGAACAGCTCGCTATCAAGCGAGACAGAGATAAGATGCCGCGCAGTCCATCTTGAAGAATTGCTAGCCAGAAACATCCACTTCGGAAAGACCAGCGAGCGATATAGAAAAACCCCTGGGGGTGCAACAGGAGACGACAACCACTTCTTTTCTGCGTCCTACCGTTTCAACACAACCAATGCCTTTGAAAGCAAAGAAATAAAAGACATTCTCGAATTAGCCCCTCTAATATCAAGCTTGTGGCATGACCCGACGACAAACCCTGCTAGCCAGCTGGATTAGCCCAGCCAACGTGGATGGTGGCGTCCATCCGTTGCAGCCGCAGCGTTACAACCTGGGCCTAACTCCCAGAATTCAGCCAACGGCGGCGCCCTCTCCTGCCGACAGCAAGAGAGTCGTAGCGCCGCCTGCCAATGTCTGAATGTCGTCTCGATCAAGAGCGGTGATTCGAGCAGCCCCAACGATCAAGGCCAGGATGGCAGGCTTTGATGCAATCAAACTGACTGCATGGATAGAATGCGCATGGCTTGTCAGTCTCCCAGCCGGCCTGCAGGACACAAGCGCGAGAAATTCTGGTTATGCGCCTGTGTTATGGGCGCTAAAAACTAACCGTCAGTAAGGTTGCATAATCCATGAGTGAACAATCCGCAGAACCACTTGCCTGCGCCGAGCCGTCCCCGGCCACAGCGCCCCAGCAGCGGCAACGGGCCAGCCAGCTGGCCCAGGCCGTGCGCCAGGAACTGCAGAAGGCGGTGATCGGCCAGCAAGCGGTGATCGACGATGTGCTGACGGCGCTGATCGCCGGGGGCCACGTGCTGCTCGAGGGTGTTCCAGGCCTGGGCAAGACCCTGCTGGTACGTGCCCTGGCCCGCTGTTTCGACGGCGATTTCGCACGTATCCAGTTCACTCCCGACCTGATGCCCAGCGACGTCACCGGCCATGCGGTGTATGACCTTGCCAGCGAGCAATTCAAGCTGCGCAAGGGGCCGCTGTTCACCAACCTGCTGCTGGCCGACGAGATCAACCGCGCGCCGGCCAAGACCCAGGCCGCCCTCCTGGAGGCCATGCAGGAACGCCAGGTGACCCTCGAAGGCCGGGCGCTGCCCATTGCCCAGCCGTTCATGGTCCTGGCCACCCAGAACCCCATCGAGCAGGAAGGCACTTATCCGTTGCCCGAAGCCGAGCTGGATCGCTTCATGCTCAAGCTGCGCATGGATTATCCGGACGCCGTCCAGGAGCTGGAGATGGTCCGCCAGGTGGCGCGCTCGACCCGCGCCGACATGCTCGATGTGCAGCCCCTGCGCACCGTGTTGCAGGCCGAGGATGTGCAGGACCTGCAACGCATCGCCAGCGAGCTGCCGCTGGACGACCAGGTGCTCGACTACGCCGTGCGCCTGGCCCGGGCCACTCGCAGCTGGCCGGGCCTGACCCTCGGCGCCGGCCCGCGGGCTTCCATCGCCCTGGTACGCGGCGGTCGGGCCCGCGCGTTGCTGCGCGGTGGCGACTTCGTGATTCCCGACGACATCAAGGGCTGCGCCATGGCCGTACTGCGCCATCGGGTGCGTGTCGCCCCGGAACTGGACATCGAGGGCCTGTCGGTGGAACAGGTGCTCCAGCAGATGCTCGAGCAAATTCCGGCACCGCGCCTGTGAGCGGCCAACGGCGATGAAACCGACCCGTTTGCTGCTGATCTGGCTCGGCGTCCTGGCCGGCCTGGGCACCATTCTCGGAGCGACCCGGGCCCTGGGCGTGGAGATCGCCCCACGCCTGGACTCGGTCGCCTGGGGCCTGGTGCTGGCGTTGTCGTTGCTGGCCCTGCTCGACGCCTGGCGCGCCTGGCGCCTGCCTGCACCGCAGGTACGCCGGCATTTGCCCGGCAGCCTGCCCCTGGGACGCTGGAGCGAAGTGCAACTGGAGATCCGCCACACCCATGGACAGGCACTGGATGTGCAGCTGTTCGATCATCCGCCCCAGGGCCTGGCCTTCGAACACCTGCCGCAGTCGGCCAGCCTCGAGCCCGGCCACGCCAGCCGCGTGAGCTACAACGTGCGCCCGTTATTGCGGGGCCGCTTCGATTTCGAGCGGTGCGCTATCAACCTGCCCAGCCCACTGGGCCTGTGGCAGGTCCGGCACCTGGTGGCGGTCCAGGACAGCACCCGGGTCTACCCGGACTTCGCCCGCCTCTACGGCGGCCAGTTGCTGGCGGTGGACAACTGGCTCAGCCAACTCGGGGTACGCCAGCGGCAACGCCGGGGCCTGGGCCTGGAATTCAACCAGCTTCGGGAATTTCGCGAGGGCGACAGCCTGCGCCAGATCGATTGGAAGGCCACCGCTCGCCAACGCACGCCGATCGCCCGGGAATACCAGGATGAACGCGACCAGCAGATCATCTTCATGCTCGATGGCGGACGCCGCATGCGTAGCCAGGACGATGAACTGGCGCACTTCGACCACGCCCTCAACGCCTGCCTGCTGCTGAGCTACGTGGCCCTGCGCCAGGGTGATGCTGTGGGCTTGTGCAGCTTCGCCGCCAATCCGTCACGCTACCTGGCACCGGTCAAGGGGCCGGCCCAGCTCAGCGTGTTGCTCAACGGCGTCTACGACCTGCAGAGCAGCCAGCGCCCCGCCGACTACCAGGCCGCCGCCAGCGAACTGCTGGCCCGGCAGAAGCGCCGCGCGCTGGTGGTGCTGGTCACCAACCTGCGGGACGAGGACGACCAGGAATTGCTCACGGCGGTCAAGCGCATCGGGCGCCAGCATCGGGTGCTGGTGGCAAGCCTGCGCGAAGAAGTCCTCGACCAGGTGCGCCAGACGCCGGTGCAGACCCTCTCCGAGGCGTTGACCTATAGCGCTACGGTCCACTACCTCAACAGCCGCGCCGAACTCCACGAGCGCCTGGGCGCCCACGGCATCAGCCTGCTCGACGTCCGCCCGGGAGAATTGGGCGCCGAGCTGGTAAGCCGTTATCTGAACTGGAAGAAAGCAGGCAGCCTGTAGCGGCTGCCCGGGGAGTCAGGCCGAGGCCTGCAATGGATAGAAGCTGAAGTAATGCCGCAGGGCCTGCTCCAGCTCGGCCAGTTCCGGTGAGGAACGCTGCAGGCTGAAGCCACTGTCGTAGTGATGGGGCGTGAGGTCCTCATGGCACCACAGGCAACGGGCGCTGAAATCCACCAATTGCAACTGGCCTTCACCCGCTGGCACCTTGACCCGCAACTCGAACTCGCCACCGACCAACATCGGCAATTGGCTGATCAGCATCAGCCCATCGGCCGAGAGATTGCCGAGGAACCCGACGGGCTTGTCGGTGAACCGGTTGAAGACCTTCAAAAAAGACGGCAGCTGCTGCCGTTCGATCCGACGTTCCGTGAACATGCTGGGTATCGCTATGCAAAGGTCATTAAGCATGACCGCGCTAGTGCTTCGGAACGGCCCCGATACTGGCTCGCTCTCCCGGCCAGGTAGGCGAGCAACGTCGCCATAGGGCTCCATGCCCCTGCCCCGGAGAAGATCGGGGGCAGTCTTCGAACCGCACCTGCAGAACTACGCCTGCTGGGCCGCATGTACGAATGTTAGCTCAAGCACCCGGGGCGATGGCAATGCCCCGAGAGGATCTCACAAGGCGGTGCGACGAACCTGGGCCGCGCCATTGGCCGGGTAGTGCCCCAGTTGCTGCAAGGTGTCCAGGCGCGCCCGGGCGCGGTAGGCATATTCGCTGGTGGGGTACTGGGTGATGATGAACTGGTAGGTCTGGACGGCGTCGACGAACAGCTTCTGGCGCTCCAGGCACTGGCCACGCAGCATCGACACTTCAGGCTGGATATAGCGCCGCGCACGACTGGCGCGATCGACCTGGCTCAGCTCGAGCATCACTCGCTCGCAACTGCCAGCGTCATAGGCGCGGTAGGCATTGTTCAGATGGTGGTCCATGGACCAGCGGGTACAGCCGACAACACTGACGGCCAGGGCAGCAATGAGTACGAATCGCATGGGGTATCTCCTGTCTTGTGCAGTGTATCGACTCATTGGCGAAAATCTTCAAGGTTGTCGCTGCAAACAAACAAAGCATTTAAGTAGTGCAAACGAACAATGACTACAGCTGCGGAGCATAGTAGCCTCTCGTTGCGCTTGAATTCAGGAGTCCGTGCATGTCCGTTCGTCGTACCAAAATCGTCGCCACCCTTGGCCCGGCCAGTAACTCGCCGGAAGTTCTCGAACAACTGATTCTCGCTGGCGTGGATGTCGCCCGTCTGAACTTCTCCCACGGTACTCCCGCCGAGCACAAGGCCCGCGCCCAACTGGTCCGCGACCTGGCCGCCAAGCATGGGCGCTTCGTGGCGATCCTCGGCGACCTGCAAGGCCCGAAGATCCGCATCGCCAAGTTCACCAACAAGCGCATCGAATTGAAGATCGGTGACAAGTTCATCTTCTCCACCAGCCATTCGCTGACCGAAGGTACCCAGGAAATCGTCGGCATCGACTATCCGGACCTGGTCAAGGACTGCGGCGTCGGCGACGAACTGCTGCTGGACGACGGCCGCGTGGTGATGCGCGTGGAAACCGCCACCGCCACCGAACTGCATTGCGTGGTGACCGTCGGCGGCCCGCTGTCGGACCACAAGGGCATCAACCGTCGCGGTGGTGGCCTGACCGCCCCGGCCCTGACCGAGAAAGACAAGGCCGACATCAAGCTGGCAGCCGAGATGCAGGTCGACTACCTGGCCGTGTCCTTCCCCCGTGATGCCGCCGACATGGAATATGCGCGCCAACTGCGCGACGAATCCGGTGGTACCGCCTGGCTGGTGGCCAAGATCGAGCGCGCCGAAGCCGTGGCCGACGACGAAACCCTCGATGGCCTGATCAAGGCCAGTGATGCGGTAATGGTCGCCCGTGGCGACCTGGGCGTGGAAATCGGCGATGCCGAGCTGGTGGGCATCCAGAAGAAGATCATCCTGCACGCCCGCCGCCACAACAAGGCGGTGATCGTGGCGACCCAGATGATGGAGTCGATGATCCAGAACCCGATGCCGACCCGTGCCGAAGTATCCGACGTGGCCAACGCCGTGCTCGACTACACCGACGCGGTCATGCTCTCGGCGGAAAGCGCCGCCGGTTCCTACCCGCTCGAAGCGGTCCAGGCCATGGCGCGGGTCTGCGTCGGTGCGGAAAAGCACCCGACCAGCAAGACCTCCAGCCACCGCATGGGCAAGGTGTTCGAAAGCTGCGACCAGAGCATCGCCCTGGCCGCCATGTACACCGCCAACCACTTCCCCGGCGTGAAGGCGATCATCGCCCTGACCGAGAGTGGCTACACCCCGTTGATCATGTCGCGGATCCGCTCCTCGGTGCCGATCTACGCCTACTCCCCGCATCGCGAGACCCAGGCCCGGGCCGCCATGTTCCGTGGCGTCTACACCATTCCGTTCGACCCGGCATCGCTGCCGCCGGAGCAGGTCAGCCAGGCTGCCATCGACGAGCTGCTCAAGCGTGGCGTCGTGGAAAAAGGCGACTGGGTGATCCTCACCAAGGGCGATAGCTACCACACCACCGGTGGCACCAACGGCATGAAGATCCTGCACGTTGGCGATCCGGTAGTCTGACTCAGGCTCCGCGCGAGACCCAAAAGCCCCGGCGTGAACGCAGGGGCTTTTTCATGTGCGCAGGGTTTTTCCGCATAGCGCCAGCGCCGGGCTCTCAGCTCTTGGCGAGGAACCCGGACAAGGCGGCGATCGCTTCCGGTGAACGCAGGCGCTGGGTAAATAGCCTGCCCTCCTCCTCGATGACCCGGCGCAGCAGCTCACGATCCGGCGCCTTCATCAGTTGCTTGCTGACCTGCACAGCTCCCGGCGCCAGCTGGCTGAAACGCAAAGCCGCTTCCCGGGCCTTGGCCAGGGCCGCCGCGCCGCTTTCCAAGGCAGCGGTGGCAATGCCCCAGGCGGCTGCCTGCTCACCGGAAAAACCCTCGCCCAGCAACAGCAACTCGGCGGCCCTGGCCTGGCCCAACAGGCGCGGCAGGATCAGGCTAGAGCCGAACTCCGGACACAATCCGAGGTTGACGAACGGCATGCGCAAGCGCGCGTCACGACTGACATAGACCAGGTCGCAATGCAGCAGCAAGGTGGTGCCGATGCCCACCGCCGGGCCGGCCACCGCCGCCACCACCGGCTTGCGGCACTCCAGCAGGCTGCGCATGAAGTGGAACACCGGGCTATCCAGGTCGGTGGGCGGTTGCTGGAGAAAGTCGGCGATGTCATTGCCGGCGGTGAAGCACTCGCTGCTTCCGCAGATCAGCAGCGCGTTGATTTCAGGGTCGGCATCGGCCTCGACCAGGACCTCGGCCAGGCGGCTGTACATGGCACGGGTCAGGGCATTCTTCTTGTCGGGGCGGTTCAGGCGCAGGGTCAGCAGCCCGCCCTCGCGTTGCAACTCGATGGCATCGGTCATGGGGATCTCGCTCTGGGGGAATCAGCACTCAACCACGAGGCAGGAACACATCGGCCAGCAGTTGGTTGCGCGGCAACCCAGCCAGGTAGAGGCGCCGGGCGAAGGCTTCGACACTGTCAGGGTGACCGCAGAGTAAGGCCTGGGTTTGCCGGGAAACAAGCCGCAATTGCGCCAGGAACGACGCCAGCTGCGCCCCCTCCAGCAGGTCCACGGTCAGTTCGGGACGATTGGCCGCCAGTGCCGCCAAGGGTTTGGCCAGGTAGTGCTCGCTCGCATCATGGGCCACGTGAATGACCCGGATGGGGCCTTGGTGATCCTGGCGCAAGGCCTCGCGCAGCACCCCGAACAACGGTGCCAGGCCGGTCCCCGCCCCCAGCAGCCAGAGCGGCCGCTGCTGCCAGTCCGGATCGTAATGCAGGGCACCGCCGCGCAACTCCCCCAGGCGCAGCGGATCGCCCACTTGCAACTGGCGGGCCGCGTCGCTGAATTGCCCCGGATGGCGGCAATCGAGATGGAACTCCAGGAAGCGATCATCCTCGGGCAGGCTGACCAGGGAGTATGGCCGGGCGATCCGGCTGGCGGTCCACAGCACCAGGTGCTGGCCGGCCCGGTAGCGCAGCGGCCGACCGGGTTGCAGGCGCAGGCGCAGGACGGTGGTGGACAGCCAATCGATACCTATGACCGTGGCGGGCAAGCCATCACGCAAAGGATCGAAGGTCTCTACCTGCAGGTTTTCTACCACTTGGCATTGGCACGCCAGGCGCCAGCCCAGTTGCCGCTGCTCGTTGCTCAAGGCATCGGGCCGGCTGTCGGCGGGCAAGCCCTGGACGCAGTGCACCAGGCAGGCGTGGCAGCTACCGGCCCGACAGCTATAGGGAACGGCCACCCCTGCCTGGTTCAATGCATCCAGCAGGTTGCTGCCAGGCGCCACCTGCCAGCGCTGGCCGCCCACGGTCAATTCAGGCATCGAGTGTTTCCCAGGCTGCACAGCAACGATTGCGCCCATCGCGCTTGGCCCGATACAGCGCCTGGTCGGCGCGCTGCAAGGCGTTATCCAGCTCGTCGCCGGCCTGCAGCAGGGTCATGCCTGCCGACAGGCTGAGGTCGGGGATGTCCAGGCCCACCAGTTGCACTTGCATGAAGGCCAGGCGCAGGCGCTCGCAGCAGGAGGTCAGGCGCTCGGCATCGCATTCGGGCAGCAGCACCACGAATTCTTCGCCGCCATAACGCGCCAGCACATCGCCGTCCCGCAGGCAGGCGGTGGCCACCGCGGAAAACGCCTGCAACACCTGGTCGCCCGCGGCATGGCCATGGATATCGTTGATACGCTTGAAGTGATCCAGGTCGATCAGCGCCAAACCGTGGACCTGCAGCCGGTCCATGGCCTGAAGCTCACGGCCGGCGATACGCAGGAAGTGCCGGCGGTTGAACAAGCCGGTCAGCTCGTCGGTGGCCACCAGGTCCTCGAGCTGGCGCATCATGCCGCGCAAGGTGTCCTGGTGGGCCTGCAAGGCGAATCGGCGCTGGCGCATGCGTGAGCGCGAGGCCTGGACATAGGCGGCGTACAGGCACAACCACACCAGCATCACCAGCAGTACGCAGACCTGCAGCGCCGCCAGTTGCGGGTCGTCGAGGGCAAAGTGATAGCCGTCCCAGAGATTGACGCCGGCAAAGCAGAAGAAGATCAGCACCGTGCAACGCAGGTAGGCCCGGCGCGACAAATGGAACAAGCCGAACAGCAGCGGCAGGACATAGAACACCAGGAAGGCGCCCCGGGCCTGGTCGAGCAAGGCGACCAGCCAGGTCTGCCAGGCGATGCCCAGGACCACCTGGATCTCGGTCAGGCTGGGATCGGCCAGGCGCAGGTTGCGCCCACTGAGGAATACCCAGCACAACAATCCCTGGCTGGCCAGGACCAGGACCGTGCCCAGCAGTGCACTGCCGGTGGATGCCCGGTAGTGCCCCGTGAGAACGGCCAGCCAGAACAGCAGCAGGATCAGTCCGTAGGTGCCCGCAGCGATGGTGAAGCGCTTGAATAACAAGCTCTGGATGGCTTTATGGGTCAATCGTTGACTCACCGTGAGATAAAGAGGCTCAAGAGTTTCCTACTCTGCAGGCCACTCGCCACTTTAGTGCTGCGCCCGGCAAATGACTATGCAAATTTCCGGCAGTCCTCCGAGCGGTCGTCATCTCTGCAAGGCAAGAACAGCGCCCGTGCGCCAGGCGACTTTCGTTTGCCTGCCTGGCGGGTGTGCCCGGCACCCAGGCGCGGTATACTGCCGCGCCTTTTTAGTGTCGCGCCAGTTGTCTGTCCGGCGTGCCTAAGGTTCTGCACGACAACTCGCCTCGCCTGTTTTCAACGCCGCAGGGTCAGCGCGCAGGCCGTTTTCGTACATGACCCGGAAGGTGCCTGCAACCGACCGATCCACCCAAGCTGCAGTCACCTTATTAAATGTTCCCGTCTTTTAGAGGAGCGCGACTCATGACCGTGATCAAGCAAGACGACCTGATTCAGAGCGTTGCCGACGCCCTGCAGTTCATTTCCTACTACCACCCCGTGGACTTCATCCAGGCGATGCACGAGGCCTACCTGCGCGAAGAATCGCCAGCGGCCCGCGACTCCATGGCACAGATCCTGATCAACTCGCGCATGTGCGCCACCGGCCACCGGCCGATCTGCCAGGACACCGGCATCGTCACCGTATTCGTGCGCGTAGGCATGGACGTGCGCTGGGACGGCGCCACCATGAGCCTGGACGACATGATCAACGAGGGCGTGCGTCGCGCCTACAACCTGCCGGAAAACGTCCTGCGCGCCTCGATCCTGGCCGACCCGGCAGGTGCCCGCAAGAACACCAAGGACAACACCCCGGCGGTGATCCACTACTCCATCGTTCCCGGCAACACCGTGGAAGTGGACGTGGCAGCCAAGGGCGGCGGCTCCGAGAACAAATCGAAGATGGCCATGCTCAACCCGTCCGACTCGATCGTCGACTGGGTCCTCAAGACCGTGCCGACCATGGGCGCCGGCTGGTGCCCGCCTGGCATGCTCGGCATCGGCATCGGCGGTACCGCCGAGAAGGCCGCGGTGATGGCCAAGGAAGTGTTGATGGAATCCATCGACATCCACGAACTCAAGGCCCGCGGCCCGCAGAACCGCATCGAGGAACTGCGCCTGGAGCTGTTCGAGAAGGTCAACCAGCTGGGCATCGGCGCCCAGGGCCTGGGCGGCCTGACCACCGTGCTCGACGTGAAGATCATGGACTACCCGACCCACGCCGCTTCGCTGCCGGTGTGCATGATCCCCAACTGCGCCGCCACTCGCCACGCGCACTTCGTGCTCGACGGCTCGGGCCCGGCCGCCCTGGAGGCGCCGCCCCTGGACGCCTACCCGGAAATCGTCTGGGAAGCCGGCCCATCGGCCCGTCGCGTCAACCTCGACACCCTGACTCCGGAAGAAGTGCAAAGCTGGAAGCCGGGCGAAACCGTCCTGCTCAACGGCAAGATGCTCACCGGCCGCGATGCCGCGCACAAGCGCATGGTCGAGATGCTCAACCGTGGCGAACAGCTGCCGGTGGACCTCAAGGGTCGCTTCATCTATTACGTCGGCCCGGTGGATCCGGTCGGTGACGAAGTGGTGGGCCCAGCCGGTCCGACCACCGCCACCCGCATGGACAAGTTCACCCGCCAGATCCTCGAGCAAACCGGCCTGCTGGGCATGATCGGCAAGTCCGAGCGCGGCCCGACCGCCATCGACGCGATCAAGGACAGCAAGGCCGTGTACCTGATGGCCGTCGGTGGCGCCGCCTACCTGGTGGCCCAGGCGATCAAGAAGTCCAAGGTGCTGGCCTTCGCCGAACTGGGCATGGAAGCGATCTACGAGTTCGAGGTCAAGGACATGCCCGTCACCGTCGCCGTGGACAGCAACGGCGAGTCGGTACACATCACCGGTCCTGCCATCTGGCAGAAAAAGATCAGTGACAGCCTGGCAGTAGAAGTGCAATAAGCCTTCGCGGCCTGGCCAGAGCGGCGGTGCTGTTGATCCAACGGCCCGCCGCTTTTTTGTGCCGCGCCCTTTGCCGACACTGTCCGCGATCAACGTTCCACCCGGCGCTCATGCTATCGTTCCCGCCCCCAATGCAGCCTGCCCCGACCCATGGCCCAGATCTCACGCTCCCTTCGCCTGACGTTCTACATCCTGGTGATTCTCGCTGGCACCGTCGTCAGCGCCGGCCTGGCCATGCGCCACGCCGAACGCCAGACCCTGGTGGAGGAAGCCGCACGCGCCAACGAGCAATTGGGACTGTATGCCAACTCCCTGCACACCCTGATCGAACGCTATCGGGCACTGCCGGCCGTACTGGCCCTGGACCCGGAGTTGCGCGCGGCGCTCCAGGGATCGGTGACGCCTGAAACCCAGGACGCGCTGAACCGCAAGCTGGAGAAGATCAACGGCGCAGCCCGTTCCTCGACCCTGGAACTGCTCAACCATGACGGCCTGGCCGTGGCCGCCAGCAACTGGCGCCTGCCCAGCAGCTACGTCGGCCACAACTACGGTTTCCGTCCCTACTTCAAGCAGACCCGCAGCCAGGGCAGCGGGCGCTTCTATGCCATCGGCGTGACCAGCGGCATCCCCGGGTATTTCCTCTCCAGCGCGGTCAAGGCCGACAACGACGAGTTCCTCGGGGCCATGGTGGTCAAGCTGGAGTTTCCCGAGCTGGAACATGAATGGAGCCAGGGCAGCGATACCCTGCTGGTGACCGATGCCCGCGGCATCGTGTTCATCGCCAACCAGCCGGGCTGGCGCTACCGCCACCTGCAGCCGCTGTCGGCCAACGACCTGGAAGAGATCCGCCTGACCCGCCAGTACGACAAGCAACTGCTGGTGCCCCTGCAACATACCCAGCTGCAGCAGATCGACGACGGCAGCCAGTTGATCCGCGTCCAGGACGACCAGGGCGCGACCAATTACCTCTGGGAATCCCTGCCGCTGGCCGCCGAGGGCTGGACCCTGCACCTGCTGCGCAAGCCGCCCAGTGCCTTCGAGGAAAGCCGTAACGCCGGCCTCGCCGCCGGTGGCGCCTGGCTGGCCCTGGTGTTCCTGCTGCTCTTCCTCAACCAGCGCTGGCGCCTGGGCAAGATCCGCCAACGCAATCGCCAGGAGCTGGAGCAATTGGTGGAGGAGCGCACCCGCGACCTGCGCACCGCCCAGGAAGGCCTGGTGCAATCGGCCAAGCTCGCGGCCCTGGGGCAGATGTCCGCAGCCCTGGCCCATGAAATCAACCAGCCCCTGACCACCCAGCGCATGCAGTTGGCCACCTTGCGACTGCTGCTGGAGCACGGCCGGGTGGACGAAGCCTACAAGGCCCTGCGGCCGCTGGACGACATGCTGACCCGCATGGCCGCCCTGACCAGCCACCTCAAGACCTTCGCCCGCAAGAGCCCCAGCGGCCTGCGCGAGCGCCTGGACCTGGCCGCGGTGGTGGACCAGTCCCTGCAACTGCTCGAAGCACGGCTGCGCACGGAGAACATCCAGGTCATGCTGCAAGTGGCTCGCCCCGCCTGGGTCCGCGGCGATGCCATCCGCCTGGAGCAGGTCTTGATCAACCTGCTGCGCAACGCCCTGGACGCCATGCTGGACAAACCCCACAAACACCTGCAGATCAGCCTCGAGGCCGAGGACCAGCTCTGGCAGTTGCGCGTGGCCGATACCGGCGGCGGGATCGCCGACGAGCATCTGCTGAGCGTGTTCGATCCGTTTTTCACCACCAAGCCGGTGGGCGACGGCCTCGGGCTCGGGCTGGCGGTGTCCTACGCCATCGTCCATGAACTGGGCGGCCGCCTGAGCGTCGCCAACCAGGACCAGGGCGCAGTCTTCACCCTGAGCCTGCCCATCGACCTGGAGGCACATATCCAATGCTGAACTCAGTGCTGGTGGTGGACGACGAAGCCAGCATCCGCAGCGCCGTGGAGCAGTGGCTGAGCCTGTCGGGCTTCGAGGTGCAGCTGTTCAGCCGGGCCGGGGAATGCCTGGCGCGACTGCCACGGGACTTTCCCGGGGTGATCCTCAGCGATGTGCGCATGCCCGGCATCAGCGGCCTGGAACTGCTGGCCCAGGTCCAGCGCCTGGACCCGGACCTGCCGGTGATCCTCCTGACCGGCCATGGCGACGTGCCCATGGCGGTGGAGGCCATGCGCGATGGCGCCTATGACTTCCTGGAAAAACCCTTCAGCCCCGAGATCCTCCTCAGCAGCCTGCGCCGGGCCCTGGACAAGCGCCGGCTGGTGCTGGAGAACCGCCGCCTGCACCAGCAGGCCGATAGCCGCGCCAGGCTCGACGCCACCTTGCTCGGCGTCTCCCAGGCCTTGCAGACCCTGCGCCGCCAGGTGCTGGAGCTGGCCCCGCTGCCGGTGAACGTGCTGGTGCGGGGCGAGACCGGTAGCGGCAAGGAGCTGATCGCCCGCTGCCTGCACGACTTCGGTCCCCGAGCCGACAAGCCCTTCGTCGCCCTCAATTGCGCGGCGATTCCCGAGCAACTGTTCGAGGCCGAGCTGTTCGGCCACGAAAGCGGCGCCTTCACCGGTGCCCAGGGCAAGCGCATCGGCAAGCTGGAATATGCCAACGGCGGCACCCTGTTCCTCGACGAGATCGAAAGCATGCCCCTGGCCCAGCAGGTCAAGCTGTTGCGGGTGCTGCAGGAACAGAAGCTCGAACGCCTGGGCTCCAACCAGAGCATCAGCGTCGACCTGCGGATCATCGCCGCCACCAAGCCCGACTTGCTGGAAGAGGCCCGGGCCGGGCGTTTTCGCGAAGACCTGGCCTACCGCCTGACCGTTGCCGAACTGCGCCTGCCGCCATTGCGTGAACGCCGCGAGGACATCCCCCTGCTCTACGAGCACTTCGCTCGCCAGGCCGGACAGCGCCTGGGCCGCCAGGTGGTCGCGCTGGACGGTCCACAGCTGGGGCGCCTGTTCAGCCATGACTGGCCAGGCAACGTGCGCGAGCTGGCCAATGCCGCCGAGCGCCAAGTGCTGGGACTGCAAGAGCAGCAGGCCGAAGCGCTCGCCGTCGGCCAATCCCTTGCCGCCCAGCAAGAGGCCTTCGAAGCCCAGTGCCTGCGCGCCGCCCTGGCCCGGCACAAGGGCGAGATCAAGGCGGTGCTCCACGAATTGCAGCTGCCGCGCCGTACGCTGAACGAAAAGATGCAGCGCCATGGCCTGAGCCGGGAAATGTTCGTCAAAGGCAATTGAAAATCCTGAGGGCCGCAAGGCATGCATCTGGCCCCTGGCAACGCCCCTTCCTAGGCAATTTCCCGCTCATAGCCCTCCCCGCGATAGGCGGATTTCCGCTCATCGATTCATCAAGACCCTTCTAGACCGGGCTTCCCGCTCCTGGCACAGCTCCTGCTATAGCCCTGGCAGGCTGCGTTCGCGCGCACTCCACAACAACAATGAATAGAAGGTTCGTGATGGATATTTCCAATACCCTGCCTGCCGGGTCGGCCGCCGTGCCCGCCCAGGAAAAGACCACCGCCAGCCGCCTGAAATCGATTTTCAGCGGCTCGATCGGCAACATGGTCGAGTGGTACGACTGGTACGTCTACGCCGCATTCTCGCTGTACTTCGCCAAGGTCTTCTTCCCCAAGGGCGACACCACCGCCCAACTGCTCAATACCGCCGCGATCTTCGCCGTGGGCTTCCTGATGCGCCCGATCGGCGGCTGGCTGATGGGGCTCTACGCCGACCGCAAGGGGCGCAAGGCCGCCTTGATGGCCTCGGTACTGCTGATGTGCGCAGGCTCCCTGATCATCGCCCTGACCCCGGGCTACGAGACCATCGGCGTTGGCGCGCCGATCCTGCTGGTGCTGGCGCGACTGATGCAGGGCTTGTCGGTGGGCGGTGAATACGGCACCTCGGCCACCTACCTCAGCGAGATGGCGACCAAGCAAAGCCGTGGTTTCTTCTCCAGCTTCCAGTACGTCACCCTGATCTCCGGCCAGCTCATTGCCCTGGCGGTACTGATCGTCCTGCAGAACCTGCTGACCACCGAAGAACTGCAGTCCTGGGGCTGGCGGATTCCGTTCGCCATCGGCGCCCTCTGCGCCGTGGTGGCGCTGTACCTGCGCCGTGGCATGGAGGAAACCGAGTCCTTCGCCAAGAAGAAGGAAAAACCCAAGGAAAGCCTGATGCGCACCCTGCTGCGTCATCCCAAGGAACTGCTGACCGTGGTTGGCCTGACCATGGGTGGCACCCTGGCCTTCTACACCTACACCACCTACATGCAGAAATACCTGGTGAACACCGTCGGCATGAGCATTTCCGACTCCACCACCATTTCCGCAGCGACCCTGTTCCTGTTCATGTGCCTGCAACCGGTGATCGGCGGCCTGTCGGACAAGATCGGCCGCCGCCCGATCCTGATCACCTTCGGGGTGCTCGGCACCCTGTTCACGGTGCCGATCCTCAGCACCTTGCATAGCATCCAGACCTGGTGGGGCGCGTTCTTCCTGATCATGGCGGCCCTGATCATCGTCAGTGGCTACACCTCGATCAACGCGGTGGTGAAGGCCGAGCTGTTCCCGACCGAGATCCGCGCCCTGGGCGTGGGCCTGCCCTACGCCCTGACCGTCTCGGTATTCGGCGGTACCGCGGAATACATCGCCCTGTGGTTCAAGAGCATCGGCATGGAAACCGGCTACTACTGGTACGTCACCGCCTGCATCGCCTGCTCGTTGCTGGTCTACGCGACCATGAAGGACACCGGCAAGCACTCGCGGATCGAAACCGACTGACAAGACCACGCGCCCGGGTGCAAGGCCCGGGCGCTTGGTTCGACCCATCCGGGGTTCAAGACAGTTGCGCGGCGCCCTGGCGCGAGTCGCGCTTCTGCGCCCAGCAAGCCCCGACGACCAGCACCAGCAGGATCCCCGCCAAGACCGCCGACGAGCCGACAGTGCCGAAGTCCAGGCCGCCCTTTTCATGGGACTTGGTCAGGAAATCGCCCAAGGTCGCACCGAACGGCCGGGTCAGCACGAAAGCCACCCAGAACAGCAGGACCGGCGACAGCCTGGTGCAGTACTTGAGCACCACCACCAGGGCAATGGCCGAGCCGATCAGCAGCGCACCGCCAGCAAAGCCCAGGCCCGAGTCATCGGCCAGGAAATCACCGAGCGCGGTGCCCAGGGTGTTGGAAAACAGGATCGCCAGCCAATAGAACAGCTCGCCACGAAAACCCTGGACCCGATTCACGTTCAACGACTCGCCGCTCATGCGCCAGGCGGCGAAGATCACCAGCAAGATAGCGATCAGGATCAGCGACCCGCTGGCGTAGCCCAGGCCCAGGGTGCGGTCCATGAAATCGGACATGGTGGTGCCCGCGGTACTGGTGGAGAGGATCACCAGCCAATACAGCACCGGGTTGTAGGTCTTGGAAAACAGCTGGGTGACCAGCGTCAGCAGGAACACGCTGATGAGGATCATCGAGCTGATGGCGTAGCCGACATCGAGGGTCATCGACAGCAAGTCACCGGCGGTTTCGCCCAGGGTCGTCGCACAGATTTTCATGACCCAGAAGGCCAGGGTGATCTGGGGAAGTTTGTTCATTCGGTAGGGAGCTCCAAGGGTCGCATTCGAGGTGGCCTGTCTTGGTATGCAGGCTTGCGTGGAGGCTGAACGGCGGTGAGTGAAAAATCGGTAGGGCGTGTATGAAAAAACCGTTGGCCGGCATTTTTTGGCGCATGACTGCTCAATTAATGATCAGTTAACCCAGGGTATCCAGCCTGTCAGCGGGATAAACCCGCATCCATCCAGAAGCCTGGTGCCCCTTATAGGCAGGTGAGTACAGACCGCAAAAACATCTATTTAACTGATTATTTAAAGCATTTATTTGCGCTTTTTAATCAAATTGATCGGAGTAGGATTCATCCCAAGCCCACCAACAACGCCCCACCCCATCCGGAGTCGCCACCATGAAAAACCAACTGATCCTGGCCCTGACCCTGTCGGTACTGGCTGCCCATTCCTTCGCTGCCGACGGCTACGACCGCACCGGGTCCGCCACCTTCGCCGCCGACGGCTACGACCGCACCGGGTCCGCCACCTTCGCCGCCGATGGCTACGATCGCACTGGTTCCGCCACCTTCACCGCCGATGGCTACGACCGCACCGGGTCCGCCACCTTCGCCGCCGATGGCTACGACCGCACCGGGTCCGCCACCTTCGCCGCCGATGGCTACGATCGCACCGGTTCCGCCAACATCGGCTGATCGTTCTTCTGGACAGCACAGCCCGGTACTTGCGCCGGGCTCGACCTTTCCAGGCCGCACATCCTGCACGGCGAAGCTGGAATTCGCCGGATGCGCACTGCACTATGGCGCCCCCTAAAGCTCCCAGCAGGAACCGCGCGCCATGCCCGACGAAATCCATTACTACGAACCCGCCCTGGGCCACGGCCTGCCCCACGACCCGTTCAACGCCATCGTCGGCCCGCGTCCCATTGGCTGGATTTCGTCCCAGGACGAGCAGGGTCGCCTGAATCTTGCGCCCTACAGCTTCTTCAACGCCTTTAACTACATTCCGCCGATCATCGGGTTCTCCAGCGTCGGGCGCAAAGACAGCCTGAACAACATCGAGAAGACCGGCGAGTTCGCCTGGAACCTGGCCACCCGGCCATTGGCCGAGCAGATGAACCAGAGCTGCGCCGCCGTGGCCCCCGAGGTCGACGAATTCAATTTGTCGGGCCTGACGCCAGTGGCTTCGAAAGTCATCGCCGTGCCACGGGTAGCCGAAAGCCCGGTGTCCTTCGAGTGCAAGGTCACGCAGATCATTCAGTTGCAGCGGGCGGACAAGGAACTGGTGCCGAGCTGGCTGATCCTCGGCGAAGTGGTCGCCGTGTATATCGCCAAGTGGCTGCTCAAGGACGGCATCTATGACACCGCCGCGGCAGAACCCATTCTGCGCGGCGGCGGTCCGGCGGATTACTTCCAGCTGGGCCCCGAGGCCCTGTTCAAGATGTACCGCCCGGGTGCGGTCAAATAGTCTTCCAGCACAATTGACCGTCGGCGTCGACGTCGATCAGCTGTTCGAGTTGTTGCGCGGCAGCCTGGTCGGCGTCATGGGCGGTCTTGAACTTCTGCTCGTCCAGGACTTTGTGAAAGCGCGGGGCTCCTGAAACAACCAGGGCCTTGATGGCGATGGCGGCGCTATATCCCCCCTCCCCTGGAACCACAGCGGAAACTGCTTCGTAATGTGCGAACTCTTTGCGTGCCATGTTGCGGGTCCTGGCCAATGGAAAGTCGGCCATTCTAAACCTTCAACTGGCCAGCTTGTGCACCGGCACGCAGTGCAACTGGGGGTACTCGCCCGGCAGTTCCTGTGCCGAAACGGTATCGAAGGTGTGCAAGTCCAGGCTGTCGACCACCAGGTCCTGGACCAGCTCGCTGAAGACCTCCATGGCCGGCGAGCTGAAATAAGCGGTCATCGCCTGCTGGCTGCTCCAGAACCCGGACACCAGCCACAACTGGGCATCGCACTGCGAGCGTTGCAAGGCGAATTGCAGGCAGCCGGGCGCCTGGCGGGACGGTTCGATCAGGCTGCTCAGGCGAGCGCCCAGCTCTGTGGAGCGCCCCGCACGGGCGCGGACCAAAGCCATATGGCTGACGGGAATATGCGTGGACATGTGCGACCCTCCCAGGTGTCGTCGAGGCAGCCGGGGGACAGGCTGCGACAGGATCCAACGATACGGGCCGCGGGTGAACCCGGGTTAGTCGATTCCTGCCGCTGATTTGCCCAATCCTGCGATATCGCCCACCACCAGCTTGCTCGCCCCGCGCCATGGGACAAAATGACTACAGCGGTGTTTCAAGCAAGTGAAACTCCAGTCGATGGGACAACCTCGTACATCGCGCGCGCAGGTAGCAGGATCAGGCAAGTTTTACGCAGGATCGGCCTAGCCTCCCCGCTTGCACAAACTTAAGCTGTGCCGATCGCAAAACCCCGGAGGCTGCCCCATGTCATCCCAGGAAAACCTGCCGGCTCCCCTCGCCCCGGAAATAGAACGCCAGCGTGCGGAACTGGCGGCGATCATCGATCGCCATACCGTCGTCGACGGCAGCCATGCCACGGCCATCGATTCGCTGTTCGTCTCGCGCCACAGCCATACCCACCAGTTCGCCCCGGGGCTGGCGCAGCCGGCGCTGTGCATCATGGCCCAGGGCCGCAAGGAGGTGCAGCTGGCCGACGAGACCTACAACTACGACCCGTTGAACTACCTGGTGGTCTCGGTTGCCGTGCCCCTGAGCGGCAAGGTGGCGATGGTTTCCCCCGAGCAGCCGATCCTGGCCCTGCGCCTGGACATCGACCCCGGCGAGATCAACGCCCTGATCGCCGACGCCGGTCCCCTGGGCGTGCCCGCCCGGCCCACCGGACGCGGCCTGTACGTGGAACGCCTGGATTCGCCGATGCTCGATGCGGTGTTGCGCCTGACCCGCCTGCTGGACACACCCAAGGACATCGCCATGCTGGCGCCCTTGGTCCGCCGGGAAATCCTCTACCGCCTGCTGCGCAGTCCCCAGGGCCATCGCCTGTACGAGATCGCCACTACCAATAGCCAGAGCCACCGGGTCAACCAGGCGATCGAATGGCTCAACGGTAATTTCGAACAGTCGCTGCGCATCGACGACCTGGCGCGCGAGGTCAACCTGAGCGTGTCGACCCTGCACCATCGCTTCAAGGCGATGACCGCCATGAGCCCGCTGCAATACCAGAAGCAATTGCGCCTGCAGGAAGCCCGCCGGCTGATGCTGGCCGAAGGCCTGGAAGCCTCGGTGGCGGGCTATCGGGTGGGGTATGAAAGCCCTTCGCAGTTCAGCCGCGAGTACAGTCGCCTGTTCGGCGCGCCACCCTTGCGGGACATGGCGCGCCTGCGGGCAGGCAGCTTGGGACCGGGTTAGTTGGCCCGTACCACGTGCTTGATCTCCTGGAACGCCTGCAGCCCCCAGGGCCCCAGCTCACGGCCGATGCTGCTCTGCTTGTAGCCGCCCCAGGCCGTCTGGGGAAAGATCACCTGCGGTGCGTTGATCCACACCAGTCCGGCCTGCAGGGCATTGGCCACCGCCTCGGTATTGGCGGTATCGCCACCCACTACACTGGCGACCAGGCCGAACTCGCTGTCGTTGGCCAGTTCGATGGCCTCTTGCTGGCTGTCGAAGCTGCGCACGCACAGCACCGGACCGAAGATCTCCTCCCGCCACAACGCGCTGTCAAGCGGCACCTCGGTGAATACCGTGGGCTGGATGAAGTAGCCCTGGGCCAGGTGCGCCGGGCGACTACCGCCACATACCAGCCGGGCCCCGGACTGCAAGCCACGATCGATATGCCCCAGCACCCGCTGGTATTGCGCCTGGTTGACCAGCGCGCCCATCTGCGCCCCGGCCTCGAACGGCTCGGCCACCCGGATGCCTTCGGCCCGGGCCTTGAGCCGGTAGAGGAATTCATCGGCCAGTTCAGCCGCCACCAGCACCCGGCTGGTGGCCGAGCACATCTGCCCGGCGTTGAAGAATCCACCGCCGCAGGCCAGATCCACCGCCAGGTCCAGGTCGGCATCGGCCAGGACCAGCAACGATGACTTGCCGCCCAGCTCCAGGCTCACGCCCTTGACGGTTTCCGCCGCCCGCTGCATGACCTGGACGCCCACCGCATTGCTGCCGGTGAAGGAGATCTTCGCCACTCGCGGGTCCGCCGCCAAAGGCGCGCCCACTGCCAGGCCGGTGCCGCAGACCAGGTTGAACACCCCCTGGGGCAAGCCGCTCTGGGCGATGATCGCCGCCAGTTCCAGCTCCGGCAACGGCGTGACCTCCGAGGGCTTGAGCACCACGCTGCAACCTGCCGCCAGGGCCGGCGCAAGCTTCCAGGCGGTGGTGACCATGGGAAAGTTCCACGGCACGATGAGCCCGACGATGCCGCATGGCTCGCGGCGCAGGCGAGCGCTGAAATCCGCGCTGGGCAGCGCCACCTCGGCATCCTGGCGAGCGTCCAGGCCCTCGGCCAGTTCGGCGTAGTAGTCGAACGTGGCGATCACGTCGTCGACGTCCATGGCCGCCTCGGCCTGGGGCTTGCCGTTGTTGCTCGATTGCAGTTGCACCAGGCGCTCGCGACGCGCAGCCACGCCAGTGGCGATCCTGCGCAGCACCACCGCCCGCTCGGCACCCGTGCTTCGGGCCCAGCGAACCAGCCCGCCAGTGGCAGCACGCAGCGCGCGGTCCACGGCCTCTGGCCCACCGCCGGCCACCCGGGCCAGGGGGGCCTCGGTGGCCGGGTTGATCACTTGCAGCGGCTCATTGCCGGCCGACCATTGGCCGTCGATATACAGGCCGTCCAGCATGGGTTGCGCAGTCATGCCTGTACTCCCTGGGTCCAGCGATTCTGGTCGATTTCAATCAGGCTCGGGCCCAGGCGATCGACCGCCAGGCGCAAGGCCGCGCGCAACTGCGCGATGTTGTCGACGCGCTCGGCAGCGCAGCCCAGGCCCTTGGCCACGGTGATGAAGTCCGGGGTGTAGATGTCCACGCCCACCGGTTCGATGGCGCGATTGACCATGTACTTCTTGATCTCTTCGTACCCCTGGTTATTCCACAACACGACGATGACCGGGGTTTGCGCCTCCACGGCGCAGGCCAGTTCCGCCAGGGTGAACTGCAAGCCGCCGTCACCGATCAGGCAGGCCACCGGCCGCCGCTGGGCCGGGCTCGAGCCACCGCCGAGCCAGGCGCCGATGGCCGCCGGCAAGGCATAACCCAGGGTGCCGTAGCCGGTGGAAGCATTGAACCAGCGTCGTGGCTGGTCAGGATTGAAGGTCAGGTTGCCGCTGTATACCGGCTGGGTGGAGTCGCCCACCAGGACGATCTCCGGCAACTCCTCGACCAGGGTTTGCAAAAGCCGGGTCTGGGCCCGGGTCGGGGCATCCCAGATGAGCTCCAGCTCCTGGCGCAAGGCATCGACACGCACAGCCCCCCAGTCACTGCTGCGCTCGGCCAGGGTTTGCCGCGACAGCTCCGCCAGCAAGGCCTGGGCGGCGATATCGGCATCGGCTACCAGCGCCACTTTCGGCGGGTAGTTGCGCACGGTCTGGTCGGCATCGATATCGACCCGCAACAGCGTGCCGGGAATCTGGAAACCACCGGCGAAGGTCACGTCGTAGTCGGTTTCCGCCAGTTCGGTGCCGATGGCCAGCACCACATCGGCCTGGGCTACCAGGGCCCGGGTGGCCACCAGCGACTGGGTCGAACCGATCAGCAGCGGGTGCGCCGAAGGCAGCATGCCCTTGGCGTTGATGGTCAAGGCCACCGGGGCCTGCAGCAGCTGCGCGAGCTGGGTCAGGGACGCGGCGGCATCGATAGCGCCACCGCCAGCCAGGATCAGCGGACGCTTGGCCGTCGCCAGCAACTGGCCCATCTGCGCCACGGCCGCCGGGGCGGCGCCGGCCCGGGCGATCTGTACCGGCTCGCTGGCCAGCAGGTGGTCGGCGTCCTGGACCAGTACGTCAAGCGGGATTTCGATATGCACCGGACGCGGACGGCCAGCCTGGAACAGGGCGAAGGCCCGGGCCAGCACCACCGGCAACTCATCAGCACACATCAGCGTATGGGAGAACGCGGCCACGCCACCGACCAGGGCACTCTGGTTCGGTAACTCATGGAGCTTGCCGCGCCCGCCGCCCAGTTGGCTGCGGGTCTGCACGCTGGAGATCACCAGCATCGGGATCGAATCGGCGTAGGCCTGGCCCATGGCGGTGGTGATGTTGGTCATGCCAGGGCCGGTGATGATGAAGCACACCCCGGGCTTGCCGCTGGTGCGAGCGTAGCCGTCGGCCATGAAGCCGGCGCCTTGCTCATGGCGCGGGGTGACGTGGCGGATGGAGCAACGGGCCAGGCCACGATACAACTCGACGGTATGCACTCCAGGGATGCCGAACACCTGCTCGACCCCATACCCCTCGAGTAACTTGACCAGTACTTCGCCACATGTCGCCATCTCATCGCCCTTTCTTGTTGGTTGATACCGTGCGACCGGGAAACACCCGTGGACGCCGGAAGGGGGCTATTGGAACGGCGCGCCGGTAGCCGGAACAATGGATAAAAAGTCATACTAGCCATGTCCTCACGTCATGCCTGGCCCTCCATGAAACGCCTGCCTCCCTTGCCCGCGCTGCACACCTTCCTGGTCACCGCCCAGTGCTGCAACTTCACCCGCGCCGCCGAGCAACTGCATATCACCCAGGGCGCGGTGAGCCGACAGATCGCCGGACTGGAAAGCCACCTGGGCTATCCATTGTTCCAGCGCCAGGCTCGTGGTTTGAGCCTGACCACCGAAGGCCTGGAGTGGCTGCCACGGGTGCAGCAGGTATTCGAGTTGATCAATGGCGCGGTGGACGAGATCGGCAGCCGCAGCCGCAACCTGCGCCTCAAGGCCCCGACCTGCGCCATGCGCTGGCTGCTGCCACGGCTGTTGCAATGGCAGAAGGAACGACCGGAAGTGCCGGTGCAACTGACCACCACCATCCAGCACGGCGTGGACTTCACCCGCGAGCCGTTCGATGCCGCAGTGATGTATGGCGTCCCGCCCTCCCCGAACCTCGGTTCGCGGCACTTGTTCAATGAACAACTGACCCCGGTGTGCTCGCGACCGCTGATGGAGGGCCCGACGCCCCTCAGGACCCCGGCGGACCTGCAGCACCACCTGTTGCTGCATCCGTCCCATGACCAACGGGATTGGCAACGCTGGCTGAAGGCTGCGGGCACGCCTTTCAACACCCTGGGCAAGGGCCAGCATTTCGAGACCCTGGACCTGGCGATGTCGGTGGCGTCCCAGGGGACCGGGGTGGCGATGGGCGACTGGGCCCTGATCGGCGATGACCTGAGTGCCGGGCGGCTGGTCATGCCGTTCGAATTGAAGATACCGACGGGCCAGGCCTATTACCTGGTCTATCCGGAGCGTCCGGGGCCTTCGGCGCAATTGCTGGAGTTGCTGGACTGGCTGGTGGAACAGGCGCACCAGCGCTAGTGCGCCGCGCCTGACCTGGGGCCCTGCGGGCCCGTCGCAGCCTGGCAGGCTCTGGCGGCTACACCGGGAAGTGCAGCCGCCAGAGCCCGCTAGTCGGAGCAGTAACCGACGGTGAAGCGCTGGCGCACGTGGGCGGGTTTTTCCACTTCGTCGAGCATGGCGATGGCGTAGTCGGCGAAGCTGATCCAGCTACGACCTTCGGCGCTGACCAGCAGGTGGTCCTGGCCCAGGCGGAACTTCCCGGTGCGTTCGCCTTCGACGAACTCCGCCGACGGCGAGAGGAAGGTCCAGTCCAGGTCCTGCTCCTTGCGCAGGGTCTCCAGGTACACCCCGCCGGCACTGGCTTCGACCTTGTACTCCTCGGGGAAGCCGGGGCTGTCGATGACCTTGCCGCCACCGGGCAACAACAGCGAACCGGCACCGCCCACCACCAGCAGGCGCTTGACCCCGGCCTTCTTCACCGGATCGATGATGGCGCTGGCGGCGATGGGGGCGAAATGCGCGGCGCTGAGCACCACGTCATGGCCCGCCACGGCCGCTTGCAGCGCGGCGCTGTCGGCCACGTCCACGGCACGGCTGACGATCCCGGCCCGCTGGCCGATCTTCGTGGTGTCGCGGGCGATGGCGGTGACGCTGTGGCCACGACGCAGGGCTTCTTCCAGGAGTTGGCTACCGGCCCGGCCGGTGGCACCGATGATTGCGATCTTGCTCATGACGATTCTCCAGTTGGCAAAGAGAGTACAGCGCCCCCCGCTCCCGGTCCGGGAGCGGGGGTCAGGAAGGTTTCACCACTTCATTTCGCCCTTGGCGACCTTGGCGCTCAGTTCCAGCGAGCTGTCCTCGCCCAGGTCCGGGTAGCGCTTCTTCATGGCGGCGATCAGCGCCGCGGAGTCCTTGGCCTTGGCAGTTTCCTCATCGAAGGCCTTGATGTAGTCCGCCGTGAAATGCACCGGCTTCAGGGACCGCGCGCTGTCGCCCAGGTAGTGACCGGGAATCACGGTCTTGGGCTTGAGGCCATCGATGGTCTTGAGGGTCTTCAGCCATTGCTGGTGGGACTGGGCAGTCTGGGTATCGGCCATCCACACATGGATGTTCTCCGAGACCACCACGCCGCCGACCACTGCCTTGATCGAAGGGATCCAGACGAAGCTGCGGTCCGGTTGCTTGCCATCCAGGCCGATGACGTCGAGCTTCTGCCCTTCCAGGGTCAGGCTGTGGCCCTCGAGCACGCTTGGCACGATGGTCTTGGCCGGAACGTCAGCGCCCATTTGCGGCCCCCAGAAAGCCAGCTTGCCTTGGACGGTGGCCTTGATGTGTTCGACCGTCGGCTGCGAGGCCACGACCTTGGCGTCCGGGAAGGCGCTGGTCAGGGTATCGAGACCGAAGTAGTAATCCGGATCACCATGGCTGATGTAGATGGTGGTCAGGTGCTTGCCGCTGGCGCGGATCTTGTCCACCAGCTGCTGGGCCTGGGACTTGCCGAACTGGGCGTCCACCAGGATCGCGTCCTTCTTGCCACTGACCAGCACCGAGCTGACCGGGAAGATGGCGTTGCTGCCAGGGTTGTAGACATCCAGTTGCAGGGCGGGCTCGGCAGCTGCGGCATGGGCGGCGAAACCGAGGACGGCGGTAGCCAGCAGCAGGCGTTTGAATGAAGTGAATCCGATCATGGGGGCAGCTCCAGCAGCGGTTGGCGTATTGGGAATGGAGCAAGCTTAGTTGCCAGACTCGTCACAAAAAATGCGATGCTTGGACATAGTTTGTTTCTGAAAGCGGGCAAATCATGGATCGTCTCCAAGCAATGCGAGTCTTCGTCACCGTGGTCGACCTGGGCAGCCAGTCGGCGGCGGCCGATCACCTGGACCTGTCGCGACCGGTGGTCTCGCGTTACCTGGCGGAGCTGGAAGACTGGGTCGGCGCGCGGCTGATGCACCGCACCACGCGCAAGCTCAGCCTGACCGCCGCCGGTAGCGAGATCCTGCCCCGTTGCCGGCAGATGCTGGAGCTGTCCAGCGACATGCAGGCGGCGGTGAGCGAGCCCGACGATGTCCCGCGTGGGCTGCTGCGCATCAGCGTCAGCACCTCGTTCGGCCAATCGCAACTGGCCGCGGCCATGGCCGACTACGTCAAGGACCACCCCGGGGTGAGCATCGACCTGCAGATGCTCGATCGCACGGTGAACCTGGTGGACGAACGCATCGACCTGGCGATCCGCACCAGCAACGACCTGGACCCGAACCTGATCGCCCGGCGCCTGACGGTCTGCCGCTCGGTGATCTGCGCGGCCCCGGCCTACCTGCGCGAACACCCGGCGCCCCAGCGGGTGGAAGAACTGAGCCAGCACAACTGCCTGACCCACTCTTACTTCGGCAAGAGCCTGTGGCACTTCGAACAAGATGGCGAGCCGGTGTCGGTGCCGGTCCAGGGCAACATCAGCGCCAACGAGGCCACTACCCTGCTGCGTACCACAGTGGCCGGTGCCGGCATCGCCATGCTGCCCAGCTACCAGGCCGGTGAATACATCAAGCGCGGGGAACTGGTGCGCCTGCTGGCCCATGCCGAGCCTCGCCGGATGAACATGTACGCGGTCTACGCCTCGCGCAAGCACATGCCGGCCACCTTGCGCAGCATGCTGGATTTCCTGGTACTCAGGTTTCCCCAGGAGCCTACCTGGGACCAGGGGCTCTAGCGGAAGGGGCGAGGCAGCGGGACGATCCATTTGCTGAATACCCCGCCAAACAGCCGAGGTGGGGTTCCTGGCAAGTCCGGACAGCTGGCCTATTCTGATAACAGTGCTTTGGAAAATACCGAGGCACCGGTTCAGAGGTCATCGCCATGAACGTCAAGACAAGAAGATACCTGGCCATTTTCATGACCTGCACCGTGACCCTGGCGCTGTACGGCACCGCTGCCTACCGCGTCGAACAGGCCCGCATGCAGACTCGCGCCTATGCCAGTTGCAACCTGGAACGCTGCATCCCCCACAACGCCACCCTGAACGCCCTCAGGTAAGCGACAGGGAGCCCGGATCGCCAGCCTGCTCGGCCTTCAGGCGGTCACGGAAGACCTTGGGCGAGATGCCTACCCGGCGCCGGAACAGCCGGGTGAAGTTGGTCGGGTCGGAAAACCCCAGCTCGGCGGAAATCTCGTAGATGGTCATCCCGGTGTAGGTCAAGAGGCGCTTGGCCTCCAGCAACTGGCGCTCGTGCATGATCTGCAGCGCGGGTTGTCCTGCCAGTTCCCGGCAAGTGCCATTGAGGTGCGATACCGAGATCCCCAGCTTGTGGGCCAGCTCCTCGACCTTCACATGCTCGCGATAGTGCGCCTCCACCAACTGCATGAAACCGTTGAAATAGTCCCGGGCTCGCTGCGGCCGCTGGCTGGCCTTGCTGCGCTGCAACGCCTGGCGCCCGACCCAGACCACGATCAGGCCCACCAGGGAATGCATGAGCATCTCCCGTGCTGGCTGCTGGCCCTGGTACTCGTCCTGCAGCGCGCTGAACAAACCGTCCAGGTACTGCGCATCGTCGCCCGCAGGATAGCTGGCGCAAGTGCCGAGGATGTCCCGTGCCTGCCCCAACTGGGCTTGCAGGTGCCCCACCAGCGGCGCCGCCAGGGTCACCACATGGCCTTCGATGTCCTCGGAGAAACGAAAACCGTGGACCGACAGCGGCGGCACGACCTGGATCGCCACCTCATCCAGCGAAGTCCGCTGGTCCTCGACCTGCATCTGCACCTGGCCACGCCGCACGAACAGCAGCTGGCACAGGTCGGCATGCCGGTGGGGTTTTATTTCCCAATGCAATTCGCGACCGCGCTGGCTGAAGGGCTCGCAGTGCAACAGATCGGGGGTGGGCCACTCCAGGCTCTCGCCATAGAGTTTGAAAACGGGAATGGATGCAAGGGCTGGCTTGTTCATCGCTGCAATCCGGGCCTCGGAGGAACGGGCAGGCATGGTGCCCAGGGGATGGGTACATGCAGATTCCGTTGGGTTGTCTTGCTCAATTGACGGATTCGCCCAGTCAAAATGCAAGCATAGGCAACATTCATAAACACTCATTCTGTAGCCTGCCAGGCAGGGCGTGCAGAACTGCCACTATACAGAATGCTTCCCATTTCGCTGCAAGCAACTGTAAATCCCCCCGCCCCAAACGCTTGATGAAATAACTGTCAGGAACATGCTTGCAGAGCTATCCGGTAGGTAGCTATCAAGTACACTGGCCCACATATTCGCCGGCGCCCCCGCCCGGCCCATCAATGCCCGCAGGTTCCTTCGTGTCCCACCTCCACCAACCTGGCCCCCCACAGGTGGCCATCCGCAGCGTGCTGGTCGCCCTGATGTTGGCGATCTTCCTCGGTGCGCTGGACCAGACCATCGTCGCCGTCTCGATGCCGGCCATCTCCGCCCAGTTCAAGGATGTCGGCCTCCTGGCCTGGGTGATTTCCGGCTACATGGTGGCCATGACCGTGGCCGTGCCGATCTATGGCAAGCTCGGCGATCTCTATGGTCGGCGCCGCCTGATGCTGTTCGGCATGGGCTTGTTCACCCTGGCCTCGCTGTTCTGCGGCCTGGCCCAGAACATGGAACAGCTGGTGCTGGCGCGGATCTTCCAGGGCATTGGCGCCGGCGGCATGATCTCGGTGAGCCAGGCCATCATCGGCGACATAGTCCCGCCCCGGGAACGCGGGCGCTACCAGGGTTACTTCAGCAGCATGTACGCGGTGGCCAGCGTCGCCGGCCCCGTGCTGGGCGGCTACATGACCGAGTTCTTGTCCTGGCGCTGGGTGTTCCTGATCAACCTGCCCTTGGGCCTGGGCGCCTGGTGGGTGGCCTATCGCACCCTGGTGGGACTACCAGTTCCCCAGCGCAAGCCGATCATCGACTACCTCGGCACCCTGCTCTTGATCATCGGCCTCAGCGCCCTGCTGCTGGGCATCACCCAGATCGGCCAGGGACACTCCTGGCGCAGCGCCGAAGTGCTCGACCTGCTGGCCATCGCCATCATCGTCCTGGCGCTGTTCACCTGGCATGAGCGGCGGGCCCGCGAGCCACTGTTGCCCATGCACTTGTTCGCCAACCGCAGCGCCCTGTTGTGCTGGTGCACGATCTTCTTCACCAGCTTCCAGGCCATTTCGCTGATCGTGTTGATGCCCCTGCGTTTCCAGAGCATCACCGGGGCCGGGGCCGATAGCGCCGCGCTGCACCTGCTGCCCCTGGCCATGGGCCTGCCCATGGGCGCCTACTGTGCCGGACGGCTGACCTCGGTGACCGGACGCTACAAGCCGATGATCCTCACCGGGGCCTTGTTGATGCCGGTCGCGATCCTCGGCATGGCCCTGGTTCCGCCCCAGGCGGAACTGGGCAGCGGCTTGTTCATGTTGCTGTGCGGGATAGCCAGTGGCATGCAGTTCCCCACTTCGCTGGTGGGCACCCAGAACGCGGTGGAACAGCGTGATATCGGGGTCGCCACCAGTACCACCAACCTGTTCCGATCCTTGGGCGGCGCGGTCGGGGTGGCGTTGATGTCGGCACTGCTGCTGGCCTTGTTGCAAGACTCTGGCCTGGCGCACCTGGGCGGCGGAATACTGAGCGAAGGCCACACCGGCAATGCCCTGCTCGAAGGCCTGAATGCCGCGCCCGGTCCGGATCGGGATGCCCTGCGCAGCGAGTTGCTGCTGACCTTCCGCCACCTGCTGCTGGTCAGCGCCGGGGTCTCGCTGCTGGGCCTGGCGGCGGCGATCGCCATGCCCAACCGACTGTTGCGCGGACGCGAGGACAAGGCCCGCTAAGCGGGCCAGGATGCACCGGCCTCACGGACTGTAATAGCCCACCGCGACCAGCAGCCGGCCCACCTTGCGCAGGTAGGCGTGCTTGTCTTCGACCTTGCCGGTCACCGGGTTCTTCCAGCGGTACTGGTACTCGCCCTGCTCCTGGCGGGCCATGAGCGCCAGCATCGGCTCGCCCACCGGCTTGCCCTCGGGGTCCCTGACCTTGGCGAAGTCCGTGTCGAGCAACCGCAGGTTGGTGCCATGGGCCAGGTAGCGCCGGGTGTCCAGATCGACCACGAACACGTACAGGTCATCCTCGATGAACCCGCCCTGCAGGTCGTTGATGGCCGCGAGCGTCGCCGCCCGATCGCTGGCCAGGGCCTCGGCGCTGCGCTCCAGCAACGCCCGGGCCTGGTCGGCCGATGCCCTGGGCTGGTAGTAGCCCACCGCCAGGATCCGCTCGCCGACGCGCTGGAAGTACACATGCTTGCGTTCGATCTTGCCATCGGCCCAGTTCTGCCAGCGGTACTCGGCCTGCTGGATACCGCTGTCCTGGGGAGTATGCAAGGCGTCCTGGAACGCCTTGCGCAAATCCGCCCCCAGCACCGCTGAGACATCGCGGCCGATCAGCGCCGACGACGGACCACCGCTGGCCAGCATCACACCCTGGGTATCCACCACGAACACATAGCGATCCTGGTCGACGAATTCGCCCTGGCGGCTGAAGGCGGCGAACGCCTTGTCACCCTGCTCCTGGTAATAGGCCAGGGCCTTTTCCAGCAGCGCCCGCGCGGGGGCGCCATCATCGGCGGGAGCCGCATGCAGCGCAGCGACACATAGCAACCACCACCAGCCCAGCCAGGCATGCTTGCGCAACAGCTTCATCGCCCACTCCTCGTTCACATTGACGTTCGAAGAGCGTAGCCGGCTGCGACAGATGGGTGGACATTCAGCGAACGAGCGTCGGGCCCGGCCGCGGGAGGCGCGTCGGGCCGGATCGGTCAGGGGCGGGTGTTGAGCTGTTGCTGCAGGTTCTGGATCTGGCTTTGCAGGGTGTTGATGTTACGAGTGACCTGGCCCCGGAAAGCGTCGAACTCAGCGGTGCTGGCACCGTTTTGCGCAGTAGCGGGACGGTTGTCCTGCTGGCTCTTGAGCACGATCAGGTCCTGCTCCAGGCGCTCGATGGCGGCGCCCGGGTTGCCCTGTTTCTTCAACGCAGCCAACTCGGCGGCCAGGCTCTTGAGTTGGGCATCGACCTTGCCGCCATCGGCCTGGGCTCCCTTGAGGCTCGCCAGCTCGCCGCCCAGGGCCTTGAGCTGGGCCTGCAACTGGGTATTGGCCGCCTGCAACTCGGCGCTCTGGGCGCCCATCTGCTCCAGGCGCTTGTCCAGGTCGGTAGCCTGGCCGACCACGCCCTGTTGCTGCCGGCCTTGATCCTGCAAGCGGCTTTCCAGCTGCTTGATCTGCAGCTTCAGGGCTTCGCTGTCGCTGGTGACGCTGGTCTGGCTGGCCACCACCTTGCCGGAGATGTCCTGCAGCCGGCCAGCGGCCTCCTCGCTGATCCTGGCAAAGCTTTCCTGGGTCGCCACCAGTTGCTGCTCCATCAGCGAGATCTGCTGGAAGCTCCACCAGGCAAGGCCGGCGAAGGCAAAGAACAACGCCCCCACCAGCGCCCACAGCGGGCCGGTGCCGGCACCCTTGGCCTTGACCGCCGGCGCGCTACGCGAGTGGACCGCAGTGCGCTCGCGGGCCCCGCTGGTGGTCGGGAAGACATCGTCGTCGAGAGGATCGGCGCGCAGGCTTGGAACGTCGTCGAAGTCATCGTGTGCATCGTTACGCATTGGGCAACCTTTCTGAACCGCGGAGGGGGCTGGATGCGGCGAGTATAAACCGCCGATGGGCCAGGCCAATGGACAGGACCGGACGCAGCCGGTTCAGTCGCCGGTTTCAGCCCATGTCCTGGGCCTGCCACCAAGTACAGAACTCGTCCAGGGCGGCCCACAGGCTGACCTTGGGCTCGTAGCCCAGGTAATGCCGGGCGCGGCTGATATCCAGGGTGAAATCCTTGTTCATGACTTGCATGCCCAGGCGCGACAGGGTCGGTTCCGGACGCCCCGGCCAGATCCGGCAGAAGCCCTCATTGAGCGCCGCCACGCTGTAGGCCAGGCCATAGGAACGGTAGCGGGTCACCTGCGGCACCTGCATCTGGCGCATCACGTAGTTGACCACGTCCCACAGCGGTACCGGGGCACCGTTGCTGATGTTGTAGGCCTTGCCCAGGGCCGAACCGCTGGCGTGCAAGCAACTGAACAGGGCTTCGTTGAGGTTGTGCACGCTGGTGAAGTCGACCTTGTTCAGGCCATTGCCGACGATGGCCAGGCGTCCCTTGCGCTGCATCCTCAGCAGCCGCGGGAAAATGCTCATGTCGCCGGCACCGGTAACGAAACGCGGACGCAGGGCCAAGACTTCAAGGCCGAACTCCTGGGCGCCGAAGACCTTCTGCTCGGCCAGGTACTTGGTGGCGGCATAAGGGTGCTTGAAGCGCTTGGGCACCTGTTCTTCGGTCAAGCCCAGGTGATCGCGGCCATCGAAGTAGATCGACGGCGAGGACAGGTGCACCAGGCGCCGGACCCGCTGCTTGAGGCAGGCTTCCACCACGTTCTCGGTCACCTGCACGTTGCCCTGGTGGAAATCCTGGTAGCGCCCCCACAGGCCCACGGCGCCAGCGCAATGCACCACGGTATCGACGTCGCGGCACAGCTCGCGCACCAGGTCGGCGTCCCCCAGGTCGCCCTGGATGAATTCGGCGCCACGACGCACCAGATGCTCCGCGGCTTCGGCACGGCGCCCGTTGACGCGTACCTCCAGGCCCTGCTCAAGGGCGAAACGGGCGAAACGCCCGCCGATGAAGCCGCTTGCGCCGGTGACCAGAATCTTCATGAAATATTCCTAAGAAAGCAGTGACGAGCTACGAGCTGCAATCTGCAAGTTGAAAATCAGTGCGCAAGCTGTCTGCTTGCAGCTTGTCGCTTGACGCTTACGGCTGCTCCCAGGGCACCAGCCACTGTGCGGATGAACGAGCCAGGTGCTCGGTGAGCAAGCCCAGCAGTTGCCCGCCATTGCGCCAATGATGCCAGTACAGCGGCACATCGATGGGTTTATCCGGCAGGAGTTCTTGCAGTACCCCTCGCTGCAATTGCTCGCGAACCTGCAATTCGGGCACCAGCCCCCAGCCCAACCCGGCTTCGGCCAGGCGGATGAAGCCTTCGGAAGACGGGCATAAATGATGCTCGAAGCCGCCGTCCACGCCCAGGGACGCCAGGTAGCGATGCTGCAGGAAATCATCGGGACCGAACACCAGCGCCGGAGTCCGGGCCAGTTGTCCGGCGCACACTCCCTGGGGAAAGTGCCGGGCGATGAAGGCCGGGCTGGCCAGGGCCCGGTAGCGCATGGCCCCCAGCAACAGGCTGCGGGCGCCGGCCACCGGTCGCTCGCTGGCGCAGACGCAAGCGGCCACCTCGCCTGCACGCATGCGCTTGAGGCCCACGGTCTGGTCTTCCACCACCAGGTCCAGGAGCAAGTGGTGCTCGGCGCAGAACTCCCCCACCGCTTCGGCCCACCAGGTAGCCAGGCTATCGGCGTTGAGGGCGATACGCAGGCGCTCCGGCAGCCCCTCCTCGTCCAGGGCCGGCACCAGGCTCTGCAGGTCGCGCTCCAGCAACCGCACCTGCTGCACATGGTTGAGCAGGCGCCGGCCGACCTCGGTGGGGGCCGGCGGCGTGATCCGGACCAGCACCGGCTGGCCGATCCGCGCCTCCAGCAACTTGATCCGCTGGGAAATGGCCGACTGCGACAACCCCAGCACCTGGGCCGCCCGTTCGAAACCGGCCTGTTCGACCACTGCGGCGAGGGCCGAAAGCAACTTGTAGTCGAACATCAATTTTCCTAATGAGAGATCAGCACTATTGGTTTTTCTTATACAGCCTGGAGCCGGAAAATAGCCAGCATAAAGCCTCTGTATCGCCTCTTAGTTCAAGGATCTTCTTCATGGCTGGTGAAACCTCCCTCGCGACCCTGCTGCGCAGCATGAGCCCGCAGCTCAACGACGGCGAGTATGTGTTCTGCTCCATCACCGACCCCAGCTTGCTGCGGGACTGCGAAGTGCTGGGCAGCTTTCGCGAGCACGAAGGCCTGACGGTGATCCTGCGCCGCGAGCAGGCCGAACGTCTCGGTCTGGGGTTCGACTACGTCGCCGCATGGATCACCCTCCAAGTGCATTCGGCGCTCCAGGCCGTGGGCCTGACAGCCGCCTTCGCCGGCGCCCTGGGCCGCGCCGGGATCAGCTGCAACGTGATCGCCGGTTACTACCACGACCACCTGTTCGTCGGCCTGGCCGATGCCGAAAAAGCCGTCCAGGTGTTGCAACGCCTGGCCGCCGGCGAGGAGCTGTAATCATGTGGCAAAGCTATGTAAACGGCCTGCTGGTGGCCGCCGGCCTGATCATGGCGATCGGCACCCAGAATGCTTTCGTCCTGGCCCAGAGCCTGCGCCGCGAACACCATTTGCCGGTGGCCGCGCTATGCGTGACCTGCGATGCCTTGCTGGTGGCCGCTGGGGTGTTCGGCCTGGCCACCGTGCTCGCCCAAAACCCGACGCTGCTGGCGGTGGCACGCTGGGGCGGCGCGGCCTTCCTGATCTGGTACGGCGCCCAGGCCCTGCGCCGGGCGTGCTCCAAGCAGAGCCTGGAGCAAGGCGGTGGCCAGACCGTACGCTCGCTACGGGCGGTGATGCTCAGCGCGTTGGCGGTGACCCTGCTCAACCCCCACGTTTACCTGGACACGGTGCTGCTCATCGGCTCGCTGGGCGCCCAGCAGGCCGAGCCCGGTGCCTACGTGGTGGGAGCGGCCAGCGCCTCGCTGCTGTGGTTCTTCACCCTGGCCCTGGGGGCGGCGTGGCTCGCGCCCTGGCTGGCCCGGCCGGGTACCTGGAGGATCCTCGACCTGCTGGTGGCGGTGATGATGTTCAGTGTCGCGTTCCAGTTGATCAGCGCCGCGTGACTTATTCCAAAAGGCTCTGGAACCTCTATCCCACACAGTTGTTGCGTGGTTATGCCTCCCCCCCGATGCTATGATCCGAAGCTTGCGCCGCAAAGAGTACAAACTCCCCGGCGCTTGTCCGGCCGCCCGTGATCGGCCTTGCGCTCACCGCAACTGACCTGATTAGGAGAATCACCATGGCTTTCGAATTGCCGCCGCTGCCCTACGCACACGACGCCCTGCAGCCGCACATTTCCAAGGAAACCCTGGAGTACCACCACGACAAGCACCACAACACCTATGTCGTGAACCTGAACAACCTGGTGCCAGGCACCGAGTTCGAAGGCAAGACCCTGGAAGAGATCGTCAAGACCTCCTCGGGCGGTATCTTCAACAACGCAGCCCAGGTCTGGAACCACACTTTCTACTGGAACTGCCTGGCGCCAAACGCCGGCGGCCAGCCAACCGGCGCCCTGGCTGATGCCATCAACGCAGCGTTCGGTTCGTTCGACAAGTTCAAAGAAGAATTCACCAAGACTTCGGTTGGCACCTTCGGTTCCGGCTGGGGCTGGCTGGTGAAGAAGGCCGACGGTTCCCTGGCCCTGGCCAGCACCATCGGCGCCGGCAACCCGCTGACCAGCGGCGACACCCCGCTGCTGACTTGCGACGTCTGGGAACACGCCTACTACATCGACTACCGCAACGTACGTCCGAAGTACGTCGAGGCGTTCTGGAACCTGGTGAACTGGAAGTTCGTGGCCGAGCAGTTCGAAGGCAAGAACTTCGTAGCCTGAACCTGTTCGCAGTGAAAAAACCCGGCCTGGCCGGGTTTTTTTTGCCCATTGCAAAATCAGGATCTTGTCCCGCCGGCTCCAGGCGCTAAGATTCCATGCAGGTAAAAAACAACGCTTTCCCCTCAAGTTGCATGACGTCGCTACCGACACACTGTCCACAGCTAGAGCAATCCTGATTCTGATCACCCGGGCTTCGCCCGCAGACGTCCTGTCCTCGGCCTTGATGTCACTTTGACGGCCATCACGGGATTGCCAATACTCATGGCAACTTGACGCTACGCGCACGGAACAAGGAATAGCCCCTTTGAAGCTGGAACTCAAAAACAGCTTGTCGGTGAAGTTGCTCCGGGTTGTGCTGCTGTCGGCACTCATAGTGGGTGTGGTCCTGAGCTGCGCCCAGATCGTCTTCGATGCCTACAAGACTCGGCAGGCGGTAGCCAATGACGCCCAGCGCATCCTCGACATGTTTCGCGACCCATCGACCCAGGCGGTCTACAGCCTGGACCGGGAGATGGGCATGCAAGTCATCGAGGGCCTGTTCCAGGACGATGCGGTGCGCATGGCCTCCATCGGCCACCCCAACGAAACCATGCTCGCGGAAAAATCCCGCGACCTGCAGAAATCCTCGAGTCGCTGGCTGACCGACCTGATCCTCGGCCAGGAACGCACCTTCACCACCCCATTGGTGGGCCGCGGTCCATACAGCGAGTATTACGGCGACCTGAGCATCACCCTGGACACCGCCACCTACGGCCAGGGCTTCATCGTCAGCTCGGTGATCATCTTCATCTCCGGAGTGCTGCGCGCCCTGGCCATGGGCCTGGTGCTGTACCTGGTCTACCACTGGCTGCTGACCAAGCCGCTGTCGCGGATCATCGAGCACCTGACCAATATCAATCCCGACCGTCCCAGCGAACACCAGCTCCCCTTGCTCAAGGGTCACGAACGCAACGAGCTGGGGATCTGGATCAACACCGCCAATCAGCTGCTGGCGTCCATCGAGCGCAATACCCACCTGCGCCATGAAGCGGAGAACAGCCTCCTGCGCATGGCCCAGTACGACTTCCTCACCGGCCTGCCCAACCGCCAGCAACTGCAACAGCAACTGGACAAGATCCTGGTGGACGCCGGGCGCCTGCAACGCCGGGTCGCCGTGCTGTGTGTGGGCCTGGACGACTTCAAGGGCGTCAACGAGCAGTTCAGCTACCAGACCGGCGACCAACTGCTGCTGGCCCTGGCCGATCGCCTGCGCGGCCACAGCGGCCGCCTAGGAGCCCTGGCGCGCCTGGGCGGCGACCAGTTCGCCCTGGTCCAGGCCGATATCGAACAACCCTACGAAGCCGCGGAACTGGCCCAGAGCATCCTCGATGACCTGGAAGCCACCTTCGCCCTCGACCAGCAGGAAATCCGCCTGCGCGCGACCATCGGCATCACCCTGTTCCCGGAAGATGGCGACAGCACCGAGAAACTCCTGCAAAAAGCCGAGCAGACCATGACCCTGGCCAAGAGCCGCTCGCGCAATCGCTATCAGTTCTACATCGCCAGCGTGGACAGCGAGATGCGGCGCCGCCGGGAACTGGAAAAGGACCTGCGCGAGGCCCTGGCCCGCGAGCAGTTCTTCCTGGTCTACCAGCCGCAGATCAGCTATCGCGACCACCGGGTGGTAGGCGTCGAGGCGTTGTTGCGCTGGCAGCACCCGGAGCACGGCCTGGTGCCGCCGGACCTGTTCATCCCGCTCGCGGAGCAGAACGGCACCATCATCGCCATTGGCGAGTGGGTGCTGGACCAGGCCTGCCGCCAGTTGCGGGAATGGCATGACATGGGCTTCAGCGAGTTGCGCATGGCGGTGAACCTGTCCACCGTGCAACTGCACCACGCCGAACTGCCACGGGTGGTGAACAACCTGCTGCAGATCTATCGCCTGCCACCGCGCAGCCTGGAGCTGGAAGTCACCGAGACCGGCCTGATGGAAGACATCAGCACCGCCGCCCAGCACCTGCTGAGCCTGCGGCGCTCCGGGGCCTTGATCGCCATCGACGACTTCGGCACCGGCTACTCGTCACTCAGCTATCTCAAGAGCCTGCCCCTGGACAAGATCAAGATCGACAAGAGCTTCGTCCAGGACCTGCTGGAGGACGATGACGACGCCACCATCGTGCGCGCCATCATCCAGCTGGGTAAGAGCCTGGGCATGCAGGTGATCGCCGAAGGCGTGGAAACCGCCGAGCAGGAGGCCTACATCATTGCCGAGGGCTGTCACGAAGGTCAGGGCTATCACTACAGCAAGCCACTGTCCGCGCGGGAGCTGGGCGCCTACCTGAAACAGGCCCAGCGCAGCAACGCAGCGATCCTCTGAAGCCAGCGCGGCGCGGGGCTTTGCGCCCTGCGCGAAGGCTCTTCGGAGAAGAAATAATTACAGCGGCAACCCTTTACACATAATGCAAATCTTTCGCATTATGTCGCAGTTTTTCGCGCGCCCCGCGCCGTCCACTCTCCTCTCGAAGCAGGATGTTCGCCATGATTCGTATGCCTCTGGCTACCGCCAGTCTGTTGGCCATCGCTATTTCCCTCGCCGGTTGCGGCGAAGGCAAAGACGACAAGGCTGCCGCTCAAGCACCGACCCCGGCTACCAGCACCGCGACTGCGGCCGGCGACGCCGCCAAGATCGACGAAGCCGCCGCCAAGGCCGTCGTCGCGCACTACGCCGACATGGTCTTCGCCGTCTACAGCGACTCCGAATCCACTGCGAAAACCCTGCAGAGCGCTATCGATGCCTTCCTGGCCAAGCCTGACGACCAGACCCTGGCAGCCGCCAAGGCCGCCTGGGTGGCGGCGCGCGTCCCGTACCTGCAAAGCGAAGTGTTCCGCTTCGGCAATACCATCATCGACGACTGGGAAGGCCAGGTTAACGCCTGGCCACTGGACGAAGGCCTGATCGACTACGTCGACAAGAGCTACGAGCACGCACTGGGCAACCCCGGGGCCAACGCCAACATCATCGCCAACACCGAGATCCGCATCGGCGAAGACAAGATCGACGTGAAGGACATCACCCCGGAAAAACTCGCCAGCCTCAATGAGCTCGGCGGTGCCGAGGCCAACGTCGCCACTGGCTACCACGCCATCGAATTCCTGCTCTGGGGCCAGGACCTCAACGGTACCGGCCCTGGCGCCGGCGCTCGCCCGGCCTCGGACTACCTGCAAGGGGCCGGCGCCACCGGCGGCCACAACGAGCGCCGCCGCGCCTACCTCAAGGCCGTGACCCAGCTGCTGGTCAACGACTTGGAAGAAATGGTCGGCAACTGGAAGCCGGACGTGACCGACAACTACCGCGCCACCCTGGAAGCGGAACCAGCCGAGACCGGCCTGCGCAAGATGCTCTTCGGCATGGGTAGCCTGTCCCTGGGCGAACTGGCGGGCGAGCGGATGAAGGTATCCCTGGAAGCCAACTCCCCCGAGGACGAACAGGACTGCTTCAGCGACAACACCCATAACTCGCACTTCTACGACGCCAAGGGCATCCGCAACGTCTACCTGGGCGAGTACACCCGTGTCGACGGCACCAAGATGACCGGCACCAGCCTGTCGTCCCTGGTGGCCAAGGCCGACCCGGCCGCCGACGCTGCGCTCAAGGCCGACCTGGCGGCCACCGAAGCCAAGATCCAGGTCATGGTGGACCACGCCAGCAAGGGCGAGCACTACGACCAGCTGATCGCCGCTGGCAACGAATCGGGCAACCAGATCGTGCGCGACGCCATCGCCGCGCTGGTCAAGCAGACCGGCTCGATCGAGCAGGCCGCCGGCAAGCTGGGCATCAAGGACCTGAACCCGGACAACGCCGATCACGAATTCTGATCAGCACAGCGTCCAGCAGAAGGCGGCCCTCGGGCCGCCTTTTTCATGCCTGCGACCAGGTCCCGCGTCGGATGCAAATCAGTTCCGGCGCCCTTGTCCTGGATCAAACCAAACGATAATTCCTCTTATTCAAACCAGGCTGCCCTGTTAGACTTTGCGCCCTTGTTTTGCTCGTCCTGCAGGATATCCGATGCCTTCGTCGCTGCTTCGCTGGTCCGCGCTGTTCCTGGCCTTGAGCCTGGGCGCCTGCGATGAGGCGCCGCGCTTCACCCAGGCCGAGCCTGGCGAAGCCCGCGCCGGGGGCGCGACGACAGTCAACAAGAGCGATCGCAATGCCTTTTCCCTGCCGTCGGCCAACCTGCCGCCTACCCGCCGCCTGGATTTCAGCGTCGGCAACAGTTTTTTCCGCAACCCCTGGGTCATAGCCCCTTCCACCACCACCGCCCGCGATGGCCTGGGCCCCTTGTTCAACACCAACGCTTGCCAGAACTGCCATATCAAGGATGGCCGTGGCCATCCACCAGCCCCGGACGCGCTTAACGCGGTATCCATGCTGGTGCGCCTGTCGATCCCCGACGACCCGGCCCTGGCCCGGCTCATCGAGCGCACGGGGGTAGTGCCGGAGCCGGTCTATGGCAGCCAGTTGCAGGATATGGCGATCCCCGGGGTGGTTCCCGAGGGCCGGGTGCGGGTGGGCTACGAACCGCTCCAGGTGCACTTCAAGGACGGCACCCAGGTTGAGCTGCGCAAGCCCAGGCTGCGGGTGACCGACCTGGGCTACGGTCCGATGCATCCGGACACCCGTTTCTCGGCCCGGGTGGCGCCCCCCATGATCGGCCTGGGGCTGCTCGAGGCCATTCCCGAGGAAGCCATCCTGGCCAATGCCAGGCCGACCCGGGAAAACCCCATCGCCGGCCGGCCCAACTGGGTCTGGGACGATGCCCGGCAAAAGACCGTACTCGGGCGTTTTGGCTGGAAAGCCGGGCAACCGAGCCTCAATCAACAAAATGTTCACGCGTTCTCTGGTGATATGGGCCTGACCACCAGCCTGAGACCCTTCGATGACTGCACCGACGCGCAAACCGCCTGCAAGCAAGCCCCCAACGGCAATGGCCCAGACGGTGAACCGGAGGTCAGCGACAACATCCTGCGCCTGGTGCTGTTCTACACCCGCAACCTGGCGGTGCCCGCCCGCCGCGATGTGGACTCGCCCCAGGTCCTGGCCGGCAAGAACCTGTTCTTCCAGGCCGGCTGCCAGTCTTGCCATACCCCAAGCTTCACCACGGCGGCCAACGCCGCGGAACCTGAATTGGCCAACCAGTTGATCCGCCCCTACAGCGACCTGCTGCTGCACGACATGGGCGAAGGCCTGGCCGACCAGCGCACCGAGTTCAAGGCCAGCGGTCGCGACTGGCGCACCGCTCCGCTATGGGGCATCGGCCTGACCGAAACCGTCAGTGGCCATACCCAGTTCCTGCACGATGGCCGTGCCCGCAACCTGATGGAAGCGGTGCTCTGGCATGGCGGCGAAGCCGAAGGTGCGAAACAGCAAGTCCTTGCTTTCAATGCCCAGCAGCGCGCGGCGTTGCTGGCATTCCTGAATTCCTTGTAACGCTTGACTCATATGCTTTCTCCACAATAAAGGGAGCCCGAACATGTTCCGCCCCAAACTGCTCTTCACCAGCCTTGCCGCGCTCGCCCTGGGCGCCTGTTCGCCCCAGGACCCACAAGCCGTGACTTCCGCGGCCATCGCCAAGCAGGTGATCCTGCCGACCTACAGCCGCTGGGTCGACGCCGACCGCCAGCTGGCCGTCAGCGCCCTGGCCTTCTGCGAAGGCAAGGAAAGCCTGGAGACCGCCCGCGCCGACTTCCTCCATGCCCAAAAAGCCTGGGCCGAACTGCAACCGCTGCTGATCGGCCCGCTGGCCGAGGGCAACCGCTCCTGGCAGGTCCAGTTCTGGCCGGACAAGAAGAACCTGGTCGGTCGCCAGGTCGAGCAGCTGGTCAACGCCAACCCACAGATCGATGCTGCCGCCCTGAGCAAGTCCAGCGTCGTGGTGCAAGGCCTGTCGGCCTATGAGTACATCCTCTTCGACAGCAAGATCGACATGGCCGATAGCACCCAGAAAGCCCGCTATTGCCCGCTGCTGACCGCCATCGGCGAACGCCAGAAGCAACTGGCCGAGGAGATCCTGTCGAGCTGGAACAACAACGACGGCATGCTGGCGCAGATGAGCAAGTTCCCCAACCAGCGCTATGCCGATTCCCACGAAGCCATTGCCGACCTGCTGCGTGTGCAAGTCACGGCCCTGGACACCCTGAAGAAGAAGCTCGGCACCCCGATGGGCCGCCAGACCAAGGGCATCCCACAGCCGTTCCAGGCCGATGCCTGGCGCAGCCAGTCGTCGCTGCAAGGCCTGGAGGCCAGCCTCAGCGCAGCCCAGACCGTCTGGGCCGGGGTCGACAACAAAGGCCTGCGCGGCCTGCTGCCGGCCGAGCAGAAACCACTGGCCGACAAGATCGACGCAGCCTATGCCGCGTCCTTGAAACTCTTCGCCAGCACCCAGCGCTCGCTGACCGAAATGCTCGGCGACGACGCCGGGCGCCAGCAACTCAACGACCTGTATGACAGCCTCAACGTGGTCCATCGCCTGCACGAAGGCGAACTGGCCAAGGCGCTGGGCATCCAACTGGGCTTCAACGCCAACGACGGTGACTGATGATGCTGCGACGTCAGGCTTTGGCACTGGGCAGCTTGCTGCTCAGTGCGGTGACCTTGGGCGGCTGGACGCTGTTCAAGCAAAAGGGCAAGCAGCCCTTGCTGCTTTCGGCCAGGGATGACGGCGACGGCAAGCATTACGCCGTCGGTTATCAACTGGACGGTAAACAGGTGTTTGCCACCCAGGTCGGCCAGCGTTGCCACGACATCATCAACCACCCGCGCTTGCCCATCGCCCTGTTCGTGGCCCGGCGCCCGGGCACCGAGAGCTACCTGGTCGACCTGCGCAACGGCAAGCTGCTGCAGACCCTGACCGCGCAACCCGACCGGCATTTCTATGGGCACGCGGTGATCCACAAGGATGGCGAGTGGCTGTACGCCACCGAGAACGATACCCGGGACCCGGGGCGCGGCCTGTTGGGTGTCTACCGCTTCGAGGGCGAACACCTGGTGCACAGCGGCGAACTGTCAACCCACGGCATCGGCCCGCACCAGGTGTCATGGATGCCCGATGGGGAAACCCTGGTAGTGGCCAACGGCGGCATTCGCACCGAAGCCGAAAGCCGGGTGGAAATGAACCTCGATGCCATGGAGCCAAGCCTGGTGCTGATGCAGCGCGACGGCACCCTGCTGAGCAAGGAGACCCTGGCCCAGCAGATGAACAGTGTGCGCCACATGGGCATCGCCAGCGACGGCACCATCGTCACCGGCCAACAATTCATGGGCGCCGCTCATGAATCGTCCGAGCTGCTGGCGATCAAGCGCCCGGGCCAACCTTTCAGTGCGTTCCCGGTGGCCGAACAGCAATTGCAAGCCATGGGGCACTACACCGCCAGCGTCGCCGTGCACAGCGAACTGCGGCTGGTCGCCCTCACCGCTCCCCGGGGCAACCGTTTCTTCATCTGGGACCTGGACAGCGGTGTGCTACGAGTGGATGCCCCGCTGCCGGACTGTGCGGGGGTCGGCGCCGTGGCCGATGGCTTCGTGGTGACCTCGGGGCAAGGTCGTTGCCGCTTCTACGATTGCCGTCAGGCGCAGATCGTGGCCAAGCCCCTGGAACTGCCTGCCGGGCTGTGGGATAACCACCTGCACCTGGCGTGAAGGCAGGATTCGGGAAAAATCAAAAGGCCTCGCATCGCGAGGCCTTTTGATTGGCAGGAAAACTCTTCAGCTCTGGGGCTTGAGGCCCTGGCTCATGCCGAACATGAACAGCAACAGGTCATGATCGGGCTTGGCCGCCGTGGACACCTTCGCCACCCGTGGCAACGGACAGTGGGCATTGCCCTTGGCCGCGCTCAGCACCTGGGTGCGTGGCTGCTCCCAGGCAACCATCGCCAGGGAAGCAACTGCCAAGGCTCCTGCCAGGAATACACCTCGCGCAATTTCTAGCTTCATAGCTATAAACCTTTGATAGAGCTGCCAAACGCCGTTCTGTAAAAGTAGTAGAGCTTCTCCCAGTCGGTGTCGCTCCACGACGAATGGCGACGCAATTGCTTTAGATCATGAGCCGCGGCCCGCTTGCTGCTCAGGCGCTGGCGGCATTTCTCGAAATCCAGCAAGGCGATCTTCGGTCGAGCCTGCTCGCCTTCACCGTCCACCCGCACGAACACATGCTTGGAATACAGGCAACCGTGCTGCCAACGTCCCTTGTGCATCCGCGCCAGCGTCGTCGCCAGGGATTGCAGCACCTGGTCGTGGAAAGCCTCACCATGGCGCTCACGCTCGCCGGCGGCGTACCAGTTGTCGATCTCGATGAAACCATCGAGCGACGCCGTGACCAGCAGGGCCTGCCATTCGTTCTGCGCTCCTCGCCTGGCACCACAGAACACCGGCTCCGGAACGGTCACCTGCAGCAAGCGCAGGCCCTTGAGTGCGTTGAGTTCACGCAGGACCGTAGGGCGTCCGAAAGGATGCAACCAACTGCGGTAGATATGCCCTACCTGACGCTTGGCATACAGCAGTCTTCCATTACTGCCTACAAGCCGTTGAACACCACTCTCACCGCCTCGGCGCTTGTTGGGTTCTTCAACCCATTCACCTTGCTCGTTCCAGAAGTATTCGAAGCGATCTGTGGGCACGGCATCCATTTCCGAAGCACATTCAACAGCCATCCTTTTACCTCTTGCGTAGTACGTAAACTCGCCACATGGCGTAGAGCGGAAGGAAGTCCAGGTGTTGCTGGACGCTAAAGCCGGCTTGCCGGAATTCTTCTTCGACCGTGGCCGCCGGTAACACGAAACGGTTCTGGTAACCCTTTTGCCCAACCTCGGATAGTCGCTTGCGCTCCATCCTTTTGCGTTTCCAAGCCTTGAAGTTGCCGTCGACCCACAACGAGACGATCACGCTATCGCGGGTCACCCGCTGGAACTCGCGCAACAGCGCCATGCGGTGCTGCGCTTCACCGACATGGTGCAACAAGCGCATGGAGAAAATGCAGTCCACGGCGTTGTCCGGCAGATCGATGGCAAACGCCGATGTCTGCAAGGGCCGTACCCGTTTCACCACTTCGGCAGGTTGCGCCACCGTGGCGGTGTTGAGCATAGCCGCTGAATAATCGGCGCCAATGATGATTCGATTGCTCTTTTCGGCCAGTAGGGGCCAGAAACGCCCAGCGCCACACGGCAGGTCCAGTACCAACCCCGGATCACCCGCCAGGGACAAGGCGGTGCGAGCCAAGTGCTCATCTCGCTTGTGGGACAGCTGGCGCGCCAGTCCATCCTGATGCTTGAGCAGGTACTCCAGGGCATGCCGGGTATCGTACTTCTCGGAAAACGTCAGCTTGATCGGTGCAACCATCGCCAGAACCTCCTGCAATTGATGGCGCTACCTTAAGCAGCGCCATGTCAGCGACAGGTTGTTCCCACGTGAAAACTTCGTACCGTCCAGCCAGGAAATATTGCAGGGTTTTACAGCGGGCGAACAGTGGCCTAGGGCCATTTCAAAGGAGAAATCGACAAGTGACAGGCCCTGTAAAACAGGGCCATGCAAGAAAATCAGAGCTTGGTCGATTGCAATTGCACGTGAAAACGACAGCCATTAGGCGTCATGGTGCTGAGGCTGACACTCCAGCCCTGGTTTTCACAAATGCGCTGGACCAGCGACAAGCCAAGGCCCAGGCCTTCCCCACGCTTCTCATCGCCACGTACGAAAGGCTCGAACATCGCCTCGCGCTTTTCCTCGGGAATGCCCACGCCGCTGTCTTCCACCGTGAAGCTACCGGGCGCCAGGCTCAGGCGAATGAACCCCTGCTCGGTATAGTGCAGGGCGTTGCGCAGGAGATTGCCCATCACCGCATGCAGGAAGGTGGCGTGGTAACGGGTATCGTCGGGCTGTCCGGGATCGAAGATCAGCTCGATGCCCTTGGCCTCGATGGACTCGCTCCACACCCCGAGCAGGTCGTTGGCGGCCTGGCTCAAGGTCAACTGCGGAGACATGCTGGCGTCCTCGCGCTGGGCTCGCGCTAGCATCAGGAAGGTCTGCACCAGTTCGCGCATTTCCGAGCAGGCCCGAGTGATCCGCTCCACCTGGGCCCGCCCGCGATGGTCCAGGGCCGGGTTTTCCAGCAACAGCTCGCAAGAGGTGGCCAGGACCATCAATGGCGTACGCAATTCATGGCTGACGTCACTGGTGAACAGCCGCTCGCGATTGAGCGCCTGGCGCAAGCGGCCCAGGGTCGCATCGAAGGCAATAGCCAGCTCTCCCACTTCGTCCGCCGCGTAGTCCGGTGCCAATGGTGGTGCCAGGCCCAACAACTGGTCACGATGCCGTACCTGGCGTGCCAGGCGCACCACCGGCGCCATCACGCGCCGCGCCAGCACCCAGCCGAGGAACACCGCCAGCGCCAGGCTGAGCACGAAGCCCACCAGCACCACCGCGAACAGCACTCGCTCGCGCTCTTCGAAATCGCTCTGGTCTTGCAGCAGCACATAGCGCCGGCCATCCACCACCTCGACCATGGCGTGATAGGACAACTGTTCGCGAAACACTTCATGGAACCCGGGGTCCAGGTGACGCAGGTCCTTGGGCAGCTCGAAATCGCCGCGACCACCACTGTAGTAGAAGAGTTGGTCGGGCTCGGGGCGGTGGCTCCAGTCGCCGACGTTATCCATCAACAGCAGGCGTTGCAGGTCGCCTCCGAGGCCGGCGGAGATGAGCTTTTCCTCCACCAGGTGCACGGTGGCCACGATGCCCATGGCGAAGGCCCCGGCCACCAGGGCGCTCATCAGCGCAAAGGCGATGATGATCCGCTGAGCAAGGCTCTGCTTAAACTCCATCGCGGCCCTCGGCCAGGCGGTAGCCGACACCATGCACGGTGTGCAGCAGCGGCTTGGCGAACGGCTTGTCGATCACCTGGCGCAATTGGTGGACGTGGCTGCGCAGGCTGTCGCTGTCCGGACAGTCATCGCCCCACAGGGCTTCTTCGAGGATCTCCCGGCGCAAGACATGGGGACTCTTCTGCATCAGCACCGCCAGCAGTTTCAGGCCGACCGGGTTGAGCTTGAGCAGGCGTCCCTCACGGGTGACTTCCAGGGTGTCGAGGTCGTAGCTCAGGTCGCCCACCTGCAATGCCCGCCTGCCGCCACCCTGGCTGCGGCGCATCACCGCCTCGATCCGGGCGGAAAGCTCCGAAAGGGCAAAGGGCTTGACCAGGTAATCGTCGGCTCCGGACTTGAAGCCCTGGAGGCGATCGTCGAGCTGGTCGCGGGCGGTGAGCATGATCACTGGCGTGTCACGCCGGGCGTCTTCGCGCAGGCGCTTGCACAGGGTGTAGCCATCGATCCCCGGCAGCATGATGTCGAGCACGATCAGGTCGTAGTGCTCGGTGGCGGCCAGGTGCAAGCCCGACAGGCCATCCTGGGCGCAGTCCACGGTATAGCCCTTGAGCCCCAGGTAGTCAGCCAGGTTGGCGAGAATATCGCGGTTGTCTTCAACCAGTAGGATTCGCATCGGCACTCTCTCCGTATACAGTTACGGCCGTCTTGGCTCGCGCAGCTTAAGGCCAAGTCCGACTCACCGCCAGCCTTGTCGGGCGGCTCGGGTGGCTGTTTCCAGTGTCGCCATGGCTTGACGTTTTTTTCACCCGGGACTCACGCCCCGATCACAGCCAAGGCAACACAATGGCAGCCATTTGCCCTGGATTTGCCGCAGGACAACGGAAACGAAAAAGCCCCGCCGGCTTGCGCCGGCGGGGCTTTTCAGTACAGGGGTAAGGCTGGCTTACATCATGCCGCCCATGCCACCCATGCCGCCCATGTCTGGCATGCCGCCGCCAGCTGGAGCGTCTTTCTTCGGTGCGTCGGCAACGGCGGCCTCGGTGGTCAGGATCAGACCGCCGATGGAAGCTGCAGCTTGCAGAGCCGAACGGGTCACCTTGGTTGGGTCCAGGATGCCCATTTCGATCATGTCGCCGTACTCGCCGGAAGCAGCGTTGTAACCGAAGTTACCTTTGCCGTTCTTCACTTCGTTGACTACAACGCTTGGCTCGTCGCCGCTGTTAGCGGAGATCTGGCGCAGCGGAGCTTCAACGGCGCGACGCAGCACCGCGATACCTACGTCCTGATCAGCGTTGTCGCCCTTGAGGTCGACGATCGCTTGCAGAGCACGGATCAGGGCCACGCCACCGCCAGGCACCACGCCTTCTTCAACGGCTGCACGGGTAGCGTGCAGGGCGTCTTCAACGCGAGCTTTCTTCTCTTTCATTTCAACTTCGGAGCCAGCGCCAACCTTGATCACTGCAACGCCGCCGGACAGCTTGGCCAGGCGCTCTTGCAGTTTTTCACGGTCGTAGTCCGAGGAAGTCTCGGCCACTTGGGCACGGATCTGGGCGATACGGGCTTCGATGTCGGCCTGGTTGCCAGCACCGTCGACAACGGTGGTGTTTTCCTTGGACAGGGTCACGCGCTTGGCGCTACCCAGGTGCTCCAGGGTGGTGCTTTCCAGGCTCAGACCGATTTCTTCGGAGATCACGGTACCGCCGGTCAGGACGGCGATGTCCTGCAGCATGGCCTTGCGACGATCGCCGAAGCCTGGAGCCTTGACGGCTGCGACTTTGACGATACCGCGCATGTTGTTCACAACCAGAGTCGCCAGGGCTTCGCCTTCGACGTCCTCGGCCACGATCAGCAGTGGGCGGCCGGCTTTGGCAACGGCTTCCAGCACTGGCAGCATTTCGCGGATGTTGGAGATCTTCTTGTCCACCAGCAGGATCAGCGGGCTGTCCAGCTCGGCAACCATGGTGTCTGGCTTGTTGACGAAGTATGGGGACAGGTAGCCACGGTCGAACTGCATGCCTTCAACGACCGACAGTTCGTTTTCCAGGCCAGTGCCTTCTTCGACGGTGATCACGCCTTCTTTACCGACTTTTTCCATGGCTTCGGCAATGATGTCGCCAATGGAGTTGTCGGAGTTGGCGGAGATGGTACCTACCTGGGCGATGGCCTTGGTGTCGGCGCATGGCTTGGACAGAGCCTTGAGCTCCTTGACGATGGCGATGGTCGCCTTGTCGATGCCGCGCTTGAGGTCCATCGGGTTCATGCCGGCAGCAACGGCCTTCAGGCCTTCGTTGACGATCGACTGAGCCAGAACGGTGGCGGTGGTGGTGCCGTCGCCAGCGTCATCGTTGGCACGGGAGGCAACGTCCTTGACCAGCTGCGCGCCCATGTTCTCGAAACGGTCTTCCAGTTCGATTTCCTTGGCTACGGACACGCCATCCTTGGTGATGGTCGGAGCGCCGAAGCTCTTTTCCAGGATCACGTTACGGCCTTTCGGGCCCAGGGTAGCCTTTACCGCGTCAGCCAGGACGTTGACGCCAGTGAGCATTTTCTTGCGGGCGGAGTCGCCGAATTTAACTTCTTTAGCAGCCATGATCGATATTCCTTAAATACTGTGTAGTAGTGGGAAAATACGCGAGGAATCAGCCTTCGATAACAGCGAGAATCTCGTTCTCGGCCATTACCAGCAGATCTTCGCCATCGACTTTCACGGTGTTGCTGCCGGAGTACGGGCCAAACACCACTTTGTCACCCACTTTCACGGCCAGCGCACGTACTTCACCGTTGTCCAGCACACGGCCGGTACCTACAGCGACGATTTCGCCACGGTTAGGTTTTTCAGCGGCCGAACCAGGCAGAACGATACCGCCGGCAGTTTTCGATTCTTCTTCGCTGCGACGGATGACGACGCGGTCATGCAGAGGACGAAGCTTCATTGTCGATCTCTCCTAATTGTGGTTTTCAGCGGCCGGTGTCGATACCGGCGGGTTAACAAATCCGGCGTGGCCGGTTGCGGCTCGACGAGCGAGACGCGGAAGTCTGTCTGGTGTCAGCACCAGAAACCTTGCGGTGACCGTTACATAAGGGCGCACAAGGCTATTACAAGGGCTGGTCGATGAATTTTTTTAAATCGCCTGCGCAATAACCAAAACGGCACCCGAAGGTGCCGTGTTTGCGAGGCTGGAAGCGATCAGTCGCGGTGCTCGAACTCACCTTCGATGACGTTCGGCTCGCGCCCCAAGGGTTGCTGCGGCGCAGGACCACCACGGGCCGAGCGCATGTCGTCGGCGAAGGCGCGTTGGCGCATGGCCTGCTCCTCGGCACGCTCGCGCATCTTGTTGGCCAGCAGGCGACGGGTGAATGGCAGCAGCATCAGCAGGCCGAACACATCGCTGATAAAGCCCGGCAAGATCAACAAACCACCACCCAGGGCCAGCATCAGGCCCTCGAGCATCTGCTGGGCCGGCAACTCGCCACGATTGAGACTTTCACGGGCGCGCAGGGCAGTGGCCAGGCCGGCCCCACGCAACACCATCACGCCAAGCAGCGAACCGAGAATGACCAGCAGCAGCGCCGGGAAAAACCCGATCGCCGCGCTGACCTTGACGAAGACGAACAGCTCCAACACTGGGAACAGCAGAAAGAGCAACAGAAAAGGGCGCATCAAATGGTTTCCTCTGCGGAAGAATGCCTTCCAGTAGACCGTAAATGACGTCGCCAATTCGTGAATTCAAGCATCCACGGTCTGATTTTTCGGCCATTGATCGGCGCGCGCCAGGAAAACCAGGGCCTCGCGCACTTGTGTCGGCGTGTTGCAAGGGGCTTGGAATGGCAACCAATACAGCGCCTGGCCAATACGCAGGTGCATGCCCTCGGTATCGATCCCGGCCATCTGCGCCGGCACCTTGTCAGGTAAGCCGGTCAGCTCGACGTAGTGGGCGATGGCCTTGGCATGATCGCTGTTCATGTGCTCCACCATGCCCGCCTCGGCCTGGCCGGCGAACGGGTTGGCCAGGGTCAGCTGGTCGACCCAATGGATGGCGCCGAAACCACCGATGTAGCGATGGCGCACCGGCTTGAGCACCCAGAAGTCGAAGTCGTGGGCCTGGTGATAGTTCTGCGATTCGGGAAAGTAGCGGTAGTAGCGCTCGGCGGCCGCCTCGATCGCTGCCTCGTCGGCCAGCTTCTCGGCTTCAGCAAGGTAAGTCAGGCGCCCCACGGCCTGTATGTCGTCGGCATCACGCTCACCGACCAGCAGTGAACACTTGGGGTCCTTCTGCAGGTTGTGGGTGTGCTGGGCGATGCGGCTGATGAGGATCAGCGGACGACCTTCGGCATCGAGGCAATAAGGCACTACGGAACCGAAGGGAAAACCCGGCATGGACTTGGAATGCGTGGACAGCACGCCGCGGTATTCCTTGAGCAGCAGTTCTCGTGCATTCTTGGCAGCTTCAACGCTCACTTTATGACTCCTTCAATAGAATCCGTCGAAAACGGACGGGCGATCGGACCACGGTCCGTCTACGCCAACGGGGCAATACTCGTCTGCAGCCAGGCCAGGCCCAGCTGTCGCGAAGGGCCCTGGTACAAGGACACCCTCTCACGACAGCTGGCAGGACATGCGAATGCAACTCACTGACAAAGTAATCATTATCACCGGCGGTTGCCAGGGCCTGGGCCGCTCCATGGCCGAGTATTTCGCCAGCCGTGGAGCCAGGCTGGCCCTGGTGGACCTGAACCAGGAAAAACTCGACCAGGCCGTCGCGGCCTGCAAAGCCCATGGCGTCGAGGCACGCTCCTACCTGTGCAACGTGGCCAACGAAGAACAGGTCGAGCATATGGTGAATCAGGTTGCCGAGGACTTCGGTGCCATCCATGGCCTGATCAACAACGCCGGGATCCTGCGCGATGGCCTGCTGCTCAAGGTCAAGGACGGTGAAATGACCAAGATGAGCCTGGCCCAATGGCAGTCGGTGATCGACGTCAACCTGACCGGCGTGTTCCTGTGCACCCGGGAAGTGGCAGCGAAGATGGTGCAACTCAAGACCAGCGGCACCATCATCAACATCTCGTCGATTTCTCGCGCCGGCAATATCGGCCAGACCAACTACTCCGCGGCCAAGGCCGGGGTTGCCGCAGCGACCGTGACCTGGGCCAAGGAACTGGCGCGCTACGGCATCCGCGTGGCCGGTATCGCCCCGGGCTTCATCGAGACCGAGATGACCCTGGGCATGAAGCCCGAGGCCCTGGAGAAAATGACCGCCGGTATTCCGCTCAAGCGCATGGGCAAGCCGGAAGAAATCGCTCATTCGGCGGCCTATATCTTCGAGAACGACTACTACACCGGACGCATCCTGGAAATGGACGGCGGCTTGCGCCTCTGATCCGAAGACGCGGCTCCCGGCCCTTGCGGCGCGGGAGTTGATGCAACAACGCTTGCCGCAACCTAAATCGCGGCGAGCGCCTGCCCTGGGCTCAATCGTCGCTGACGGTGATGCTGGGCATCGCCGGGGCCGCAGCTTCCTGCAACACGATACGTGCCCCCACGTGCCGTGCCAGTTCCTGGTAGACCATGGCGATCTGGCTATCCGGCTCGGCGATCACCGTCGGCTTGCCGCCATCGGCCTGCTCGCGGATCAGCATCGACAGCGGCAGCGAAGCCAGCAGTTCGACGCCGTACTGGCTGGCCAGCTTCTCGCCGCCGCCTTCGCCGAACAGGTGCTCGGCATGGCCGCAGTTGGAGCAGATGTGCACCGCCATGTTTTCCACCACGCCCAGTACCGGGATGTTCACCTTGTGGAACATCTCGATGCCCTTGCGTGCATCCAGCAGGGCCAGGTCCTGGGGCGTGGTGACGATCACCGCACCCGCCACCGGGACCTTCTGCGCCAGGGTCAGCTGGATGTCGCCGGTGCCCGGCGGCATGTCGATCACCAGGTAGTCGAGATTGCCCCAGTCGGTCTGGGTCACCAGTTGCTGCAAGGCGCCCGAGGCCATCGGGCCACGCCAGACCATGGGCGTGTTGTCGTCGGTGAGGAAGGCCATGGACATGACTTCGACACCGTGGGCCTGGATCGGCACAAACCACTTCTGGTCCTTGATCTTCGGCCGTGTGCCTTCGGCGATGCCGAACATGATGCCCTGGCTCGGGCCATAGATATCGGCGTCGAGGATGCCCACCCGGGCACCTTCCCGGGCCAGGGCCAGGGCCAGGTTGGCGGCGGTGGTGGACTTGCCCACGCCGCCCTTGCCCGATGCCACCGCCACCACGTTCTTGACGTTGGCCAGGCCCGGGACCTGGGCCTGGGCCTTGTGCGCGACGATCACGCTGCTGGCCTCGACCTTGGCCGAGCCCACGCCTTCCAGGCCCTCGATGGCCAGTTGCAGCATCTGTGCCCAGCCATTGCGGAACAGGCCGGCGGCATAGCCCAGCTCCAGGCGGACCGAGACCCGGTCGCCCTGGATGTCGATGTCCCGCACACAGCCGGCGCTCACCGGGTCCTGGTTCAAATAGGGGTCGGTGTACTGGCGAAGCACGGCTTCCACCGCTGCGCGATTGACGGCGCTCATGGGCAACTCCGATAACAAGACAGGAAAATCAGCCGGCTATCCTACGCCGCCTCTTCCTTCGTGGCGAGGGAGCGGCGCCGCCCCTGGAGCTTGCCTGCGCTGCATAGCGACGCCTGGAAGGGTGAAAATTCCGTCCCGGCGTTTTATAGTGGCCGACCTTCGTTTCATCAAGTAGCCGAGCCCCATGTCCGAGCCACGCAAGATCCTCGTCACCAGCGCCCTGCCCTATGCCAATGGTTCCATCCACCTTGGCCACATGCTCGAGTACATCCAGACCGACATGTGGGTGCGCTTCCAGAAGCACCGCGGCAACCAATGCGTCTATGTCTGCGCCGACGACGCCCACGGCTCGGCCATCATGTTGCGCGCGGAAAAAGAAGGCATCACCCCGGAACAACTGATCGCCAACGTGCAGGCTGAACACAGCGCCGACTTTGCCGACTTCCTGGTGGACTTCGACAACTTCCACTCGACCCACGCCGAGGAAAACCGCGAGCTGTCGAGCCAGATCTACCTCAAGCTGCGGGATGCCGGGCACATCGCCACGCGCGCCATCACCCAGTATTTCGACCCGGACAAGAAAATGTTCCTGGCCGACCGCTTCATCAAGGGCACCTGCCCCAAGTGCGGCACCGAGGACCAATACGGCGACAACTGCGAGAAATGCGGCGCCACCTACGCCCCCACCGACCTGAAGGATCCGAAGTCGGCGATCTCCGGCGCCACTCCGGTGCTCAAGGAGTCCCAGCACTTCTTCTTCAAGCTGCCGGACTTCCAGCAGATGCTGCAGACCTGGACCCGCAGCGGCACCCTGCAAGACGCCGTGGCCAACAAGATCGCCGAATGGCTGGATGCCGGCCTGCAGCAGTGGGATATCTCCCGCGATGCGCCGTACTTCGGCTTCGAGATCCCCGATGAGCCAGGCAAGTACTTCTATGTCTGGCTGGACGCGCCGATCGGCTACATGGCCAGCTTCAAGAACCTCTGCGCCCGCCGTCCGGAACTGGACTTCGATGCGTTCTGGGCCAAGGACTCCAGCGCCGAGCTGTACCACTTCATCGGCAAGGACATCGTCAACTTCCACGCCCTGTTCTGGCCCGCCATGCTCGAGGGCGCGGGCTTTCGCAAGCCCACGGCGATCAACGTCCACGGCTACCTGACCGTCAACGGCCACAAGATGTCCAAGTCCCGCGGCACCTTCATCAAGGCCCGCACCTACCTGGACCACCTGTCGCCGGAATACCTGCGCTACTACTACGCCTCCAAGCTGGGCCGTGGCGTCGACGACCTGGACCTGAACCTCGAGGACTTCGTGCAGAAGGTCAACTCCGACCTGGTAGGCAAGGTGGTCAACATCGCCAGCCGTTGCGCCGGGTTCATCCACAAGGGCAATGCCGGGGTGATGGTCGATACCAACGCCGCCCCCGAGCTGACCGAGGCCTTCCTGGCCGCCGCACCGAGCATCGCCGAGGCCTACGAGGCCCGTGACTTCGCCCGTGCCATGCGCGAGATCATGTCCCTGGCCGACCGCGCCAACGCCTGGATCGCCGACAAGGCGCCCTGGTCGCTGAACAAGCAGGAAGGCAAGCAGGATGAAGTCCAGGCCATCTGCGCCACCGGCATCAACCTGTTCCGCCAGCTGGTGATTTTCCTCAAGCCGGTACTGCCGGTCCTGGCCGCCGACGCCGAGGCATTCCTCAACGTCCCGGCACTGACCTGGAACGACCACCAGCAATTGCTGGCCAACCATCAGCTCAACGAATTCAAGCCGCTGATGACGCGGATCGACCCAGTGAAAGTACAAGCCATGACCGACGCCTCGAAGGAAGACCTCGTCGCCAGCCAGACCGACACAGGTGCGCCCAAGGGCAATGGCGAACTGGCCAAGGACCCGCTGTCGCCGGAAGTCGACTTCGACACCTTCGCCGCCATCGACTTGCGCGTGGCGTTGATCGTCAAGGCCGAAGCCGTGGAGGGCGCCGACAAGCTGCTGCGCCTGACCCTGGATATCGGCGATGAACAGCGCAATGTCTTCTCCGGGATCAAGAGCGCCTACCCGGACCCGTCCAAGCTCGACGGTCGCCTGACCATGATGATTGCCAACCTCAAGCCACGGAAAATGAAGTTCGGTATCTCCGAGGGCATGGTGATGGCTGCCGGCCCAGGCGGTGAAGAAATCTACCTGCTGAGCCCCGACAGCGGCGCCAAGCCCGGCCAGCGGATCAAGTAAGGCCGTCGGCTGGACCCCGTCCCCCCGTTGCCCACCGGCGCAACGGGGGGATTTGCATATCTGGGCAGTCACGCGCGCGCGTGGAGTTTGCCTACTCTTGAGGGACAGCCTGCTTGCACCGGCATCGACCATGACCCACTTCCTGCTCGCTCTCATCAGCACCGCCCTGGTCAACAACTTCGTGTTGCAGTGGCCGCTGGGCGTCGATCCGCTGTTGCAGTCCCAGGCTGGCGACAGGCGGCAGGTCCACGCCCTGGGCCTGGCCACCACGGTCTTGATGCTGGTCAGCAGCGTGCTGGGCCAGCTGCTCTATCGTGGCCTGCTCGAGCCTTGGGGGCTGGCATCGCTGCAACTGTTCTTCTGGCTGTCCCTGAACGTGCTGCTGATCCAGCCGCTGCTGGGCTTGCTGGCGCGGATCCTGCCCGGCTGGCCGTTCGACGGTCTCTGGCTGTTGCTCCTGGGCAATGCCGGCGTGATTGGCCTGTTGCTGGCGGGCAGCCGCGATGATCTGGGGCTGGCGACCCTCGGCGCCATGGCCCTGGGAGCCGGCCTGGGTTTCTGGCTGGTACTTGGCTTGTTCAGCGACCTGCGCCAGCGCGTCTGCAACAACGATGTTCCCCTGCCCTGGCGGGGCCTGCCCCTCGACTTGATCGGCGCCGGCCTGCTGGCAGTGGCGTTCCTGGGCTTCAACGGAATGGTCAAACCATGAGTCTGATTCAACGCATCGATGCCCTCTTGCCGCAAACCCAATGTGGCAAGTGCGGCCATGGCGGATGCAAACCCTACGCCGAAGGCATCGCCAAGGGCGAGGCCATCAACAAGTGCCCACCCGGCGGCGAGGAAACCATCGCCGGCCTGGCCCGGCTACTGCAATTGCCGGTCATCGAACTGGATCGCAGCCGCGGCGAAGCCCCGGCCCAGGTGGCCTACATCCGCGAAGCCGAGTGCATCGGCTGCACCAAGTGCATCCAGGCCTGCCCGGTGGACGCCATCGTCGGCGCGGCCAAGCTGATGCACACCGTGCTGGTCGATGAATGCACCGGTTGCGATTTGTGCGTGGCGCCCTGCCCGGTGGATTGCATCGACATGCTGCCCCTGGCCCTGGGCCAGGTGGTACCGATTGTCGGCGGCCTGGCCGGCAGCCCCGAGCAATTGCAGGCCCGCAGCAGCAAGCGCGAGCACGCCAGGCGCCGCTTCGAACAACGCAACCAACGCCTGCAGCGTGAGGAAACCCGACGCCTGGCCGAACGCCAGGCCCGGGCGCAAAAGGCTGCCCAACCTGGCGCGAGCGGCGACAACCCGGTCCAGGCGGCGATCGAACGAGTTCGTGCGCAGAAGGCCGCGGCTGCCGATGCCGCGCTGAAAAAAGCCAAGATCGAATTGGCCATGAGCCGGACCCAGTTGAACAAGTCCCTCAAGGCCTTCGGTCATCCGCCCACCTTCGAGCAACAGTCGCAACTGATCGTCCTGCAGCGTCAGTTCGAAGCCGCCGAGCAGGCCCTGGCTCGCCTGGAAGCCCAAACCCCAGCCACGCCACCAGTGGCGACGCCCAAGGATGCCAATCTCAAGCGCGCCAAGATCCAGCTGGCCACACGCCGCGCCGAACTGAAAAAAGCCCAGGCCGCAGGTGCTCCACAGGCTGAACTGGAGGCGCTGGACGCAGCCCTGGCGGCTGCCGAACAGGACCTGCATGCCGCCGAGGATGCCAGTGCCAAGCCGGCACCGGTGCTCACCCGCACCGAGAAGCGGCCAATCGACCCGCAACTGCGCCGCCTGAAGACCGAGCTGGCCTATGCCCGGGCCGAGCTGCACAAGTTGCAACGCCAGGCAGGCAGCAGTGCCGAACAATTGACCCAGGCCCAGGCACGCCTGAGTGAAGTCGAACGCCAGGTGGATGCCCATGCCGCTGGCTGAGGGCGCCGATCCACGCCTGCGCCAGGCCATGCAGCGAGTGCTGCTGGCCATTCTGCCAGGGCTGCTGGTACTGCTGTGGCTGTATGGCTGGGGAGTGCTGTTGAATCTGCTGCTGGCCGCTGGTGCCGCACTGGCCATGGAGGCCCTGGTATTGCGCCTGCGCAAGCGCCCGCTGCTGGCGTCCCTCAGCGATGGTAGCGCCCTGGTCAGCGCCACTCTGCTGGCCTTGGCCCTGCCGGCCTACTGCCCCTGGTGGCTGGCTCCAAGCGCCGCTGCCAGCGCCATGCTCCTGGGCAAGCACCTGTATGGCGGCGTCGGGCAGAACCCCTTCAACCCGGCCATGCTCGGCTATGCCCTGGCCCTGCTGTGCTTCCCGCAGTCGATGACCCATTGGCCTGCCCCCCAGGCCATGGGCTTGCTGGACGGCCTGCAACTGGTCTTCGGCCTGGACGGTTCGCGTCCCGATGCCTGGGCCCAGGCCACTGCGCTGGACAGCCTGCGCATCAACAAGAGCCTGACCATCGACGAGTTGTTCGCCGCCAGCCCGGCCTTCGGTCATTTCGCTGGTCGCGGCGTCGAATGGGTCAACCTGGGCTTCCTGGCCGGCGGATTGCTGCTGCTGCAACAGCGAGTCATCAGCTGGCATGCCCCTGTTGGCATGCTCGGCAGCCTGCTGCTCATCAGCCTGCTGTGCTGGAACGGTACAGGCTCCGACTCCCACGGCTCGCCGCTGTTCCACCTGCTCACCGGGGCCAGCATGCTCGGCGCCTTCTTCATCGTCACCGAACCGGTATCAGGTCCCAAAGCAGCCAGGGCACGCTTGCTGTTCGGGGTCGGGGTCGGCCTGCTGACCTACCTGATCCGTACCTGGGGCAGCTACCCTGACGGCCTGGCCTTCGCCGTGCTGCTGATGAACCTGGCGGTGCCCGCCCTGGAACGCCATTGCGCCCGCGAACCAGCCGGGAGCCGACCATGAAGCCTCCACGCAGCCTGTTGTTGCTGGCGGCCCTTGGCATCCTGGGCATCGGTGCCACGCTGTGGTTGCAACATGCCAGCGCCCCGCGGATCGAAGCCGAGCAAAGAGCCCTGCAAGCGCGCAAGCTGCTGGACCTGCTGCCAACGGACAGCTATGACAACCAGCCCCTGGATCGGCCAGTGCCACTACCTGCCACGCAGCTGGCCAACAGCCGCCTGCTCGAGGGCTACCTGGCCACCCGCAATGGCCTGCCCAGCGCCCTGCTGCTGCGCAGCCAGGTTACGGGGTATGCCGGCCCCATCGAGCTGCTGATCGCCATCGACAATCAGGGCCGCCTGCTGGGCAGCAAGGCCCTCAGGCAGGAGGAGACGCCGGGCCTGGGCTCCCACATCGGCGATCAACCCAACCCTTGGCTGGCCGGGTTTTCCGGCAAGTCCCGCAACGATCCCGGTGACGCAGGCTGGGCACTGAAGAAGGACCAGGGCCAGTTCGACCAGATCGCCGGCGCCACCATCACCTCCCGTGCAGTGATCAGCGCCCTGCACGATGCCCTGCGTTACTTTGACGAACACCGCGCCACCCTGCTCGAGGGAGCCGACCATGAATAAGCCGCTGGCGCTGCCCGGGCTGTTGATGCTGCCGGCACTGATCGGGGCGACCGATTCCTGGGTCAAGGCCCTGGGCATGACCCTGGGCTTTGGCTTGCTGGCGACGGCTTTCGGTCTCGGCATGCGCTCGCTACGCCCGCATCTGCAGGCCGGTGGCCCGCGCCTGCTGGCCAGCTTGTTGCTGGCCGCCGGCCTTGGCAGTTGCCTGTGGCTGGCCGCGCAGGCCTGGAGCCTGGAGTTGCACCAGCAACTGGGCCTGTACCTGGCGCTGCTGCCCTTGCAGTGCATAGCACTGGAACAGGTGGGATTTTTCCAGCATGCCGACCGGCTACGCCTGGCCCTGGCTTTTTGTGCCGCCCTGAGCCTGCTGGGCGCCCTGCGCGAACTGCTGGGCACCGGGTCCCTGGGTAGCCACCTGGGCTGGCTCATCGGCATGACCGATACCGGGAGCGGTTGGATAGTGGCCAATGGCGGCTTGCACCTGCTGACTCTCGCCCCGGGCGGTTTTATCCTGCTGGGCCTGTTGCTGGCCGCCACCCGGGCCTGGACCCTCTACCGATCGCCTTCGAGGACATGAATCACCCATGAATGCAGCCAAACGCCTGGAAATATTTCGCCGGCTCCATGAGGACAACCCCGAACCGAAGACCGAACTGGCCTACTCCTCGGCATTCGAACTGCTGATCGCCGTGATCCTTTCGGCGCAATCGACCGACGTCGGGGTCAACAAGGCGACTGCCAAGCTGTTTCCCGTGGCCAACACCCCTGCAGCCATCCATGCCCTCGGGGTCGATGGGCTGTCGGAGTACATCAAGACCATCGGCCTGTACAACAGCAAGGCCAAGAACGTCATCGAAACCTGCCGCCTACTGGTGGAACGCCATGGCGGCGAGGTACCGCAGACCCGGGAAGAACTCGAAGCCCTGCCGGGCGTTGGTCGCAAGACCGCCAACGTGGTCCTCAACACGGCTTTTCGCCAATTGACCATGGCCGTGGATACCCACATCTTCCGGGTCAGCAATCGCACCGGGCTGGCGCCAGGCAAGAACGTGGTGGAAGTGGAAAACAAGTTGATGAAGTTCGTGCCCAAGGAGTACCTGCTGGACTCCCACCACTGGCTGATCCTGCACGGTCGATATGTTTGCCTGGCCCGCAAGCCACGTTGCGGAAGTTGTCGGATCGAAGACCTGTGCGAATACAAGCAAAAGACTTCCGATGATTGATCGAGCATTGATTTTCTTCATGACTCGATTGAAAAAATCTTTTTTACCCGCCAGGAGAATATCGATATAAGGAGCGCCAATGGCAGTCCTAGCCTGGAGTCGACCTTATGAGCACTGGCAAAGAACAACTGGACGTAGAAGACGATTTCACCGCGGCTGAAACAGACGATGCCGAACCTGTGGTGGAGGTGGCGAAGACCAACCTGAGCAAGCGCCGCACCATCGACAATCTCCTGGAAGAACGGCGCCTGCAAAAGCAGCTGGCCGATTACGATTTCGATCTTTAGTAACGAGAAAACCTCCGACTGGAGGTTTTCTCGTTACTGGTTTCTCCTGCTCCCACGGTCGGCCTTAGAGGCCGACCAGGCGTTCGCAGTATTCAGGGATCATCCCGCCCGCTACAGTCCTTGCAATCTGCAAAACTTCATATCAACCGGTGCCGCTGGGCAAACTCGATCAGGTCGACCAGTGACCGGGCATTGAGCTTGGTGAGCAATCTTCGCTTGTAGGTACTGATGGTCTTGTTGCTCAGACATAGTCCTTCGGCGATTTCCTTGTTACTCATTCCACTGGTGAGTTGTTTCAATACCACCAACTCACGCCCTGACAGCAGTTCGATCATTTCTTCCTCGCTGCTGACTCCCTGGCTGGAACGGAAAGTGTGCAACGCTTCATTGGGGAAGTAGCTGTAGCCGGCCAGTACCGCCCGCACCGCGCTGATCAACTCGGTAATGTCCTGCTGCTTGCATACATAACCCGCCGCCCCGGCCTGCATGCAACGCATGGAAAAAGGCCCGGGCGTCTGCAGGGTCAACACCAGTATCTTGATCGGCATGGCCCGTGACATCAGCCGCGTTATAACTTCAAGCCCATCAAGTTGTGGAAGTCCAATATCCAGGATCAGGATGTCCGGCACATACTCCACGGCCAGCTTCAATGCATCCGCGCCATTGTCCGTTTCCGCTATAACTTCAAAACCATGTCGCTCCATCAACATACGTACGGCCAGACGAGTTACCGGATGATCATCCACGATCAAGACTCTTTTCATAGGTCCGTCCACGTCCTGAGATTTTTAGAGCCAGCACCATACCCGAGAGAATTGACGCTGGCACTGCGTATCAGGCGGCTACGACTGTAGGAGGACGTTCCTTACAAGCAATACCGAATTGCCTTACAAAATAACTTTCACACCGAACAACAAACTTTAAAGCCACATAAGACCAATCAACAGCCAAGCTACTTTCCGTACTAATAAAAATTTAATAAAAACATGACAAGTATTGTTTCCAAAAATTTAAAACACTCAAAACCCTAAACTAACCAACGACCGCCAAACAACTTATTTCCATCTAAATATTCATCTATTGAGTTTGTCGTCGACTGATCAAGTGGGCCTTTACTTCATCCGCATATGCGACCAGCCGCTCCTCGTCATCCTGGAACAACTGGCACATCCTCACCAGCGCATCGGCATCCGCACCATTGCCTGCCTGGCGCAGCAATTCAGCGATACGCCTGAGTTCCACCGCCGACCAGCGCAAGTCGGAAGCCGTGCCTTGCAGGTCACGCCGGAGACTCTGTTCCACATCGTTGAGCCGCATACTGATCTCCCTGGTTTTCGTCGATCCCCAACCCTGAACATGATAGGCCCTGCCCAGCAGGCTGCCAGGCTGCTCGCCAACCGGCGGTTGCTGGAAAGCTGGGCAGAAAAAACCGGAGCCCCGCGGGGCTCCGGATCGCCTACTCATATCAGGCAAGGATCAACGACACTTCGCCCTCATTTATCGCAAGTGGCGTGGTAGCGCCCCTTGGGATTCTTGTATGAGAAAGCGTGGCAGGTCTTGAGGCGGGTATCGGGGTCGGTGGATTTATAGACGTAGGCAGTTACATGCTGCTTGCCCTTGAACGGCTCAATGCCACCTATGTGCCAAAGACTTTTCTTCAGGTAGAGGTCAGTGTTGGCGATGCTGTTGTAGCCATTGGCGATGGATTCACTCGCCGAAAGGCTGAGGGTCTGGCGAATGGTCGTATTTTCTCCATCGGTGGACTTGGTCTCGAGCTGCACTTCGGTAATGGCATCCCAGGTGTTGCATTCCTCATCGCCACAGACATAAACCGCCGCCAGCGCATGGCTGGAAAGCACAGCCAGGCCCAGCGTCGAGGCCAGGGGAAACAGGTAGGATCTGAGCGTTTTCATTGGAGTCCCTCCCAATAGGAACTTGATAGGCGCAACGGTGAGTTAGGGTCTGGCCCTTACCCTGTACCGACGGCCTATTGGTAGCCAGGGGCAGGTACCGCTAACGACCTTATTCCCGCCCGTGTGGCGGTACCACGCGGAACCGCTTCCCCGACAAGCCGCCTGGTGTCCCCGAGCATTTGCCGGCCCCATGCAAAACGCCGCTGGTCTCACAATGAGCCAGCGGCGTTTTGGGTACGACGGTGTGCCTATGGCGGCCTGTCACGACCGCTCAGGGATTCAGAGCATGCTCCGGCCCTTGTTGGCGGCGATGCGCATGCGCAACGCATTGAGCTTGATGAAGCCTGCCGCGTCCGCCTGGTTATAGGCGCCGCCATCTTCTTCGAAGGTGGCGATGTTGGCGTCGAACAGCGAATCGTCGGACTTGCGGCCGGTGACGATGACGTTGCCCTTGTACAGCTTCAGGCGTACCACACCGTTCACGCTGGCCTGGGAGGCGTCGATCATCTGTTGCAGCATCAAGCGCTCCGGGCTCCACCAGTAACCGGTGTAGATCAGGCTGGCGTACTTGGGCATCAGCTCGTCCTTGAGGTGCGCCACCTCACGGTCCAGGGTGATGGACTCGATGGCACGGTGGGCCTTGAGCATGATGGTGCCGCCAGGAGTCTCGTAGCAGCCACGGGACTTCATGCCTACGTAGCGGTTCTCAACGATGTCCAGGCGACCGATGCCGTTCTCGCCGCCGATGCGGTTCAGGGTCGCCAGCACGGTGGCCGGGCTCATCTCGACGCCATCGATGGCGACGATGTCGCCGTTGCGGTAGGTCAGCTCGATGTAGGTCGGGGTGTTGGGGGCCTTCTCCGGGGAGACGGTCCAGCGCCACATGTCTTCTTCGTGCTCGGTCCAGGTATCTTCCAGCACACCGCCTTCATAGGAGATGTGCAGCAGGTTGGCGTCCATGGAATACGGGGACTTCTTCTTGCCATGGCGCTCGATCGGGATGGCGTGCTTCTCGGCGTAGTCCATCAGCTTCTCGCGGGACAGCAGGTCCCATTCGCGCCAAGGGGCGATCACCTTCACGCCGGGCTTCAAGGCATAGGCGCCGAGTTCGAAACGCACCTGGTCGTTGCCCTTGCCGGTAGCGCCGTGGGAGATGGCGTCGGCGCCGGTCTCGTTGGCGATCTCGATCAGGCGCTTGGCGATCAGCGGACGGGCGATGGAGGTACCCAGCAGGTACTCGCCTTCATAGACGGTATTGGCGCGGAACATCGGGAAGACGAAGTCACGCACGAATTCTTCGCGCAGATCGTCGATATAGATCTCTTTGACACCCATGGCTTGTGCCTTGGCGCGGGCCGGTTCGACCTCCTCGCCCTGGCCCAGGTCAGCAGTGAAAGTCACTACTTCACAGTTGTAGGTATCCTGCAGCCACTTGAGGATCACCGAAGTGTCCAGGCCGCCCGAATACGCGAGAACGACCTTGTTAACGTCCGCCATGCCATCACTCCACGGGGTTGTACGGAAAGCCGTCGAGTCTACCGGTCAATGCGGATAATTTACAGAGGGGCGACAGCTTATGACGCCCAGGCGACAAAATATGTCAGGCGGGCGACGATGAAAACCGGGTCAGGAAGTGGCCGCAGCTCCCGCCTCGGAGGCCGCCTGGGGCGCCGGGGCAGGTTTCTCGGCGGGGGCGACCCGTTCCAGATGCACGTTGACCCGACGATTCTTGGCCCGGTTGGCGGCATTGGTATTGGGTGCCAATGGATAGCGTTCACCATGGAAACGCACGACGATCTGGTTTTCGGCCAGGCCATTGGCCTTGAAGAACTCCATCACCGCCAGGGCCCGGCGCCGCGACAGGTCACGGTTGGTCAGGCGATTGCCGCTGTTGTCCGAGTGGCCATCGAGCTCAATGTGATTGACCGTCGGGTCGGCCTTGATGAAGTCCACCATGACCTGCAGCTTGGCCTTGGCCCGGGCATCGAGTTCGATACCACCTCCAGGGAAACCGATCTCGGCCTGCTTGATCTGGTCGTAGTTCATCGGCAGCAACTTGGTCATGCAGGTCTGATAGTCGCCATAGGCCTTGCTGAACTTCACCGGTAGCAGGCGAACCTCGGACACGCCGCCTTCGCGGGAGTAGTGACGGACCACCGGGCTGCGCCCTTCCAGCAAGCCGATGATCAGGCGGCCAGCCTGCATCTGGTTGCTGTTGAACAACACGCCATCGGTGCCGGCCTTGACCGCCCCGAGGCTGATGTCGCCACGGCCGGGCTGCCAAGGTGCGGCAGCCGCGAGCAGGGTCGCCGAGCCACCGGCCTGCATCGGGTTGAAACTCTTGAGGCGGAAGATCGCTTGTTCGCCGGCCCGGCGCACGAATTCACCAGAACCGAAATCGGTCACCGGCTGGATCAAGCGGCATTCGAACTTGTCGCCTTCGACCGTCCACTCAATGCTCTCCAGGCGAGTCTGGAAAGTGAGAGCCATCGCGGGCAGGCTGGCAAACACACTGAGCAAGGCTAGATAACGCTGGCGCACGGGAGGCTCCACTGACGTGTACAACAGAAAAATCGACAGGCGTGAATACGCCATACCATCGGGCTATCGGTCGCTCTGAGCAAAACTTGATAGCGAGTGCCTGCAAGAGTCTTTTCCGGTAGCATTCCCCCCTAGTTTTACCCGCCTGGAACCTCCCATGTCCGACCGCCTGACCCTATTGCGTCCCGACGACTGGCATATCCATCTTCGCGATGGTGCCGTGTTGCCCAATACAGTCGCAGATGTCGCGCGCACCTTTGGCCGCGCGATCATCATGCCCAACCTGGTGCCTCCAGTGCGCAATGCCGCACAAGCCGACGCCTATCGCCAGCGCATCCTCGCCGCGCGCCCGGCCGGCAGCCGCTTCGAGCCGCTGATGGTGCTCTACCTCACCGACCGTACCCAGCCGGACGAGATCCGCGAAGCCAAGGCCAGCGGCTTCGTGCACGCCGCCAAGCTGTATCCGGCCGGCGCGACCACCAACTCGGACTCGGGGGTGACCAGCATCGACAAGATCTTCCCGGTACTCGAAGCCATGGCCGAAGTCGGCCTGCCGCTGCTGGTCCACGGTGAAGTGACCCACGGCGACATCGATGTCTTCGACCGCGAGAAGATCTTCATCGACGAACACATGCGGCGCGTGGTCGAACGCTTCCCGACACTGAAGGTGGTGTTCGAACACATCACCACCGCCGATGCAGTGCAGTTCGTCAAGGAAGCCCCGGCCAACGTCGGCGCCACCATCACCGCGCATCACCTGCTCTATAACCGCAACCACATGCTGGTAGGCGGGATTCGCCCGCACTTCTATTGCCTGCCGATCCTCAAGCGCAACGTCCACCAGCACGCCCTGCTGGATGCTGCTACCAGCGGTAGCGAGAAGTTCTTCCTCGGCACCGACTCCGCGCCTCACGCCCAGCATGCCAAGGAAGCCGCCTGCGGTTGTGCCGGCTGCTATACCGCATTTGCCGCCATCGAGTTGTACGCCGAGGCCTTTGAACAACGCAATGCGCTGGACAAGCTGGAAGCCTTCGCCAGCCTCAATGGCCCACGCTTCTATGGCCTGCCGGCCAACACCGACCGTATCACCCTGGTTCGTGAAGAATGGACCGCCCCCGCCAGCCTGCCGTTCGGCGAGCTGACTGTCATTCCGCTGCGCGCCGGGGAAAAACTGCGCTGGCGCCTGCTGGAGGATCACTCGTGAGTGACGAACATTTCGACGATGAACAAGAAGGCAGCGGTGGCCCTCGCCACCCCATGGCCGCACGCTTTCGCGGCTACCTGCCAGTTGTCGTCGACGTAGAGACCGGCGGCTTCAACTGCGCCACCGACGCCCTGCTGGAAATCGCCGCCACTACCATCGGCATGGACGAAAAAGGCTTCGTGTTCCCCGAACACACCTACTTCTTCCGGGTCGAGCCTTTCGAGGGAGCGAACATCGAGCCGGCGGCCCTGGAGTTCACCGGGATCAAGCTCGATCACCCCCTGCGCATGGCCGTCAGCGAAGAGACCGCCCTCACGGATATCTTCCGCGGGGTGCGCAAGGCCTTGAAGGCCAACGGTTGCAAGCGCGCGATCCTGGTCGGCCATAACAGCAGCTTCGACCTGGGCTTCCTCAACGCCGCCGTGGCGCGCCTGGACATGAAGCGCAACCCGTTCCATCCGTTCTCCAGCTTCGACACCGCCACCCTGGCGGGCCTGGCGTACGGTCAGACGGTACTGGCCAAGGCCTGCCAGAGCGCAGACATCGACTTCGACGGTCGCGAGGCACACTCGGCGCGCTACGACACCGAGAAGACCGCCGAGCTGTTTTGCGGCATCGTCAACCGCTGGAAGGAAATGGGCGGCTGGCAGGACTTCGACGACTGAAGATCCGCTGCATAAAAAAACCGGCCCTGAGGCCGGTTTTTTTTATACGAGATGCCAGGCCTTACAGCTTGCCGGCGTTCTCGGTCAGGTAGGCAGCAACGCCTTCTGGCGAAGCGGTCATGCCTTTGTCGCCTTTTTTCCAGTTGGCAGGGCAGACTTCGCCGTGCTCTTCGTGGAATTGCAGGGCATCGACCAGACGGATCAGCTCTTCCATGTTACGGCCCAGTGGAAGGTCGTTGACGATCTGCGAGCGAACCACGCCCTTGTCGTCGATCAGGAAGGCACCACGGAAAGCCACGCCGCCTTCGGACTCTACGTCGTAGGCCTTGGCGATTTCGTGCTTCATGTCGGCAGCCATGATGTATTGAACCTGACCGATGCCGCCGGCATTGATCGGGGTGTTACGCCAGGCGTTGTGGGTGAAGTGCGAGTCGATCGACACGGCGATCACTTCCACGTTGCGTGCCTTGAAGTCAGCCATGCGGTGGTCCAGGGCGATCAGCTCGGACGGGCAGACGAAGGTGAAGTCCAGCGGGTAGAAGAACACCAGGCCGTATTTGCCTTTGATGGCCGAGGACAGGGTGAAGCTGTCGACGATTTCGCCATTGCCGAGAACGGCCGGGACGGTGAAGTCAGGGGCTTGTTTGCCTACGAGAACGCTCATTGGATATCTCCTGGTGTGGACGTACTGATGGAAGAAGGGGACCGGCCTGGAGTCTGTCATTTTGATACGACAGCTGCATGACCTGCCCCCGCTTCGCATGAACCGAGCATCATACACGGCGTTTTTAAGCTGTCCTTAGTGGTTTTTTCCCAAGCTGGCCCACAAGGCGAAAAATACCGCTTATCTGTCATTAACGGGAGCAAAAGCCATTCGTCACCCCGACGGAAAATCGCAGGAAATGCTGTCGAAACCACTTTGACAATCATTCTCGTTAACATTAAGATCCATCGCAATTGAGCCCTAACCAGCGACGGTTCTCATCTTATGTATGTCTGCCTCTGCACCGGTGTCACCGACGGCCAAATCCGCGAAGCGATCTACGAAGGTTGCTGCAGCTACCGTGAAGTGCGCCAGGCGACCGGCGTTGCCAGCCAATGTGGCAAATGTGCTTGCCTGGCCAAGCAGGTGGTCCGCGAGACGCTGACCGAATTGCAGACCGCCCAAGCAGCGATTCCCTATCCTGTGGAATTCAGCGTCGCCTGATTTAAACACCCAGACTCAAGAACCGGACCTAGTGTCCGGTTTTTTTATGCCTGCAATTCAATTGCTTAGGTGCAAAACGCGGAACACAAACATTCTTATTCCGATTAATTTTTATATATTATTCAATAACTTAGGTTTGACAGTAATCTATATGCGGCTCAGACTCTGCCCATGTTCAACTAATTAAAGGGCAGGACCCCATCATGAAAGGCGACATTACAGTCATCCAGCATCTCAATAAAATCCTTGCCAATGAACTGGTCGCGATCAATCAGTACTTCCTGCATGCCCGCATGTACGAAGATTGGGGCCTGAACAAGCTGGGCAAGCACGAGTACCACGAGTCCATCGACGAGATGAAGCATGCGGACAAGCTGATCAAGCGCATCCTCTTCCTCGAAGGCCTGCCCAACGTCCAGGACCTGGGCAAGCTGCACATCGGCGAACACACCAAGGAAATGCTCGAGTGCGACCTGCGCATCGAGCGTACCGGCCATGCCGACCTCAAGGCAGCGATCGCCCACTGTGAATCGGCCGGCGACTTCGGCAGCCGTGAACTGCTGGAAGATATTCTCGAATCCGAAGAAGAACATATCGACTGGCTGGAAACCCAACTAGGCCTGATCGATAAAGTTGGTATCGAGAACTATCTGCAATCGCAAATGGGTGACGAGTAACTTAACTCGTAATATTCCCGACAATAAAAAGCCCCGCTTCTTTCCAGAAGCGGGGCTTTTTGCATTACGTGGATAGATTCACGCAATGCGCAGGAGCGAGTGCTCTCGCTCCTGCAAGGCAACGTGGATCAGGCTTCGGTCTTGGCTGCGGCTGCTTTCTCGGCAGCGGCCTTGATCAGGGTCTGCAGCTCACCGTTGGCGAACATCTCCGCCATGATGTCGCTGCCACCGACCAGCTCACCATCGACCCACAGTTGCGGGAAGGTTGGCCAGTTGGCGTACTTGGGCAGGTTGGCGCGAATTTCCGGGTTCTGCAGGATGTCCACGTAAGCGAACTTCTCGCCACACCCCATCACGGCCTGCGCGGCTTTCGCGGAGAAGCCACACTGTGGGGCATTCGGCGAGCCTTTCATGTAAAGCAGAATGGTGTTGTTGGCAATCTGCTCTTTAATAGTTTCGATGATATCCATGGAACACCTCGGCTGAACTTTCCGACTCTGTTGTCGGCACGGTGGCGCATTGTAACGGAATCCTGAGCGCGCTGCTTGGCCTCTCCGACAGACATCTCAGGCCGCCACTACCTTGACCGGCACGCCATTGAGCGCCGCATTCCCCGACAATGCATCCAGATGGCGCTCATCGGTCAAGTCATTGGCGCTGCAGCCTGGTTGTCCGCTGGCGATCTCCATCTGCACACCCGGGCGGGCGTGCCCCCAGCCGTGGGGCAGGCTCACGACTCCCGGCATCATATCGGCGCTGGCCAGTACCTCGACCTCCACCGTGCCAACCCGGGAACTGATGCGTACTCGCTGGCCATCGCGCAAGCCACGCTGGGTCAAGTCTTGCGGATGCATCAGCAATTGATGGCGCGGCTTGCCTTTGACCAGGCGATGATAATTGTGCATCCAGGAATTGTTGCTGCGCACATGCCGCCGCCCGATCAGCAGCAGCTCATCCACCTGCGGTACAGGCTGTGCGGCAAAACGTTGCAGGTCTGCCATGATCGCCGCTGGCGCTGCCTGGATCCGTCGGTTCTCGGTCTTCAGGCGTTGCGCCAGGTTCGGCTGCAACGGCCCCAGGTCGATGCCGTGGGGATGCAGGTCCAGGGTGGCCAGGGATAGCTTGAGCGGCGCACCGTCGCCATAAGGTCCGGCACGCAACCCCAGGTCGATCATCTGCGCCGGAGCCATGGTCGGCTTGAGGCTGTTGCCGGTTCTCGCGGCGAACGCCTTGGCCAGGCCGACGAAGATTTCCCAATCGTGCAAAGCCCCCTCGGGCTTGGGCAATATCGCCCGGTTGAAACGACTGACGTTACGCACCGCGAACATGTTGAACGTGGTGTCGTAGTGGTCATTCTCCAGCGCCGAAGTGGACGGCAGGATCAGGTCCGCATAACGGGTGGTTTCGTTGATGTACAGATCGATGCTGACCATGAACTCCAGGCCGTCCAGGGCCTGCTCCAGGCGTCGGCCATTGGGCGTGGACAGCACCGGGTTGCCCGCCACCGTGACCAGGGCCCGGACCTGTCCCTCGCCCTCGGTGAGCATCTCTTCGGCCAAGGCTGATACCGGCAGCTCGCCGCCGTATTCGGGAAGTCCGGATACCCGGCTCTGCCAGGCATTGAAGTGACCGCCCGAGGTCGCCGCCACCAGGTCCAGTGCCGGCTCGGTACACAGCGCGCCGCCCACCCGGTCGAGGTTGCCGGTGACCAGGTTGAGCAATTGCAGCAACCAATGGCACAGCGTGCCGAAGGCCTGGGTCGAGACGCCCATGCGTCCATAGCAGACCGCCCTGTCGGCACTGGCGAACTCCCTGGCCAACTGGCGGATCTGCGGCGCCGGGATCGCGCACAACGGGCTCATGGCCTCCGGGGTGAAACGGGAAATCGCCTCCCGCACCTGCGCCAATCCATCCACCTGCAGATGACTGTCGCGCATCGGGCCGTCCAAGAAAATGCTGTTCAGCAGGCCGAACAGCAAGGCCACGTCGCCCCCGGGGCGAATGAACAGATGCTGGTCGGCCATCGCCGCCGTCTCGCTGCGCCGTGGATCGATCACCACCACCTTGCCGCCCCGGGCCTGGATCGCCTTCAGGCGCTTCTCCACGTCGGGCACGGTCATGATGCTGCCATTGGAAGCCAGGGGATTGCCGCCGAGAATCAGCATGAAGTCGGTGTGATCGATATCGGGAATCGGCAACAGCAGGCCGTGGCCATACATCAAGTAGCTGGCCAGGTGCTGGGGCAACTGGTCCACCGAAGTGGCGGAGAAACGGTTGCGGCTCTTGAGCTGGCCGAGGAAGTAGTTGCTATGGGTCATCAGCCCATAGTTATGCACGCTGGGATTGCCCTGGTAGGTGGCCACCGCATCCTTGCCATGGCGCTGCTGGATATCCGCCAGGCGCTCGGCCACTAGGGCGAAGGCCTCATCCCATTCGATCGGCTGCCATTCATTGCCGACCCGCCGCACCGGATGGCGCAGGCGATCCGGATCATCCTGGATGTCTTGCAGGGCCACGGCCTTGGGGCAGATATGGCCACGGCTGAAGCTGTCCTGGGGGTCGCCCTTGATCGAGGTGATCCGCGGGCCGCTTCCCGGCTCTTCGGTGATTTCCAGGGTCAGGCCGCAGATGGCTTCGCACAGGTGGCAGGCACGGTGATGGAGAGTCTTGGTCATGGCCAGTCTCTATTGTTCGACGACACCTGCGATCAGGCATCGGAAGCCAGGACTATGGCGTCAGTCCACCAGGCACGCCAGGGATGTTCGTCCCATGAATCCAAGACCATCAACCCGGGACATGCTCGCCACCCTCAGTTGGGCGGCAGCCTGGGCAGGCTGTCCATGGACACCGGCACTCTCGATTCCGCTGGTCCTTGTCCGGGATAAGTGCCCGACAACTGGGCAAGCAGGCGCCAATGTTCATCGAGGCCGGCACTGAGGGTCATCATCCGATCGATCATCTTGCGCGCCGCGTCCCGGGTCACCTGGTCATCGCTGCGCAGCAGTTCGAAGGAAAATGTGGTCACCGAGGCCGTCATGTCGGTAAGGGCCCGGGCCGTGAGCCCCAACAGCGTCATAAGTTGTTGCTCCCTGGACTCCATCGCACACGCTTCCCGGCTGCTGATCCGCCTTTATAACCCCAGCACTTTGCATTAGGAAATGTTTCAGGTTGGCGACCGAGGCTCACCTGGCCGGCAGATCCACGGCCCATGGGTCAGAAAGCGACCCCGGCCCCGCGGGCAGCGTCCCTTCGATTGCCAAGCCGTGCCGGGGCAGTGTACAAATGCCCGGCTGCTGCCTGGAAACTGATCTTGAAAATGCCGACGCGTTCGCGTTCCGGCTCCTGTGAACACCCTTGATCGCCGTAGCACTATTGGTAATACGCGACATTTAATTATAAGATCGCGCCTTCCCCATTTCGTCGCCCCGTGCGGCTTCCGCCGCAGGTCCAGCCTATTGTTCGATAAAACAAGGCCTAGAGAATCTGCGGTCCGTGGCAAAAAGGTAGTTAATGATGAGCGCAAGGCACTTTCTCTCCCTGATGGATTGCACGCCCGATGAGCTGGTCAGTGTGATCCGTCGAGGCGTCGAGCTGAAGGACCTGCGTAACCGCGGCGTACTCTTCGAGCCCTTGAAGAATCGTGTGCTGGGCATGATCTTCGAAAAGTCCTCGACCCGTACCCGCCTGTCCTTCGAAGCCGGCATGATCCAACTGGGCGGCCAGGCGATCTTCCTGTCGCCACGCGATACCCAACTGGGACGCGGCGAACCCATCAGCGATTGCGCCATCGTCATGTCGCGCATGCTCGACGCCGTGATGATCCGCACCTTCGCCCACAGCACCCTGACCGAGTTCGCGGCCAACTCCCGCGTCCCGGTGATCAACGGCCTGTCCGATGACCTGCATCCCTGCCAACTGCTGGCCGACATGCAGACCTTCCTCGAGCATCGCGGCTCGATCCAGGGCAAGACCGTGGCCTGGATCGGCGACGGCAACAACATGTGCAACAGCTATATAGAAGCGGCCATCCAGTTCGACTTCCAACTGCGCATCGCCTGCCCGGAAGGTTATGAACCCAACCCAAGGTTCGTCGCCCAGGCCGGCGAGCGCGTAACCATCGTCCGCGACCCTCGGGAAGCGGTACAGGGCGCCCATCTGGTGAGCACCGACGTCTGGACCTCCATGGGCCAGGAAGAGGAAACCGCCAAGCGCCTCGAGCTGTTCGCCCCGTTCCAGGTCAACCGGGCCCTGCTCGACCTGGCAGCACCGGATGTGGTGTTCATGCACTGCCTGCCCGCCCACCGCGGCGAAGAAATCAGCCTCGACCTGCTGGACGATCCACGTTCGGTGGCTTGGGACCAGGCGGAAAACCGCCTCCACGCACAAAAGGCCCTGCTCGAGTTCCTCGTCGAGCCGGCGTACCACCACGCATGAGCCAACCATTGCTACTGAACCTGCGCAATCTCGCCTGCGGCTACCAGGACCAGCGCGTGGTGCAGAATCTCAACCTGCACCTCAACGCCGGTGACATCGGCTGCCTGCTGGGCTCCTCCGGTTGCGGCAAGACCACCACCCTGCGGGCCATCGCCGGCTTCGAACCGGTGCACGAAGGGGAAATCCAGCTGGCCGGGGAAACCATTTCCAGCGCTGGCTTCACCCTGGCCCCGGAAAAACGCCGGATCGGCATGGTGTTCCAGGACTACGCGCTGTTCCCGCACCTATCGGTGGCGGACAACATCGCCTTCGGCATCCGCAAGCATCCGCAGAAGGACCGGGTAGTCGCCGAACTGTTGGAACTGGTCAACCTCAAGCAACTGGGCCAGCGCTTCCCCCACGAGCTGTCCGGCGGCCAGCAACAGCGGGTGGCCCTGGCCCGCGCCCTGGCTCCCGAACCGCAGTTGCTGCTGCTCGACGAACCCTTCTCCAACCTCGATGGCGAACTGCGTCGCAAGCTCAGTCATGAGGTGCGCGATATCCTCAAGACCCGCGGCACCAGCGCCATCCTGGTTACCCACGACCAGGAAGAAGCGTTCGCCGTGAGCGACCAGGTAGGGGTATTCAAGGAAGGCCGACTGGAGCAGTGGGACACACCCTACAACCTCTACCACGAGCCACAGACTCCTTACGTCGCCAGCTTCATCGGCCAGGGCTATTTCATTCGTGGCCAGTTGAGCAGCCCGGAGTCGGTGCAGACCGAACTGGGAATGCTGCAGGGCAACCGTGCCTACACCTGGCCGACCGGCGGCGCGGTGGACGTGCTGCTGCGCCCGGACGACATCGTCCACGCACCGGACAGCACCCTCAAGGCCCGGGTAGTGGGCAAGACCTTCCTCGGCGCCTCGACCCTCTATCGCCTGCAACTGCCCACCGGCAGCCAGCTGGAGTCGATCTTCCCGAGCCACGCCGACCACCAGGTCGGAGCCGATGTAGGCATCCGCGTGGCCGCCGAACACCTGGTGCTGTTCCAGGCCTCGGGCAGCACCGCCGCACAGATCGCTGCAAACGATTCGGGCGTGCGCCGCTACAGCAACGCCCACTGACGCAAAAAGCCGGCTGCCGCACAACACGGCAGCCGACCTTGCATTCACGTCTCCCGGTTCAGTCTCGCCCGATATCGGCGAACTTGGCCTGGGTATGCTCGGCCAGCACCGCTGCCGACAACTCCACCTCCAGACCACGACGACCGGCACTGACGAAGATACTGGCAAAGGGCTGTGCGCTGTTGTCGATGAAGGTACGCAAGCGCTTCTTCTGCCCCAGCGGGCTGATCCCCCCCAGCAAATAGCCGGTGGCACGCTGGGCAGCGGCCGGATCGGCCATCTCGGCTTTCTTCACCCCCGCCGCATGGGCCAGGGCCTTCAGGTCGAGACTGCCCACGACCGGCACCACCGCTACCAGCAACTCGCCCTTTTCGCTACTGGCCAGCAAGGTCTTGAACACCTGTGCCGGGTCCAGGCTGAGTTTCTCCGCCGCTTCCAGGCCGTAGGAGGCCGCCTTGGGATCGTGTTCATAACTGTGGATGCGATGTTCGGCGCGAACTTTTTTCAGCAGGTCCAGTGCAGGGGTCATGGCAGCTCCAGGGCAATGATGAAAGGCAAAACAAAGCACCCGGATTTTAGGTTATTCGCCGACAAAAGGCTCTATTCCGAGCCTTGAAAACCAACGCCCCACCACGACCGCGCGACCATCGCTGTCAGTCTTGGCACAACCCCCGCAAAGCATTCATTTGACTGATATCTATAAAATGACCACTCGTTCACTTTCGACCTTTGACAGCGGTGTTTCTTGTCTATATTTTTTCGTTTCTGAATATCATGCGGTAGATCCAAGTTGGCACCCAGCAGCAAGACGAGGCCGGAATGGGGATTCCGTCGTCGTTGGAAGTCGCGCTCCATGCCTTTTGCAGCAGCGCCAGACAACAACAAAAACCGAGGTTCACAATGACAACTGCTCTGCAACAACCATCGCTATCGGGCCAATGCATCGCCGAGTTCCTGGGTACCGCGCTATTGATCTTCTTCGGTACCGGTTGCGTCGCCGCGCTCAAGGTCGCGGGCGCCAGCTTCGGCCTGTGGGAAATCAGCATCATCTGGGGGATCGGCGTGAGCATGGCGATCTACCTGACCGCCGGTGTTTCCGGCGCACACCTGAACCCCGCCGTGAGCATCGCCCTGTGCCTGTTCGCCGACTTTGAAAAGCGCAAACTGCCGTTCTATATCCTGGCCCAGGTCGCTGGCGCCTTCTGCGCCGCCCTGTTGGTTTACACGCTGTACAGCAACCTGTTCTTCGATTTCGAACAAGCCCACCAGATGGTCCGTGGTTCCCAGGCGAGCCTGGAACTGGCCTCGGTGTTCTCCACCTTCCCCAACCCGGCCCTGAGCACCGCCCAGGCTTTCCTGGTGGAAGTGGTGATCACCGCGATCCTGATGGGCGTGATCATGTCCCTGACCGACGACAACAACGGCCTGCCGCGCGGCCCCATGGCACCGCTGCTGATCGGCCTGTTGATCGCCGTGATCGGCAGCGCCATGGGCCCGCTGACCGGCTTTGCGATGAACCCGGCGCGGGACTTTGGTCCTAAACTGATGACGTTCTTCACCGGCTGGGGTGAAATCTCCTTCACCGGTGGCCGTGATATCCCGTATTTCCTGGTGCCGATCTTCGCCCCGATCCTGGGTGCCTGCCTCGGCGCAGCAGCCTATCGCGGCCTGATTGCCCGCCACCTGCCCGATGCCGCGCCGGCTGCGCAAACCGAACCAGCCGCTGACGGCAAGGTCAAGGCTTCCTGAATCCGCTGGCGCGGGATCCTGCCCGAATCGATCCCGCGCCTGTTTCCACTCCCTTATTTCGTCCAAGGCAATCGACATGACCGACATTCAGAATAAGAACTACATCATTGCCCTCGATCAGGGTACGACCAGCTCCCGAGCCATCATTTTCGATCGCGACGCCAACGTGGTCTGCACCGCCCAGCGCGAGTTCGCCCAGCACTACCCACAAGCCGGCTGGGTCGAGCATGACCCCATGGAAATCTTCGCCACCCAGAGCGCGGTGATGGTCGAGGCCCTGGCACAAGCCGGCCTGCACCATGACCAGGTGGCCGCCATCGGTATCACCAACCAGCGTGAAACCACCGTGGTCTGGGACAAGAACACCGGTCGCCCGGTCTACAACGCCATCGTCTGGCAATGCCGGCGCAGCACCGAGATCTGCCAGCAACTCAAGCGTGACGGCCTGGAAGACTATATCCGCGAGACCACCGGCCTGGTCACCGACCCCTACTTCTCCGGCACCAAGCTCAAGTGGATCCTCGATAACGTCGAAGGCAGCCGCGAGCGCGCCCGCAACGGCGAACTGCTGTTCGGCACCATCGATAGCTGGCTGATCTGGAAATTTACCGGCGGCAAGACCCACGTCACCGACTACACCAACGCCTCGCGCACCATGCTCTTCAACATCCACACCCTGGAGTGGGACGCGAAGATGCTGGAAGTGCTGGACATCCCGCGCGAGATGCTGCCGGAAGTCAAGTCCTCCTCGGAAATCTACGGCCGTACCAAGAGCGGCATCGCCATCGGCGGTATCGCCGGCGACCAGCAAGCGGCGCTGTTCGGCCAGATGTGCGTCGAGCCGGGCCAAGCCAAGAACACCTACGGCACCGGCTGCTTCCTGCTGATGAACACCGGCGACAAGGCGGTGAAGTCCCAGCACGGCATGCTCACCACCATCGCCTGCGGCCCACGCGGCGAAGTGGCCTATGCCCTGGAAGGCGCGGTATTCAACGGCGGCTCCACCGTGCAATGGCTGCGTGACGAGCTGAAGATCATCAACGACGCCCACGACACCGAATACTTCGCCGGCAAGGTCAAGGACAGCAACGGCGTGTACCTGGTACCGGCCTTCACTGGCCTGGGCGCGCCCTACTGGGACCCCTACGCCCGTGGCGCGCTGTTCGGCCTGACCCGTGGCGTGCGCGTGGACCACATCATCCGCGCCGCCCTGGAATCCATCGCCTACCAGACCCGCGATGTACTCGACGCCATGCAACAGGACTCCGGCGAACGCCTCAAGGCCCTGCGCGTGGACGGCGGCGCCGTGGCCAACAACTTCCTCATGCAGTTCCAGGCCGACATTCTCGGCACCCAGGTGGAGCGTCCGCAAATGCGTGAAACCACCGCCCTGGGCGCCGCCTACCTGGCAGGCCTGGCATGCGGTTTCTGGGGCAGCCTGGAAGAACTGCGCGGCAAGGCCGTGATCGAGCGCGAATTCGAACCACAACTGGCCGAAGCGGAAAAAGAAGAGCTGTATGCGGGCTGGAAGAAAGCCGTCAGCCGCACCCGCGACTGGGAACCCCACGACGAGGCCAAATAAGCCAGATCCTGGACTCCATCTCCAGGCAACCTGGGCAGCCCCCATGACCTGCGGGGCTGCGCAACGAACCGGCATAGCCGCATCCACCACCTGCCGCAGGTGAGGTGTGCGGACCGGTTTTCGAGGCACGGCACTCGCCGTCACCCGGCCTGGCAACTGGTAGGGAGCGGATTCCTGCGGCATCATGGGCAAATTTTGCACGGCAGCCCAAAGGAAGCCCCATGAATCTGCCTCCCCGTCAGCAGCAAATCCTCGACCTGGTCCGCGAGCGCGGCTATGTCAGCATCGAGGAATTGGCCCAGCTGTTCGTCGTCACCCCGCAGACCATCCGCCGCGATATCAACCAGCTGGCGGAAGCCAACCTGTTGCGTCGCTACCACGGTGGCGCGGCCTATGACTCCAGCGTAGAAAACACCGCCTACGCCATGCGCGCCGACCAGATGCGCGATGAGAAACAACGCATCGGCGAAGCCGTTGCCGCCCAGATCCCCGACCATGCCTCGCTGTTCATCAACATCGGCACCACTACCGAATCCATCGCCCGCGCCCTGCTCAACCACAGCCACCTGAAGATCATCACCAACAACCTGCACGTGGCCTCGATGCTCAGTGCCAAGGATGATTTCGACGTGCTGCTGACCGGCGGCAATGTCCGGCGCGACGGCGGCGTGGTGGGCCAGGCCAGCGTCGACTTCATCAACCAGTTCAAGGTGGATTTCGCCCTGGTGGGCATCAGCGGCATCGACGAAGACGGCAGCCTGCTGGACTTCGACTACCAGGAAGTGCGGGTCTCCCAGGCGATCATCGCCAACGCCCGGCAAGTGATCCTGGCCGCCGACTCCAGCAAGTTCGGCCGCAACGCGATGATCCGCCTGGGCCCGATCAGCCTGATCGATTGCCTGGTGACCGACCAGCAACCGGTGCCGGCCCTGACCCAACTGCTCAACCAGCACAAGATCCGCCTCGAAGTGGTCTGAGACCGCCTCCCCCTCCCTGCACCGCTCGCGCATTCGAACGATATCCCGCCACCAGGCTGGATATCGTCGCGCCTGCGTGCCCGCCGCCCACCGGCACAGCAGCTACAGTTACCCCTCGGTAATGTTCGAAAACTTTCCTTTAGCGGTTTTCCGATCAGTTTTTTCAATCGAAACACGCTGGATGTACCGTTCCTTATCCGCTAATATTTTCGGAAATGAACATTAATGTTCGAATTCAAATATCAAAGCAACACGAGGCTTGCTGATGCCCACTTCTACCTTGCCCGCGCGCCCTCTCTCCGAGGTTTACGATATCGCCGTCATTGGCGGTGGGATCAATGGTGTTGGAATTGCCGCGGATGCGGCGGGTCGCGGCCTGTCCGTGTTCCTTTGTGAAAAGGACGACCTGGCCAGCCACACCTCCTCCGCCAGCAGCAAGCTGATCCACGGTGGCCTGCGCTACCTGGAGCACTACGAATTCCGCCTGGTGCGCGAGGCCCTGGCCGAACGCGAGGTGTTGCTGGCCAAGGCCCCGCACATCGTCAAGCCGATGCGTTTCGTCCTGCCGCACCGCCCTCACCTGCGCCCGGCCTGGATGATCCGCGCCGGCCTGTTCCTCTACGATCACCTGGGCAAGCGCGAGAAGCTCGCCGGCTCCCGCGGCCTGAAGTTCGGTGCCGACAGCGCACTGCAAGCGCAGATCACCCGGGGCTTCGAGTATTCCGACTGCTGGGTCGACGACGCCCGCCTGGTGGTGCTCAACGCCATGTCCGCCCGTGAACATGGCGCCCACGTGCATACCCAGACCCGCTGCGTCAGCGCCCGTCGTAGCAAGGGCCTGTGGCAACTGGACCTGGAGCGTGCCGACGGCAGCCTGTTCTCCATCACCGCCAAGGCCTTGGTGAATGCCGCCGGTCCTTGGGTCGCCAAGTTCATCAAGGACGACCTGAAGCTGGAATCGCCCTACGGCATCCGCCTGATCCAGGGCAGCCACCTGATCGTGCCCAAGCTGTACGAAGGCGAGCACGCGCATATCCTGCAGAACGAGGACCAGCGCATCGTCTTCACCATTCCCTACCTCGACCAGTTCACCCTGATCGGCACCACCGACCGCGAATACACCGGCGATCCGGCCAAGGTGGCGATCACCGAGGGGGAAACCGACTACCTGCTGCAAGTGGTCAACGCCCACTTCAAGAAACAACTGAGCCGCGACGACATCCTGCACACTTATTCCGGGGTTCGTCCGCTGTGCAACGACGAGTCCGACAACCCGTCGGCGGTCACCCGTGACTACACCCTGGCCCTGTCCGGCAATGGTGACGAGGCGCCCCTGCTGTCGGTGTTCGGCGGCAAGCTGACCACCTACCGCAAGCTGGCGGAATCGGCCATGGCCCAGCTGGCCCCTTACTTCAAGCACGCCAAGCCAAGCTGGACGGCCCAGGCCAGCCTGCCCGGCGGCGAGGACATGAGCACGCCGCAAGCCCTGGCCGAAGCCATCCGCAGCCAATACGACTGGGTGCCCAGCCAGATTGCCCGGCGCTGGGCCACCACCTACGGCAGCCGCACCTGGCGCCTGCTGGAAGGCGTGCAAGACCTGGGCGACATGGGCGAACACCTGGGCGGCGGCCTCTACAGCCGCGAAGTGGACTACCTGTGCAGCGAGGAATGGGCGCTCAAGGCCGAGGACATCCTCTGGCGCCGCAGCAAGCTGGGGCTGTTCACCACCGAACAGGAACAGCAGCAACTGCGGGAATACCTGGAAAAAGTCGAGCACAATCGCGGCAAGATCAAGGCAGCTTGAATCTCTAGCCCAACCAGCCCCTGCACCTTGTGGTCCAGGGGCTTTTTTGTACCTGTACAGCGGACATCCGCGGCACCGAAGAGCTCAAGCGAGCCGATGCCGGACGTTCGGTTTTCCGAACGCTGCTTGCAGGGTAGTTCGGTTAACCGGATAGCCTGGCTAGGCGGGTTTCGTCATGAATATTTAATTCCCTTTAAAATCAAATAGTTGATCGTTATCTACTGGTCTGGCACGACTCATGCTCTACACTGTTCGACGAATGCCTGTCGTGCCAACACAACAGGAGCCGTCAAGGCATTCGCTGTATAAAAGAGCCGTCGAACTGGCTTCATAAAAAAAACAAATGTCGAGGAAATACTGATGCGCATCGTTCCCCAGCTGTTGGGCGCAGCTATCGCTGCAGCTCTGATTAGCACTCCAGTTCTCGCTGCCGAGCTCACCGGCACACTGAAGAAAATCAAAGAGTCCGGCACCATCACCCTCGGACATCGCGACGCTTCCATTCCGTTTTCCTATATCGCTGACGCTTCCGGCGTACCGGTCGGCTACTCCCACGACATCCAGCTGAAGATCGTCGAAGCGCTCAAGAAAGACCTCGACATGCCTGACCTCAAGGTCAAGTACAACCTGGTCACCTCCCAGACCCGTATCCCGCTGGTACAGAACGGCACCGTGGACGTCGAGTGCGGCTCCACTACCAACAACGTCGAGCGCCAGCAACAGGTCGACTTCTCGGTCGGCATCTTCGAGATCGGTACCCGCCTGCTGTCCAAGAAGGACTCCACCTACAAGGACTTTGCCGACCTGAAGGGCAAGAACGTGGTAACCACCGCCGGTACCACCTCCGAGCGTATCCTCAAGGCCATGAACGCCGACAAGCAGATGGGCATGAACGTGATCTCCGCCAAGGACCACGGCGAGTCGTTCCAGATGCTGGAATCGGGCCGTGCCGTCGCCTTCATGATGGACGACGCCCTGCTGGCCGGTGAGATGGCCAAGGCCAAGAAGCCTACCGACTGGGCCGTGACCGGTACCCCCCAGTCCTACGAAATCTACGGCTGCATGGTCCGCAAGGGTGATGCCCCCTTCAAGAAAGCCGTGGACGACGCCATCGTCGCTACCTACAAATCGGGCGAAATCAACAAGATCTACGACAAGTGGTTTCAATCGCCGATCCCACCAAAAGGCCTGAACCTGATGTTCCCGATGAGCGACGAGCTCAAGGCCCTGATCGCCAATCCGACCGACAAAGCGGCTGACGACAAAAAGTCCTGATTCCTGACTAACCTTACTCCTGAGGGGCCCCTGGCCTCTTCAGGAGCCTGTCACTACCTGCTGGCACATTCTGGAAACACTCGCACCGGTGGTTGTCGAGCCGATAGCGCGTGCCTGGCCGTCCTGGCCAGAAGGGAACGGATCTCCCCAGGCGGGTGCTTGTAGTACATCGAACGATCTGAGGGGTAACCCCAATGAATTACAACTGGGACTGGGGCGTGTTCTTCAAGTCCACCGGCGTGGGCAGCGAGACCTATCTCGACTGGTTCATCTCCGGACTGGGCTGGACCATCGCCATCGCCGTGGTGGCCTGGATCATCGCACTGATACTGGGATCGATCCTGGGGGTCATGCGTACCGTACCGAACCGCCTGGTGTCGGGCATCGCCACCGTCTACGTGGAGATCTTCCGCAACGTGCCCCTGTTGGTGCAGCTGTTCATCTGGTACTTCCTGGTGCCCGACCTGCTGCCGCAGAACCTGCAGGACTGGTACAAGCAGGATCTCAACCCGACCACCTCGGCCTACCTGAGCGTCGTCGTCTGCCTGGGCCTGTTCACCGCCGCCCGGGTCTGCGAACAAGTGCGCACCGGTATCCAGGCCCTGCCCCGCGGCCAGGAGTCCGCCGCTCGCGCCCTGGGCTTCAAGCTGCCGCAGATCTACTGGAACGTGCTGCTGCCCCAGGCTTATCGGATCATCATTCCGCCGCTCACCTCGGAATTCCTCAACGTCTTCAAGAACTCCTCCGTGGCCTCGCTGATCGGCCTGATGGAGCTGTTGGCCCAGACCAAGCAGACCGCCGAGTTCTCGGCCAACCTGTTCGAAGCCTTCACCCTGGCCACCCTGATCTACTTCACCCTGAACATGAGCCTGATGCTGCTGATGCGCCTGGTGGAGAAGAAAGTCTCGGTCCCCGGCTTGATCTCCGTGGGAGGTAAATAATGGAATTCGACTTCTCGGGCATCGTCCCGGCCATTCCCGGCCTGTGGAACGGCATGCTGATGACCCTCAAGCTGATGGTCCTGGGCGTGGTCGGGGGGATCATCCTCGGCACCCTGCTGGCCCTGATGCGCCTGTCCCACAACAAGCTGCTGGCGAACATCGCCGGCGCCTACGTCAACTACTTCCGCTCGATCCCGCTGCTGCTGGTGATCACCTGGTTCTACCTGGCGGTGCCTTTCGTGCTGCGCTGGATCACCGGCGAAGACACACCGATCGGCGCGTTCACCTCGTGCATCGTGGCCTTCATGATGTTCGAAGCGGCGTACTTCTGCGAAATCGTCCGGGCCGGCGTGCAGTCGATTCCCAAGGGCCAGATGGGCGCCGCCCAGGCCCTGGGCATGACCTACGGCCAGACCATGCGCCTGATCATCCTGCCCCAGGCGTTCCGCAAGATGACTCCGCTGCTGCTGCAGCAGAGCATCATCCTGTTCCAGGACACCTCCCTGGTGTACACCGTGGGCCTGGTGGACTTCCTCAACGCCTCGCGCTCCAGCGGCGACATCATCGGCCGCTCCAATGAATTCCTGATCTTCGCCGGTCTGGTGTATTTCACAATCAGCTTCGCCGCCTCGCTGCTGGTCAAGCGTCTGCAAAAAAGGTTCGCCGTATGATCTCTATCAAAAACGTCAACAAGTGGTATGGGGACTTCCAGGTACTGACCGACTGCAGCACCGAGGTCAAGAAAGGTGAGGTGGTGGTGGTCTGCGGGCCGTCCGGTTCGGGCAAGTCGACCCTGATCAAGTGCGTCAATGCCCTGGAGCCTTTCCAGAAGGGCGACATCGTGGTCGACGGCACCTCCATCGCCGATCCCAAGACCGACCTGCCCAAGCTGCGCTCGCGGGTGGGCATGGTGTTCCAGCACTTCGAACTGTTCCCGCACCTGAGCATCACCGAGAACCTGACCATCGCCCAGATCAAGGTCCTGGGTCGCAGCAAGGAAGAGGCCACCAAGAAAGGCCTGCAATTGCTCGAGCGTGTGGGCCTGGCTGCCCACGCCCACAAGCATCCGGGCCAGCTTTCCGGCGGCCAGCAACAACGTGTGGCCATCGCCCGCGCCCTGGCCATGGACCCGATCGTCATGCTGTTCGACGAACCGACCTCGGCCCTGGACCCGGAAATGGTCAACGAAGTGCTGGATGTGATGGTGCAACTGGCCAACGAAGGCATGACCATGATGTGCGTGACCCACGAAATGGGCTTTGCCCGCAAGGTGGCGAACCGAGTGATCTTCATGGACAAGGGCCAGATCATCGAGGACTGCCAGAAGGAAGAGTTCTTCGGCGATATCAACGCCCGCTCCGAACGTGCGCAGCACTTCCTCGAGAAGATCCTGCAGCACTGAGACGGCGGCGTTCCGCCCGCCCTCGTGGCAAGGGAGCCTGCTCCCACGGGGTCGCCTGGCGACCCCCAACCTGCGAACGGATCTTGCCTGGCACAACGCACCCAGCGCTCTACGACGGCCCCCGGGCGGAGCGCGAGTGCGCCCTGTCGCCATGCTGGTTGACCCAAGGCATCTGTGATGAAATGCGACCCCACTCTCTATCGCGCCACGCCGCCATCACTCGCCGTGAAACCCCGTCTGATCCGTCATCTGTTGCTGCCGCCTTTGGTCATCGCCCTGATGGCCGCCCTGGGCTACGCCGGATTCTGGATCAGCGAGCACAACGGCATCCGCACCCTGGGTGAAAACGGCGCGCGCCAACTGGAGCTGCATGCCCGCGCCGTAGAGAGCGAGATCAGCAAGTACACCTACCTGCCCAGCCTGCTGGAACTGGAATCCAGTGTCTCGCAATTGCTGGCCGATCCTTCGCCGGAGCACCGCCAGGCGGTCAACCAGTACCTCGAAGGCTTGAACCGGCGCAGCCGCAGCCGGGCCATCTATGTCATGGACACCACCGGCCGGGTAGTGGCCACCAGCAACTGGCGCGATGTCGACAGCTACCTGGGCGAAGACCTGTCGTTCCGGGCCTACTATCAGAACGCCGTGCGCGGCTACCCCGGGCGCTTCTACGGCATCGGCAGCACCAGTGGCGAGCCCGGCTACTACCTGGCTCACGGCCTGGAGGAGCAAGGCAAGATCATCGGCGTGGCGGTGGTCAAGGTCCGCCTCGAAGCCCTGGAGGAACGCTGGCAACGGGCGCGCATGGAAGCCTTCGTCAGCGACGAGAACGGCATCATCATCCTCTCCAGCGATCCGAGCCGCCGCCTCAAGTCGGTCCGCCCCCTGAGCGACGACACCAAGGAACGCCTGGCCCGCAGCCTGCAGTACTACTGGTTCCCGCTCAACGAACTGGAACCCCTGGCCCGCGAGCGCCTGGACGAGGGCGTGGAGAAACTCACCTTCCCCGCCAATACCGAGCTGGCGGACGAAGAACAGCCCATCAGCTACCTGTCCCAGACTCGGCCCCTGAGCGACACACCGTGGAATTTCACCCTGCTGACGCCCTTGCAGGACCTGCGCCGCGAAGCCATCAACCAGGGCATCCTGGTGGCCGTGGCCTTCGCCCTGGTGGCTTTCCTGATGATCGCCTGGAACGAACGGCGCAAGGTCATCGCCACCCGCCTGGCCGCCCGCGAGGCCTTGCAGGAAGCCAACAGCCAGCTCGAACGACGGATCACCGAGCGCACCGCCGACCTGCGCGCCAGCAACGAACGGCTCAAGGCGCAGATCCGTGAGCGCCGCCAAGCCGAGGAGACCCTGCGCCGGGCCCAGGATGAGCTGGTCCAGGCCGGCAAGCTGGCAGCCATCGGCCAGATGTCCACCAGCATCGCCCACGAACTCAACCAGCCGCTGGCAGCGCTGCGCACGCTATCGGGCAACACCGTGCGCTTCCTCGAGCGCGGCGCCCTGGACACCGCCAGCGCCAACCTCAAGACCATCAATGAACTGATCGACCGCATGGGCCGCATCACCGCCAGCCTGCGCTCCTTCGCCCGTCGTGGCGACGACCAGGGCCAGGCCAGCCTGGGCAAGGCGGTGGACGCCGCCTTGCAAGTCCTCGGCGCGCGCCTGGAACCGCTGCCCCTGCAACTGCATCGCGACTTCGCCGAGCAGACCCTGCAGATCGACCAGACACGCCTGGAGCAGATCCTGGTCAACCTCATAGGCAACGCCCTGGATGCCATGCAGGCACAGCCGGCGCCGCAGCTCTGGCTCGAAGGCGAATCCGCCGACGGCAAGTACCGCCTGCGGGTACGGGACAACGGCCATGGCATCGACCCCGAGACACGCAAGCATCTGTTCGAACCCTTCTTCACCACCAAACCCGGCGAACAAGGGCTGGGACTGGGCCTGACCCTGTCCGCCAGCCTCGCCGCCGCCACCGGCGGCAGCCTGGGGGTGGAACATCCGGCAAGCGGCGGCACCGCCTTTGTCCTCAGCTTGCCCCTGGCAAGCCCTAATCGAGCCGAGCCGATATGAACCACGAGCTGACCGTGCTGATCGTCGAAGACGACCCCCATGTCCTGCTGGGTTGCCAACAGGCCCTGGCCCTGGAAGACATTCCCTGCATCGGCGTGGGCAGCGCCGAAGATGCCCTGGCCCAGGTCGGGGACAACTTTCCCGGCATCGTGGTCAGCGACATCCGCCTGCCGGGCATCGACGGCCTGGAACTGCTGACCCGCCTCAAGGCTCGCGATCGCAGCCTGCCGGTGGTCTTGATCACCGGCCATGGCGACATCTCCATGGCGGTGGGGGCGATGCAGAACGGCGCCTACGACTTCATGGAAAAACCCTTTTCCCCCGAGCGCCTGGTGGAAGTGGCTCGCCGCGCCCTGGAACAACGTGGCCTGGCCCGTGAAGTGAGTTCACTACGGCGCCAGCTGGCCGAACGCAGCTCCCTGGAGGGGCGAATCATCGGCCGCTCGCCAGCGATGCAGAACCTGCGGGAATTGATCGCCAACGTCGCCGATACCTCGGCCAACGTGCTGATCGAAGGCGAGACCGGCACCGGCAAGGAACTGGTCGCCCGATGCCTGCACGACTTCAGTCGGCGCCACCAGCAACAGTTCGTCGCCTTGAACTGCGGCGGCCTGCCGGAAAACCTGTTCGAGAGCGAAATCTTCGGCCACGAGGCAAACGCCTTCACCGGTGCCGGCAAGCGGCGCATCGGCAAGATCGAGCACGCTCACCAGGGCACGCTGTTCCTCGATGAAGTGGAAAGCATGCCCATCAACTTGCAGATCAAGCTGTTGCGGGTGCTGCAGGAGCGTACCCTGGAGCGCCTGGGCTCGAACCAGAGCGTGGCCGTGGACTGCCGGGTGATCGCCGCCACCAAGTCGGACCTCAACCAGTTGAGCCAGGCCAAGGAGTTTCGCAGCGACCTGTACTACCGCCTCAACGTAGTGACCCTGGAACTGCCGCCCCTGCGCGAGCGGCGCGAAGACATCCTGCAACTGTTCGAGCACTTCCTGCAGCAGTCGTCCCTGCGCTTCGACCGCGTGGCGCCGGAGCTGGACAACCAGACCCTGTCGAACCTGATGAGCCACGACTGGCCGGGCAACGTGCGCGAATTGCGCAACGTCGCCGAGCGCTTCGCCCTGGGCCTGCCGGCCTTCAAGAAAGCCGGCAGTGGCAGCGGCCAGGGCCTGGGCTTCGCCGAGGCGGTGGAAGCCTTCGAGCGCAACCTGTTGAACGATGCCTTGCAACGCAGCGGCGGTAACCTCAGCCAGGCCAGCCAGGAGCTGGGTATGGCCAAGACCACGCTGTTCGACAAGGTCAAGAAGTACGGCCTGAGCCACTGACCCCAAGGCGCCCTATCCATGGATCTGTTGTTGAAAGCCGCGCTGGGCGCGGCTGTAGTGGTGATTCTCGCGGCCCTGGCCAAGACCCGGAACTACTACATCGCCGGGCTGGTACCGCTGTTCCCGACCTTCGCCCTGATCGCCCACTACATCGTCGGCAAAGGCCGTTCGCTGGACGACCTGAAGACCACCATCCTGTTCGGCATGTGGTCGATCATTCCCTACTTCGTCTACCTGGCGACCCTGTACTTGATGGTCGACCGCCTGCGCCTGGAGGCCTCCCTGGCGGTGGCCGCGGTGGCCTGGCTGATGGCCGCCAGCATCCTGGTCGGCGTCTGGGTCCGGGTCCACGCCTGAGGCCTGCCAGGCCGAAGACCCAGCCGCCCCGACCGGCTCGGCCAGACAAGCCTGGCCCGACCCTTGCATTTACCCGGCAAAGCCCACCCGGCCTGCGTTTTAGCCTGACCACGCAGTTTTCCGGGGGGCGCTGCCATGGGTAAAGTACACCTTGAACATTCTAGATCTCGACCACAGCCTGACCGCCCAGGAGCCCATCATCCGGCGCCTGCAAAGTGGCCAGGCGCAACGCATCGACCTGCTGGACCTGGGCCCCAGGCTGCGGCTCTGGTCCACCGAGCGCACCTATCGCCAATTCATCGAGCGCCTCGAACGGCGGCCCCGGCGTAGCGGCCCACAGCCGGAAATCTTCTTCGTCGGCTCCGGCGACTATCACCACCTGACCCCGGCCTTCTTGCGCAACCTGCCGGAGCCGGTGAGCCTGGTCCACTTCGACAACCATCCGGACTGGGTGCGCCTGGCCCCGCGCCGGCATTGCGGATCCTGGGTCAACCGGGCGCTGCAACTGTCCAATATCCAGCGCATCGTCACCCTGGGGCCCTGCAGCGAAGACCTGCACAACCCGCAACTGCGCGGCGGCAACCTCGGCGCCTTGAAGCACGGCAAGTTGCAATTGTTCCCCTGGCAGCACGAACCCTCCCGGGTCTGGGGCCGGGTCGGCGATGGCGCCGGGCACCAGCAGCAAGACCAGCACCTGCACTGGCGCAACCTGGCCCAGCAGGACTGGACGGACTTCCTCGACAGCATGATCGCCAGCCTGCCCACCGCGGCGGTCTGGATCACCATCGACAAGGACGTGCTGGCCAGCGAGGACGCCGCCACCAACTGGGACCAGGGCGGCATGCGCCTGGAACACCTGCTGCAAGCCATCCGCGCCCTGGCCGCGCGCAAACGGATACTGGGTATCGATGTTTGCGGCGAATTCGCCCAACCGGCCTTTAGCAATGCCTTCAAGCGCTGGGAGGCCAAGTCCGACCAGCCACCGCCCGAACGCTGGAGCCAGGAGGATCTGTTGCGCAACTCGGTGACCAATGAAGCCCTGATTTCGCTGTTCGAGGAGCTGTTCCCATGACCTTGACCGTCGTGTTGCTGGTGGCCTTTTCCATCCTCCTGGATGTGATCGGCCAACTGTGTTTCAAGCTGGGCCTGGACCGCTTGCCGGAGCTGGAGGGGGGCTTTCGCCTGAACGCCTTCTGGGGCCAGGTGTTCAACGCTCCGCTGCTGTGGTGCGGGGTAGGCGCCTACGTGGTGGAGTTTTTCGTCTGGCTCGAGGCCCTGTCCCGGGCCCCCCTGAGCCTGCTGTTCCCGGCTGCGGCCCTGGGTTATTGCGGAGTGGTGCTGGCGGGCAAGGTGGTGCTGGGGGAAACCGTCAGCCGCCGGCGCTGGCTCGGCACCCTGGTAATCACCGCCGGCGTGATGCTGGTCTGCCTCGCCAGTACCTGAGCCCTGTCCAACCGATACAAGGAAACGCTTCATGAGTTCGAACCAAGCTAACGACTGGCTGCATGGCCGCCTGGGTACCCTGCTGCTGTGGTTCTTGTTGATCAGTTTCGAAGGGGCCGGCCAGATCGCCACCAAGGTCGGTGGCGACCAGCTGGGACAGATGGATTTCAGCCTGCAATGGCTGGCGGCGGTCGTCGCCAATCCCGGGGTGCTGACGGCGATCGCCTGCTACATCGGCGCATTCTTCGTCTGGATGCTGATCCTGCGGCGCAGCAGCCTGTCCCTGGCCTTTCCCCTGAGCGCCCTGGTGTATGTGGTGGTGCTGCTGGGCTCGTGGCTGATGCTGGGCGAGCAGATCAACCCGCTGCACTGGCTCGGGGTCTTCGTGATCATGGGCGGGATCGCCCTGCTGGCCGAAGGCGAGGAAGCCTGAAAACACCCTGCGCCCGCTGCGCAACCTTCGGCAGCGGTACAGGATCGGCTTCGTGTAGCCGCTGCCGCCAGGCTGCGACAAGGTCATCAGGACCTTCAGACTTCAGCCTCCTGCGGCAGCTGCGCGGTCGTGCGCAGCCTTCGGCGGCAGCTACAGGTTACTTGCGGTGGGAAACCAAAAAGCCCAGTCCGTGGGACACCGGGATCACTTTCACCCCCGCCGCACGCTGTTCCTCGCGAATCTGGCGATGGAAGGCCTTGACCTTGGTCCAGTGCATCTTCGGCCGGTAGTGGTGCTCGGCGTGGTAGCCGTTGTTCATCCAGATCAGGTTGTACAGCGGGCTGTAGGAACTCACGCCCCAGGCGATCGGCAGGTCGGGATTGCCGCCCAGGTGCTCGTAGTAGCCATTGAGCGACGACAGCGACTGGCCCAGGTACCAGAACGGCAACAGCACCAGCACCGCGTGCCAGTCGAAGAGTGCCAGGGCCAGGTAGAAGACCACGGTCATGGCGATTTCCACTTTCACCCAGCGGGCATCGTCCGGGCGCTTGCGCTGCATTTGCTGGTAGATCTCCTTCGGATCATCGCGAAAGAAACTGAGGAAGGTATAGGCCCATGGGTTGTCCGGCTGGCCGTTCTTGCCATGCAGGTAGATCGACAGCGGATCGACGGTCTTGCCACTGGCGTCCGGCAGGTCGGAGTTGCCCCGGTGGTGGCGGTTATGGATGTCGCGGTACAGGGTCTGGGAAAAACCGATGGTCACCGACAGCAGCAGGTCGAAGGCGCGGTTCATCCAGGAGGGCGTGAAGTAGGCGTTGTGGATCTGGTTGTGGGAAATGCTGTTGATACTCCACGACAGGCTGACGGCGTACAGCAGCGCGGCCGGGATGATGATCCACCAGGACAGCGCGTGGAAATCCAGCACCAGCCACAGGACGAAGGCGAAATGCGCCAGGGCCATGACGATCGGGATCAGGTCCCAGAGTGAATAGGCGAGCAAACGGTAAGCAGGACGGGCCATGAAGAACTTCCTGAGAAATTGAATTCATGGCGCCCATTGCAAAGGCCAGACCAGTTTTCCTCCTGGCGGCGCCCATGGCTGGTCCAGCCCCGGGCGCCAGGCCGCAAAGCCCTCAGAAACGGTAGCTGATGGCGGTCTGTACTTGTCCCTGGTTGACGTGGCCCTTGTCGCGCACGATGGTGCTGTCGGCCGCCGAGTTGACCAGGCGGATCCAGCTGGCGCTGGCCACCAGCGACCAGTTGCGCCCCAGCGGGACCTGGATGTTCTGGGTCAGGGTGAAGTTCTGCAGGCCACCGCCGGCGTCATAGCGCTGGATGCCAGAGGCCAGGAACTCCTTGGTGCTGACACCGAAGAAGGTCTGGTTCTGCCGGGCATCGGCAAAGTGCAGGGTCAGGTTGTTGCTGCCGATGATGCCCATGCCCAAGGGGTAGCCGATCTCGGCGCCCACCTTGCCCAGCATGCCGCCCTGGCCACCGGAACCGCCCACGGCCTGGCCCACGGCGGCGAACACGCGCCAGAAATCATCCGGGGCGTACTGCACGAAACCACCGACGTCGGCCATGTCCGGCACGTCCCGCAACCCGCGCAAGGAGCCGTCGGCATTACGCCCCTGCAGGTAATTGATGTAGGGCCCGGCACTCCAGCCATTGCTCTTGAAGGCATCCCAGGTCAGGCCGTCGTCGGTGCTCAGGCTGACATCGCCCCAGTCCAGGTCCAGGTAGGGCAAGGGCGTGGTGTCGTAGCGGCTGGCCGTAGGGTCGTGGGGTTGGTAGCCGATGCCCAGGCCCACTTCGCCAGTGATGCCGGAGTCGCCCCAGGCGCTACAGGCAAGGCCCAGCGACAGCAGGCCGGCCAGGAGGGAGGGGAAGGTGAACCTTGGCATGAATGAAATTCCTTATCTGAAAATGCGCGCATCAATCACCACCGACAGCCTCGAGCGCAAGCACTGATGTTGTTTGTAGCAAGCTACAAAAATTGTAGCTGCCAAGCTACAAATCGCCTGCCCTTCCAAGCCAAGCCCCAGCCCCGCTGGGTTTCCCCTACTTGGCACAGTCCCTGCTCTACCTCTGCCACAAGCGTACACAACGCTCTTATTCAACAGGTAACAGCAGATGATGCACTGGCATATCGTATGTGACTTCGACGGGACCATCTCCCGCGCCGACGTGATCGATAACGTCCTCCAACGCTTCGCCGACCCAAGCTGGGAAACCATCGAGCAAGAGTGGCTGGACGGTCATATCGGCTCCCGGGAATGCCTCAGTCGCCAACTGGCCCTGGTCAAGGCCTCGCCCGCCGAATTGCTGGGCTACTTCGACAGTGTCGAGATCGACCCCGACTTCCCTGACTTCGTCGACCATGTGATCGGCCTGGGCGCCACCATCGAAGTGGTCAGCGACGGCATCGAACAGGGCATCGCCCGCATCCTGGCGCGCAACTACGTGACCCTGCTGCCGATCCTCGCCAACCGCCTGCGCCAGGTCGACCACAACAGCTGGCGCATCGACTTCCCCTATTCCAGCGACGCTTGCCGGGCCGCTTCCGGCAACTGCAAGTGCAAGTCCACCCCGCGCGGCAAACGCGTGCTGGTGATCGGCGACGGCCAGTCCGACATGTGCGTGGCCTCCACCGCCGACTTCGTCTTCGCCAAGGGCCGCCTGGCCGAGTACTGCGAACGCAACGCCATTCCCTACGCGCGCTTCGACTCCTTCGCCGAACTGCCGGCGCTGCTGGCCAAGCTGCCGCGCGAGGCCGCCAACGCCACCACTTTCTCTCTTGAAACCCAGGAACTCTTCCACCATGTCTGATATCCGCATCGCTACCGCAGAAGACCAGGTCCTTCTGGAAAAAGAAGCCAAGTACTGCTCCTACGGCGATACCGTCCACTACATCGAACCCCCGCGCATCTTCAGCCGCTGCGAAGGCTCCTACGTCTGGGATACCGAAGACCAGGCCTACCTCGACCTGCAGATGTGGTACTCGGCGGTGAACTTCGGCTACGCCAACCCGCGCCTGAACAACGCCCTGAAGCAGCAGATCGACACCCTGCCGCAGATCGCCAGCCAGTACCTGCACAAAGGCAAGATCGAGCTGTCGGAAATGATCGCGGTCGACGCCAAGAAGAAGTTCGGCCTCGACGGTCGCGTGCACTTCAACGTCGGTGGTTCGCAGTCCGTCGAGGACTCGCTGAAAGTCGTGCGTAACGCCAGCAACGGCAAGAGCCTGATGTTCGCCTTCGAAGGCGGCTACCACGGTCGTACCCTGGGCGCCTCGTCCATCACCTCCAGCTACCGCTACCGCCGCCGCTACGGCCACTTCGGCGAGCGTGCGCAGTTCATTCCGTTCCCGTACCACTTCCGCGGCCCGAAAGGCATGACCAAGGAAGAGTACGGCAGCCACTGCGTGAAGCAGTTCGCCCGTCTGTTCGAAACCGAATACAACGGGGTCTGGGACCCGAAGGTCGGCCAGAGCGAATACGCAGCATTCTACGCCGAGCCGATCCAGGGCACCGGCGGCTACGTGATCCCGCCGATGAACTTCTACCGCGAGCTCAAGCAAGTACTGGATCAGCACGGCATCCTGCTGGTGGTCGACGAAATCCAGATGGGCTTCTACCGTACCGGCAAGCTGTGGTCGATCGAGCACTTCGACGTCCAGCCTGACGTGATCGTGTTCGGCAAGGCACTGACCAACGGCCTCAACCCGCTGGGCGGCATCTGGGCCCGTGAAGAGCTGATCAACCCGGGCGTGTTCCCGCCAGGCTCGACCCACTCCACCTTCGCCTCCAACCCGCTGGGCACCGCCGTGGGCCTGGAAATGTTCAAGATGACCAGCGAGATCGACTACGGCGCGATGGTCATGGAGAAGGGCAAGTACTTCCTCGAAGGCCTCAAGGACCTGCAGAAGCGCTACCCGATCATCGGCGACGTCGACGGCCTGGGCCTGGCCCTGCGCTGCGAGATCTGCACCACCGACGGCTTCACCCCGGACAAGGCGACCCTGGACTACATGGTCGAGGAAGGCATGAAGGGCGACATCGAGATCGACGGCCAGCGCCTGGGCCTGATCCTCGACGTGGGCGGCTACTACAAGAACGTGATCACCCTGGCGCCATCGCTGGAAATCAGCTACGCGGAAATCGATCTGGGGCTGGCCCTGCTGGACCGCCTGCTGGATCGGGCCATGAAGCGATGAGCATGGCTGAGATCGATCTGGGCGAAGGCGACGCCGGCTTCGTTCTCGGCACGGGTCAGGTCGGGATCTTGTTGATCCACGGCCTGACCGGCACCCCGACGGAACTCCGTCGGGTGGCCCAGGGCCTGGCCAAGGACGGTACGTGCACCGTGTACGTACCGACCCTGCCCGGGCACTGCGGGGACAACAGCGACCTGCAGGCCACCGGCTGGCAGGACTGGTACCAAGGCGTGCGCAAGACCTTCGCCGCCATGCAGCAACGCCACGAGCAGGTGTTCGTCGGCGGCCTGTCCATGGGCGCGGTGATGTCGATGTACCTGGCCTCCGAGCACCCGGGGCGGATCAGCGGCCTGCTGATGTATTCCACCACCCTCAAGTACGACGGCTGGAGCATCAACAAGCTGGCGTTCCTGACCCCGCTGCTGATGAAGATCCCGTTCGGCGTGCATATCTGCCGCTTCGAGGAAAAACCACCCTACGGCATCAAGAACGAACGCCTGCGGGCCATCGTCGAGAAGCAGATGAAGGCCGGCGCCAGCAGCGATGCCGGACTCCTGACCATGGAGGGCGTGACGGTGCGCGAGTTGCACCGGATGAACGCCGTGGTCAAGAAACGCATGCCGTCGATCATGACCCCGGCCCTGGTCCTGCACTCCAGCGAAGACGACATCACCAGTACCTGGAATGCCGACTACGTGGAGCGCAAGCTCGGCGGCCCGGTGACCAAGATCCTCCTGGACAACTGCTACCACATGATCACCGTGGACCTGCAATACCAGCGGGTGATCGAGCTGAGCGCCGACTTCATCCAGCAACGGGTGACCAGCCCGAGCCTGCGCGAAGACTATCGACAGCTGGCGTGACTTAAGGACGAGACGTGATTACCGCCCAAGCCTTTTCAACCATACAGGCCATCGAACGCAGTGCCTGGAACGACTGTTTTCCAGGGGCCCTGGAGGATTGGGACTATTACCTGGCCGTGGAAAAAGCCGCCATCGCCGATTTCCGCTGGCGCTACCTGGCGATCTACGAGGGATCGACCCTGGTGGCGGTGGCACCGGCCTTCACCACCCAGTACCGGCTCGATACCACGGTTTCGGGCCTGGCCAAGCGCTTTACCGAGCGCCTGGAACGCCAATGGCCCGGGGTCCTGCAACTGCGCCTGTACGCCATCGGCTCGCCAGTGGCCGAACAGTGCAATGTCGGCACCGCCAGCCATGTCCCGGCCGAACGCCGCCAAGCCCTGCTGGACGAGTTGCTGAAGCTGGCCCGGACCGACGCCGACGGCTTCGGCATCGGCCTGATGGCGGTCAAGGACGCCGCCAGCCACGACCGGCAATGGGCCGCCAGTTGCCTGGCCGCCGGGCTGCAGGCGATGCCGAGCCTGCCCAGCGCCCTGCTGCCGATACCCTTCGCCTCCATCGACGCCTACCTGGGCACCCTGGGCAAGTCCACCCGCAAGGACCTGCGCCGCAAGCTCCGGGCGCCGGCGCCGCGCATCGAGTGGCGGCAGCGGGTCGACGACGTGCTACCGGACATCATGCGCCTGTACGAGGCGACCCTGAACCGCGCCGACCTGCAGTTCGAACGCCTGCCGGCGGAGTACTTCACCGGCATCCTCGAACAGCTGGGCGAACGGGCCGCCTGCGTCCTGTACTGGGTCGGCGAGCAACTGGTGGCGTTCAACCTGGTGCTCATCGACCAGCATCGGCTGATCGACAAGTTCTTCGCCCACGACCTGGATGTCACCCGTGAGCACAACCTGTATTTTCGCAGCTGGCTGGCCAACGTCGACTACTGCATCCAGCAGCGCATCCCGCTGTACGAGTGCGGCCAGGCCGGTTATGCGAGCAAATTGCGCCTGGGCTGTCGCTTCACCGCTAACATGCTGTTTTTCCGCCACCGCAATCCCTTGCTCAACGCGTTGCTGAAGGTGATAAAACGCTTTGTCCGCCCGGATCGCTCCGACCCCGCCATGGCCGCTGCAATAAGCGAAAGTACATGACCAGAAAAGATCGTCGTCCTCCCCGCCCCTTCGCCATCTCCCGCTGGAGCCTGCAGCGCAAGCTGGTGCTGGCGTTCTGGCTGGTCAGCGTGATTCCCACCATGATCGCCGCCGAGCTGGCGGCCACCACGTTGTCGGAAATCTTCGACAGCAACGTGCGGATCTGGCTGCAGGAATCCACCAAGATCGTCGAGGACGAGATCACCGAGATCCTGCGCGACAACGCCCGGATCGCCCAGCTGTTCCTGCGCTACACCCGGCCCCCGGGGGAACGCAACGCAGCCAAGCATGACAAGCTCACCGCCGATATCGCCGATTCCATGGGCATCGATGTAGTGGCGCTGATTCGCAAGAGCGACCACAAGGTGATGTTCACTACCGCCGCCGACGATGTGGTCGGGCAGATCAGCACCGCCTCCAACGCCGTGTTGCAGACCATCCAGGTCGGCGGTGCGGCCACCGGCGTGGTGGTCTCGACCTTCCAGACCAACCTCGACGGCGTCGACTACCAGTTGTTGATCGCCACCTACCTGGACGCCAGCTTTCTCACCAGCGTGGCCGACGTGCACTCTCTGGACCTGCGCCTGTACCTGGCCAAGGCCGACGACTTCTCGGAAATCTTCGCCACCCAGCGCTTCGAGGACCACCCGCCACAGGTACCGCACCGGATCGAGGACATCCTGCGCACCACGCGCCAACCCACCGAGCAGTTCACCAGCCGCTACAGCGGACTGTACCGGCCGATCTTCAACGACAGCGGCGACCTGGTGGGAGTGATCTTCAGCGGCCTGCTGCGCCACAGCAGCCTGGTCGGCCTGGTCAACCAGAGCAACCTGTTCATCCTGATCTTCCTCCTCAGCTCGGCGGCCTCGCTATGCGTCGGCTGGCTGGTGTCGCAACGCCTGACCCGGCCCCTGCGGGGCTTGTCCAAGGGCGTACAGGCGGTGATCAGCGGCGACTACCGGCAACGGGTGCCGGTGATCGGCGGCGACGAGCTGGCGGAACTGAGCAGCACCTTCAACCACATGACCGAGCGCCTGGGCGAGTTGCAACACCTGGAGGGGCAACTGCGCCGTCGTGACCGCCTGCATGCCCTGGGCGAGGTCGCCATGGGCCTGGCCCACGAGATACGCAATCCGCTGGGCATCATCAAGACCGCCACCCAACTGCTGCACCGCCGGGCCGACCTGCCCGAGAACGACAAGCGCCACCTGGAATACGTGATCAGCGAAGTCAGCCGGATCAACGACCTGATCACCGAGTTCCTCGACTTCGCCAAGCCCAGCGCACCGATCCGCGCCACCCAGCCGGCGCGCCCCCTGCTCGAGGAGCTGCTGGGGTTCTGCGGCCCGGAACTGGCGACCCACAACATCGACGCACGCATCGAGGACCTGGCCCCGGGCGCGACCATCCACGCCGACGCCCGCCAGCTCAAGCAGGCCTGCCTGAACCTGATCCTCAATGCCATCGACGCCATGCCCGAAGGCGGCCGCCTGACCCTGGGCATCGCCCAGCAGGAGGACGAAACCATCATCAGCATCGGCGATACCGGCCAGGGCATCGAGCCGGACATGCTGGAGCGCATCTTCACGCCGTTCGTGACCACCAAGGCCTCGGGCACCGGCCTGGGCCTGGCCAAGGTCTATTCGATCCTGGAAAGTCATGACGGCCACATCGAATGCGCCAGCGAAAAGGATGCCGGCGCCACCTTCAGCCTGTACATTCCGGCCAATGGTGAAGACGACGAGGATGATGAGGACCGCGATGACGCATAACCTGTTGGTGGTCGACGACGAACCCAAGCTCTGTGACCTGCTGTCCTCGGCCCTGGGCCAGAACGGCATCCAGGTGTTCACCGCGGGCAACGGCCTGCACGCGCTCAAGGTGCTGGAACAGGAAGACATCGACCTGGTGATCAGCGACTGGCGCATGCCCGGCATGGACGGCCCGCAGTTGCTGAGCGAGATCAAGCAGCGCTACCCACAGTTGCCGGTGATCGTGATGACCGCCTACAGCACCGTGAAGAACGCCGTGCAGTCCATGCGCAACGGCGCCTACGACTACATCGCCAAGCCTTTCGACATCGACGAGCTGGACATCACCGTCAGCAAGGCCCTGCAGTTTCGCGACATCCTCAAGGACAACCAGCGCATGCGCGCCGAACTTGAGGAGCACCAGCAGATCGACAGCCTGGTGGGCGACAGCCCGGCCTTTCGCCAGGTGCTGCAAGCGGTGGACTCGGTCCGCGAGAGCAATGCCACCATCCTGCTCACCGGCGAAAGCGGCACCGGCAAGGAAATGGTCGCCCGGGCCATCCACAAGCATGGCAATCGCGCTGGCAAACCATTCGTCGCGGTCAATTGCGCGGCCATCCCCGAAGGCTTGCTGGAAAGCGAGATGTTCGGCCATCGCAAGGGCGCCTTCACCGGCGCCGTGGCCGATCGGGTCGGGCGCTTCCAGCAGGCGGACAAGGGCACGTTGTTCCTCGACGAAGTGGGCGACATGCCCCTGGCCCTGCAAGCCAAGATCCTGCGCGCGCTGCAAGAGCGGGTGATCGAGCCGGTGGGCGATCCGCGGGAGCGCAAGGTCGATGTGCGGGTGATCGCCGCGACCAACAAGGACCTGCTGCAAGCGGTGGCCGACAAGGAGTTTCGCGAAGACCTGTACTACCGCCTCAATGTGTTCCCCATTCCCTTGCCGGCCCTGCGCGAGCGCGTCGAGGACATCGGCCCGCTGGCCCGGCATTTCGCCCACAGCCTGGGCGCCACCGCCGGCAAGCGCATCACCGGCTTCAGCCCCCAGGCCTTGCAGGCCATGGCCAACTACAACTGGCCGGGCAATATCCGCGAGCTGCAGAACTGCGTGGAGCGGGCGACCATCGTCGCCACCGGCCAGACCATCGAGGAAAGCGACCTGCCGGGCTACCTGTTCGATACCCGTGCCGAGGAGGGAGCCGCCAGCGTCGCTCTCAACGTCGGGCCGCAAGTGCCCAGCGATCTGGACGCTGCCCTGGCCGAAGTGGAAAAGGCCTACATCCTCGCGGCCCTGCACCAGAGCAACGGCGTCCAGGCCGCCGCCGCCCAGATGATCGGCATCTCCGAACGCAGCTTCTGGTATCGCCTGAAGAAACTCGGGATCCAGGTGGACAAGATCGTTCGCTGACGCGAACAGCGACAAGCTGCAAACGGAAATCTATCCGCTGGCTCAGAGCATGCGGCCCACTTCCAGCGGCTCGATCTGCGCCCAGTGCGACGTATCCTCGCGATGGCTTTGCAGGTACGGCAGCACCGCCGCCAGCAGCGGCGCCTTGAACGCCTCCTGGAAACGATGGGCCAGCCCCGGGATCAGCTTCAACTGGCTGCCCTGGATATGCGCGGCCAGATGCACCCCATGCATCACCGGCAGCAACGGATCGGCAGTGCCATGGACCACCAGGGTCGGCACCCGCAATTGCTTGAGCATGGTCACCCGGCTCGGCTCGGCGAGGATCGCCATGATCTGGCGCTTGACCCCCTCGGGATTGAACGCCCGGTCATAGGCCAGCGCCGCCTGGTGCAGCAATACCTGGCGATCGTCATGCACCTTGGGGCTGCCCAGGGCCGCCAGCAAGTCCGCCTGCTGTTCCAGGGCCGCCTCCCGGTTGGGCGCATTGCGCCGCGACAGCAACTGCACCAGCGCCGCGTTGGGTGCCGGCAGGCCTTCGGCGCCGGAACTGGTCATCACCAGGGTCAGGCTCTCGACCCGCTGCGGAGCCATCGCCGCCAGGTGCTGGGCGATCATCCCGCCCATGCTCGCCCCCAGCACATGGAACTGCTCCACATGCAGGGCATCCATCAGCCCCAGGGCATCATCGGCCATGTCGGTCAGGGTGTAGGGCGCGGCGACTGGCAGGCCGAGCTTATAGCGCAGCACTTCGAGCGTCAGGTTGGCGCTGGCCGGCGCCTGGCGCCAGGTGGACAGGCCGACGTCGCGGTTGTCATAGCGGATCACCCGGAAGCCTTGCTGGCACAGGGCGACCACCACCTCATCCGGCCAATGGATCAACTGCCCGCCCAGGCCCATGACCAGCAGCAGGGCCGGATCCGAAGCCCGGCCGATGCTCTGGTACGCCAGGCTCACCTGTGGCAGGTCGACCCGCTGGGTCGCCACATCGACGTCGCAACGCCCGGACGCAAAAACAAACTGGCCGAGCAATAGCCCGGCCAGCAAGAGACAACCTGAAAGAAATCTTGCCCGCATAGGAAACACCGAAACGTAGAACCCCAGTTGGGCACCTCGAAAAACTACCTGCGTTGCCAGCGCGGCGTTAAAAACCGGCTGGTGCGCCAGCCCGGTCAAAATGCTCATTTACTCCTCGTAAACTGCGCTTTTTCGCCGGTTTTTGCCTTGCGCTGGCGGCCTCGCCTACGTTTTTAGAGGTGCCCAGTGGAGCGCGAGTCTGATGAAGTTCGATGATTCGCGCTGCCACAGTTGCGTGACAATTTGATGAAGATTGCCCCGACGGTCGTGCCCGCCGGAACGGCATGGGGCAAAACCCCGGATAAAGCGGCGCCAGTGGTCGACAGCCCCTTGAACATGAGACAAACTCACCAGCCTTCGCACTTATCAGTAAATTCATTCATGGAGAGCCCGGTGCTCGAGATCCGTCACCTGAAGACCCTGCACGCCTTGCGCGAAGCCGACAGCCTGGTCGAAGCCGCCGAACGCCTGCACCTGACCCAGTCCGCCCTGTCCCACCAGTTCAAGGAGCTGGAAGAGCGCCTGGGCATGCCGCTGTTCGTGCGCAAGACCAAGCCGGTGCGCTTCACCAGCGCCGGCCTGCGCCTCTTGCAACTGGCGGACGCGACCCTGCCACTGCTGCGCGGCGCCGAACGCGACCTGTCGCGACTGGCCGGCGGCACCGCCGGGCGCCTGCACATGGCCATCGAATGCCACAGCTGCTTCCAGTGGCTGATGCCGACCATCGACCAGTTTCGCGACGCCTGGCCGGAGGTGGAGCTGGACCTGGCTTCGGGCTTTTCCTTCGCCCCGCTGCCGGCCCTGGCCCGTGGCGACCTGGACCTGGTGGTAACCTCCGACCCGGTGGACCTGGCGGGGATCACCTACGTGCCGCTGTTCACCTACGAGGCCATGCTGGCGGTCGCCAACCAGCACCCGCTGGCGGGCAAGCCCTACGTAGTTCCCGAAGACCTGCGAAGCGAAACCCTGATCACCTATCCGGTGGAGCGCGATCGCCTGGACATCTTCACCCGCTTCCTGGAGCCGGCGGACATCGAGCCGGCGCAGGTGCGCACCTCGGAACTGACGGTGATGATGATGCAGCTGGTGGCCAGCGGTCGCGGCGTGTGCGGCATGCCCCATTGGGCGCTGCACGAATACAGCTCGCGGGGCTATGTGAAGGCCAAGCGGCTGGGGGAAAAGGGCCTGTTCGCCACCCTGTACGCGGCGATTCGCGCCGATATGCTGGACGCGCCCTATATGCGTGATTTCCTGCTGACCGCCAAGGACACTTCGTTCTCGACCCTCGACGGGGTCAGCGCGGTGCGTTGATTGCCCGAAACTGCCGGCGGCGGCTCAGCCTTGCTCCGGCAGTCGATACCACATGTGGATCTTGTCGAAGTAGTCATCCCCCACTCGCACAGCCAGGGGTTCGAGGCCGTACTGGACGAAGCCGCAGCGCTGGTACAGGGCCAGCGCCGAGTCGTTGCCCGCCGTCACCGTCAGTTGCACCAGGCGCACGCCTTCGTATTCCGCGGCTTCGGCCAGCAGCTCCTGCACCAGGCGCAGGCCCAGGCCGCTGCTGCGCTGTTGGGCGGTGACGTACAAGCCAAAGAGCGTCGCCTTGTGCTGGGCTTTTTCGCGCAGCTCGAAGGCCAGGCCAACGACCCCCACCAGGCGCCCATCGCAGAAGGCCCCCAGTAGCACGTCCAACTCGCCATCCAGGCGCGCGGCCCACCAGGTCAGGGGCAGTTTTTCCCGCTCGCGGACACTGGAGGTGAATGCCTCGGGATGGCGGTCGTAGGCTTCGAGCATCAAGGCCCGGTACTGCTCGACATCCTCCGGGACCAGGCGCTGGATCTGCATGTTCAATCGAGGCTCTTCTGTCCGGTGATGAATGAGGCGGACTTTATCTTGCCGTCCTGCACTTCATAGATGGCTACGGTTTCCAGGGTTCCGGTGCCGTCGCTGAAGGTGCGGCTGATCAGTTCATGATCGATGACCACATTGCCCATCACCGAGCGCTGCAGCAGCCGGGCGTGCAGGTTGGGCTCCTGGAAGCGCAGTTGCGCCCGGGCCCGGATCTCTTCGTGACCACGGGCCAGCAAGGTCGCCGGATGCTCGTATTGCCGGGCGTCCCTGGCATAGGTCGCCAGCCAGGCCTCCAGGTCCTTGCGGTTATAGGCTTGCAGTTGCTCCTCGACCACGGCCTCGGGGCTGGAAAACTCTGTCATGGCACTACTCCTGTGTTCAGTTCAGTTGGCACGACGTTGTTCGAACATCAAGCGCACCGCCAATCCTGCCAGCACGAAGCCCATGAAATAGCGCTGGACCGACAACCAGGTCGGATTGCTGGCGAACCAGGAGGCGATACCGGCGGCGAACAGGGCGATCAGCAGGTTCACCGAGAAACTCACGCTGATCTGGGTCAGGCCGAGGATGATGCTCTGGGTGAATACCGAACCGTATTCGGGGTGGATGAACTGCGGGAAGATCGACAGGTAGAACACGGCGATCTTGGGATTCAGGGCACTGGTCAGGAAGCCCATGGTCATCAGCTTGCGCGGCGAATCGGCCGGTAGTTGCTGGGCCTCGAAGGGCGACCGGGCACCGGGCTTGAGCGCCTGCCAGGCCAGCCACAGCAAGTACAGGGCACCTGCCCACTTGAGGACCTCATAAGCCATGGGCACCGCCATGAACACGGCGGTGAGCCCCAGGGAGGCGGCCATCAGGTGGACGAAGAATCCCGCCACCACGCCCAGCAACGAGGTTACGCCGGCCTTGCGTCCCTGGCAGATCGAACGGGAGATCAGGTAGATCATGTTCGGCCCGGGGGTCAGCACCATCAACAGGGAAGCGGCGACGAAAATCAGGTAGTCGTGCAGTGGAATCATGGCAGTCCTTGGCAAGTGATCGATCAGGCGAGGGTCGCTTGAGACTGGCGATAAAACGGCAAGATCAGATCCCGTGTCAACGGCGCCAGGAACAAATCTGCGTCGCCGGCCGGATCGATCCAGCGCACCTCCTCGATCTCCGCTGCCGGAGTCACCGGGGTATCGATACGGATCAGGAAGACCTCGGCCTGCACCACATGGCCGGGCTCATTGGCCGCGGGAGCCGAGAACTGCTGCAGGTAGCGGGCCTGGGCCGGGTCGATGCGCAGGCCCAGTTCCTCCTCCAGCTCGCGGGCCAGGGCATGCACCGGCTGCTCGCCGGCCTCGATCTTGCCGCCAGGCTGCATGAAGGCGCGGGTGCCGCGCTTGCGCACCAGCAGGGTGTGGCCGTCGGCGCCGATCAACAGCGCGGCGGCGATACGAATGATGGAAGGATCAGCAGAAGAAGCAGGCATGACGATGGAGTGACCTTGGAAATGAAGGGGCAAGGATCACACGTGCCGCCCTCCCGAGGCTATCGAGCAATGGTCTTTCGCTGTCGCTCAGGCGCCCACGGTTTCCTCCCGGGGCAGCTTGACGAACACGCTGTAACGCGCGCCCTCCATGGTTTCGAAGGCGATCAGCTTGTCCACCAACGGCAGGTTGAGCACCTTGCCGGCATTGAGCAGCAACATGCCGTTGTCGGCGTTGAGGTTGCGCGCCAGGATCATGCCCGGCGCCAATTCGCGGGTACCAAGGACCCGGACCGACGGATCGCCCAGGGTCACGTCGCACAGGTACACCGAGCACACCTGGATGAAACCCTCCACCAGCTGCGGGTCGTACAGGCGCCCGGCGTACTTGCGAATGAAGACCAGGGCCTCGTCGCTGTTCATGCGGCGCTCCAGGATCAGGCCGCACTGCAACTCGATGAAATCCACCGCCAGCTTGAGCACCCGCGAGCCCAGGGGGATAGCCTCGCCCCTGAGCCGATCGGGAAAACCGCTGCCGTCCCAGTGTTCCTGGTGATGACGGATCAGCCGCGCGGCATCCTGCACCGGCTCCAGGGTCATCAACAGCGATTCGCTCTGTTGCGGATAGGCCCGGTAGCGCTCGCGTTGCTGGTGATGCAGCAGGTCCGCCGGGGTGGTCATCAGCTGATCGCTCCAGCTCAATTTGCCGATGTTGTGCAAGGCCGCGGCCATGGCCAGGTCGCGCTGGAAGATCGCATCCAACCCCTGGATCGTGCAGTAGGCACGCACCAGCTCGATGATCCGCCGATTGGTCTGCTTGGCCAGAGGCAGGCGCTGGTTGACCAACAGGGAAAACAGTTCGGCACCGGTGGCATAGCTGTGCTTGAGCTCCTCGTAGGCCAGGTCGAGCATGTCGGCGGTCTGCTGCAACTCGGCGGTGCGCGCCGCGACGCGTCTTTGCAACTGGACGTTGAGCGCCTTGAGCTCAGTGTTCTGCTGGCGCACCAGAAGCCCCAGGCGCTGGCGCTCACGCTCGGCATGCTGGTGGTCGAGGGCCTGGCGCAGGGCCAGCAGCAACTCCTGGTCGTCCCAGGGCTTGTTCAGGTAGCGATAGATCTCGCCCTCGTTGATGGCCCGGGCGATGAGCCTGGGGTCCGGGTCACCGGTCAGCAGGATCCGTGCGGTGTGCGGATACTGCTGGTGGATGCGCGCCAGCAGCGCCGGGCCATCCATCTGCGGCAGGTGGGCGGCGCTGATCACCAGGTCCACCTCGCAGTGGGCCATGACGTGCAGGGCCTGGATGGCGTCCCGGGCAAAATGCAGTGCATAGGGATGGGGGCTGAGCAACTGGCGCAGGCGTTGCAGGACCAGGTCCTGGGCGTCCACCAGCAGGACCCCGGGCAAGCGGGAGACTGTGACAACGTCCGGATCACCCATGGGGACACCTCGGGTCAACGTTGATGCACGCGTCCATCATTGCGTGTGCCGGCAACAACGAGCTTGCTGCCTGATTGAAGATTAGAAGAATTTCCAATTGCGATGATGGCTTTTTAACACCATTCATCCAGCGACAGTGTCCCGCTGTCGTTCAGCGACGCCCCTGGCCAGTGGCGAGGGGCGCTGCCGGTGCACTCACTTGGCGGCCTTGCCGCCAGAGCCGAAGGATGCAAAGCGCTTGTTGAAACCGGCGATACGGCCTTCGGACTGGGTCTTGCGCTGCTGGCCGGTGTACACCGGATGCGAGGCACTGGAGACGTCCAGGGCCACATAGGGATAGGTCTGGCCGTCGCTGTACTTGTGGGTGCGATCGGTGTCCACGGTGGAGCCGATGAGGAAGAACACGTCGGCGGCGGTGTCGTGGAACAGCACGGTGCGGTAATCGGGATGGATACCGGGTTTCATGGGGGGGCCTCCAGGGCATTTGGGTGAGCTCAATACGTTATACAATAACATACCATCACCTTCAAAACGAGAACCGATTGCAACAAGCCCCAGACTGCCTGCCGGTGCCGCGCCAGAGCGGCTGATCAGCGGTTGCTCCAGCAAGGAGATCGCCCGTAAGCTGGAAATTTCCACCGAGACGGTGAAAAACCATAAGACAATCAGCGCCAGCACGCTGGGGCATGGCGTCCCGGCTCCAGCTGTTCGCGGAACTTTCTTCAGGTGCATGGCGCCTGATAGCCGGCCTGGCGCCGCGCCCGGACATAACAATAAGAACCCGCGCTCCAACAAGAATGAGTACCGACAAACGATCTGATGAGTCCGAACCAAGGAACCCGTATGAGCCTGTCACTCCTGAGCCGCTATGCCTTCTTTGCCGCCTGCGTGATATTCACCCTCGCCAGCCTGCCCTTCGTCGAATATGACTGGGTCTGGCCCTTCACCCTGGTCACCGGCCTGCTGAGCCTGCTGGGGATCTTCGACCTGCTGCAAAGTCCCCATGCCGTACGCCGCAACTACCCGATCCTGGGCAATATCCGCTACCTGGTCGAAGGCATCCGCCCGGAAATCCGCCAGTACCTGCTGGAATCCGACAGCGACGCCCTGCCCTTCTCCCGGGCCCAGCGCTCGCTGGTCTATTCGCGGGCCAAGAACCAGAGTGCGGACAAACCCTTCGGCACCCTGATCGACGTCTACCAATCGGGGTTCGAGTTCATCGGCCATTCCATGCGCCCGGCGCCCCTGAGCGATCCCGACAGCTTTCGCGTCACCGTCGGCGGCCCACAGTGCACCCAGCCCTATTCGGCCTCGGTGTTCAACATCTCGGCCATGAGCTTCGGTTCCCTGAGCGCCAACGCCATCCGCGCGCTGAACCAGGGCGCCAAGCTCGGCAACTTCGCCCATGACACCGGCGAAGGCAGCATCAGCCCCTACCACCGCGAACACGGCGGCGACCTGACCTGGGAACTGGGCAGCGGCTATTTCGGCTGCCGCACCAGCGATGGGCGCTTCGACCCGGAGCGCTTCGCCGCCCAGGCCAGCAACCCCCAGGTACGGATGATCGAGATCAAGATGAGCCAGGGCGCCAAGCCTGGCCACGGCGGCATCCTGCCCAAGCACAAGGTGACCCAGGAAATCGCCGATACCCGGGGTATCCGCATGGGCGAGGACTGCATCTCGCCATCGAGCCACAGTGCCTTCTCCACCCCTATCGAAATGATGCATTTCATCCAGCAGTTGCGTGAGCTGTCCGGTGGCAAGCCGGTGGGCTTCAAGTTCTGCCTGGGCCATCCGTGGGAGTTCATGGGCATCGCCAAGGCCATGCTGGAGACCGGCATCCTTCCGGACTTCATCGTGGTCGACGGCAAGGAAGGCGGCACCGGCGCCGCACCAGTGGAATTCACCGACCATATCGGTGCGCCGATGCGCGAAGGCCTGCTGTTCGTGCACAACACCCTGGTGGGCCTGAACCTGCGGGACAAGATCAAGCTCGGCGCCAGCGGCAAGATCGTCAGCGCCTTCGACATCGCCAGCGTACTGGCCATCGGTGCCGACTGGGCCAACTCGGCGCGCGGCTTCATGTTCGCCATCGGCTGCATCCAGTCGCAGAGCTGCCATACCAACAAATGCCCGACCGGCGTGGCCACCCAGGACAACCTGCGCCAGCGGGCGCTGGTGGTACCGGACAAGGCCCAGCGGGTGTACAGCTTCCATCGCAATACCCTCAAGGCCCTGGCCGAGATGCTCGCCGCCGCCGGCCTGCAGCACCCTTCGCAATTGGAAGCCAAGCACCTGGTACGGCGCATGTCGGCCACCGAGATCAAGCTATTCTCCCAGCTGCATGTATTCCTCAAGCCCGGCGAATTGCTGACCGGCGAAGTCACCGGCGAGTTCTACTCGCGCATGTGGCAACTGGCCCGCGCCGACAGCTTCGAGCCCAACACCCCGGCCGCGGCCTGATCGCGGCCCCCGGGCCTGCCCCTGGCGGCCCGGGCCTTGGCCCACAAGGAAGAGCGCCATGCCCCTGCTGTCATTCGACCGGTTGTCCCAGCAACTGCCCGAGCCCTGGCAATCCTCGCCGGTGGGGCGGATCGGCCCGGCCTGCGTCAAGGTCCTGCGCATGGACCAGCAGCCCAGCGGCGACGAAGTCCACGACTACGACGAAGGCCTGCTGGTGACCGAAGGCTGCCTGCACCTGGGCATCGACGGCGGCACCGTGCAGGTGCAGGCCGGGCAGATGTTCCTGGTGCCGGCCGGGCAGGTCCACAGCGTGCTCCCCGGCAGCCAGGGCACCCTGGTGATCATCGATACCTAGCGCCGTGCGCCCGCAACGGCGTCCCGGCGCATCCACCCACGGCCCGTAGCGGCCGGCCCCATAGCCACGGAGAAAGCCATGTCCCATCGCTTGCTTGCAGGGCTCGTCCTGCTGCTGTCGTTCACCAGCACCTTCGCCAGCGAGCGCTGGCAGACCCTGCCGCCCACTCCAGCCCCGGTGGCCGGGGCCCAGGGTGGATATGCAAAGGTCAATGGCATACGCCTCTACTACAGCAAGATCGGCCATGGTTCGCCGGTGGTGCTGCTACATGGCGGCCTGGGCAATGCCGACTACTGGGGCCATCAGGTCAAGGCCCTGGCCGCCCGGCACACGGTGATCAGCGTCGACAGCCGTGGCCATGGACGCAGCACCCGCGACGCGCGCCCCTACGGCTACGACCTGATGGCCGACGACGTGGTCGCCCTGCTCGACCAGCTGAAAATCCCCCGGGCCGATTTCGTCGGCTGGAGCGATGGCGCGATCCTCGGCCTGGACCTGGCCATGCGCTACCCGCAACGGGTTGGCAAGGTCTTCGCCTATGCCGCCAACACTCGCACCGACGGGGTCAGGGCAGGGGTGGAGAACAATCCGACCTTTGCCGCCTACATCGAGCGCGCCGGCAAGGAATACGCGAAGCTGTCGCCAACACCCGGGGAGTACCAGGCCTTCGTCGAGCAGATCAGCCACATGTGGGCCAGCCAGCCCAACTGGAGCGACGCCGACCTTTCCAGGATCAAGGCGCCGGTACTGATCGTCGATGGCGATCGCGACGAAGCCATCAAGCGTGAACACACCGAATACATGGCGGCGACGATTCCCGGGGCCGGGCTGTTGATCCTGCCCAATGCCAGCCATTTCGCCTTTCTCCAGGATCCCGGTTTCTTCAACGCCGCCCTCGAGCATTTCCTCGACGGCCAATGACCCCGGTCTTAGCCACGCCCCGCCACGGATGTCCCCTTTAGCGGGGACGTCTTTATCGACAGTTTTGCATAAACGCATATTTAAATTGCGCTGACGCATATTTCATCTAAGGTTGATTACAGACCCGACAGCGCCTGCCATCGAGGCTGGCCTGGCGCGATGCCTGGCATCCGGGTCCGGTACGCCGCTCGCTCCCGTGCGGCGACGAACGCCAGCCGGAGGCTGGTTTTCATTCACGGAGGATGAACATGCTAAGCACTACCCTGCCCCCTATCGGCAATCCACAAGTCATGCCCCGGTGCCTGGCCGGCACCCTGCTGGACCCGGAGCTGGACGAGATCACTCAAGCGGCCGAGGCCGCGCCCCTGGCCGGCGCCCGCCTGAACTTCAACATCCAGCAGCAAACCCAGACCAACTGGTGCTGGGCCGCCCTGTCGGCCTCGGTCGGCAATTACTACAACACCGGCTCCTGGACCCAATGCGGCGTGGCCAACGCCGAGCTGGGCCGCAGCACCTGCTGCAGCCAGCCCGGACCGTGCAACGTCTATGGCTACCTGGACTCGGCCCTGCGTACCACCGGCAGCTACGGCGGCATGCGCGAAGATCGCATGCAGATGGCCGCCATCGAGAACCAGCTCGGCATGGGCCGCCCCGTCGGCCTGCGCTGCGCCTGGTACGGCGGTGGCGCGCATTTCCTGGCGATCTACGGCACCGACGGCGGCTACGTACTGGTGGCCGACTCGATCTTCGGCTACTCGACCCGCGCCCTGAACAGCTTCCCCGGCACCTACAACGGCGGCGGCAACTGGACCCACACCTACTTCACCCGGAAAAACTACTGAGGAGGCAGCATGCAACTGACTTATCCAAAGGCGCCCGTCGGTGGCGTCCAGCAACTGCGTCCGGTCCTGCAGGCGGCCCTGCAGACCCAGGGCTTCGGTATCAATCGCGCCTTCGCCAATGCCGGCCCGGCCACCTTGAACCTGTCCCAGGCCTTTCGTGGCTATACCCTGAGCCTGGAAGACCTGGCCAACGGCCAGGACCTGGCCCAGGCCACGCCGGGCGATTGGCATTACCTGGTGTTCGCCGGTGGCGTCTCGATCGCCGATGCCCAACTGACCGAAACCACCGGCCAGCTGGAGTTCTGCGCGCTGAACCACGGAGCCCTGGCGGCCTCGACCATCAGCGCCCTGAACCTGGCCGAGCAAGCCCCGCAGCTGCAAGGCAAGTCCTATGAACTGCGCTTGTTGTTCGTCCCGGCCCTGCAAGCGACGCTGATCTGGCTGCACGGCGACGCCGAGGAAGTGCTGATCCCCATCGAGCCCACGCCCGCCAACCTGGCACCCCGGCAGCTCTACAGCGAGGCCACGCTGTTCGGCCTGCTGGTACCGGCCGCCAAGCAGGCCAAGGCGGTGTTCGATGCCGACACCAGCGGCACCCTGGGCGGTTGAGCCCGGCAAAAAAAATCCGGCGCCCCTCGCGGGACGCCGGATTTTTCATTGCCTGGCCATCAGGCCGGGCTGCTCACGCCGAGAGCAGCACCGGGACGCGGGTCAGGAGGCCGAACGGGCCTGCTGCTGGGTGTTGGTCGGCTGCAGGTTGAGCATGTAGAACAACGCGGTCAGCAGCACCAGGAACGCCGGGCCGACATACAGCGCCACGCGGGTATCCGGGAAGTAGGCCATCAGCCCCACCACCAGTACCAGGAACGCCAGCGCCAGGTACGAGCTGATCGGGTACAGCCACATGCGGTACTTGAGGCCAGCGCGCTCGGCCGCAGTCAGGCCTTTGCGGAACTTGAGCTGGGCCAGGAGGATCATCACCCAGGTCCAGATCGCGCCGAAGGTGGCGATGGAGGTCACCCAGACGAACACCTTCTCGGGCACCAGGTAGTTGAGCAGCACGCCCAGCAGCAAGGCGAAGATCGACAGCAGCAAGGCGCGACGCGGCACGCCGCTTTCCGAGGTCTTGGCGAAGCTGGCCGGCGCCTGGCCGTTCTGCGCCAGGCTGTAGAGCATGCGACCGGTGCTGAAGATGCCACCGTTGCAGGACGACAAGGCCGCGGTGATCACCACGAAGTTGATGATGCCAGCGGCGGTCTTGATCCCCAGGCGCTCGAAAGTCATCACGAAGGGACTGCCCTGGGTGCCGATTTCGTTCCATGGGTAGATCGACAGGATCACGAACAGCGCGCCCACGTAGAACAGCAGGATGCGCCAGAACACCGAGCCGATGGCGTTGGGAATGGTTTTTTGCGGGTTGCGTGCTTCACCGGCGGTCAGGCCGATCATCTCCACGCCCAGGTAGGCGAACATCACCATTTGCAGGGACATCAGCACGCCAGTCACGCCGTTGGGCATGAAGCCGCCGTGGGTCCACAGGTTGGAGATCCCCAGGGCCACCCCATCGTTGCCGAAGCCGAAGGCGATGATGCCGACACCGCCGATGACCATGGCGATGATGGTGACGATCTTGATCAGGGCGAACCAGAACTCGAACTCACCGAAGGCCTTGACCGCGATCAGGTTGATCGAGCCCATGCTCACCAGGGCCGCCAGGGCCCAGATCCAGCGCGGTACATCGGGGAACCAGATGCCCATGTACACCGCCACGGCGGTGATCTCCGCGACACAGGTCACCAGCCACAGGAACCAGTAGTTCCAGCCAGTGAGGAAGCCCGCCAGCGGGCCCAGGTAATCTTGTGCATAGCGGCTGAAGGAACCCGCGACCGGGTTGTGCACCGCCATCTCGCCGAGGGCGCGCATGATCACCAGGATCGCCAGGCCGCCGATGATGTAGGACAGCATGATCGCCGGACCGGCCATTTCGATGGCCTTGGCCGAGCCGAGGAACAGGCCGACGCCGATACAGGCGCCCAGGGCCATCAAGCGAATATGCCGTTCGCCGAGTTCGCGTTTCAGCGGGCCGCCCTGAGCGGTTTCGCCGTGGGGCAGTTGGTTGCCAACTGGCATAGAGATACAACCTCATTTTGTTATTGGATATGAACCACCGAGTCTTCCAGGTCGCGGCGGATAACCGCGGCCTGCTCGACCGGACCGGCCTTGTGGGACGGCGCGTCTGTAGGACAAAACCTGCCAGATCAGCGGGGTGCGCAGTATAAAAAGCTCGTCACAGGGCTTTTCACTCTATAAACAGCAAAATTCAGAGAGAAATCTCGGCAAAAACCGCTTTCACGGAGAAGCATTCCCTGCTTTTTTCCACCAAACCCCACTCGGAAAGGGGCGTGAGTATTGCACAGCCCCGGTGCCCCGTCATGCCCCTACCTAGGGCGTATTTACCTGGGAAAAGGCTCTATAACAGGGGTTTGCAAAGGGAGGCAGGCAGCCCTGCGTACAAGCCCACGACAGCCCTGGATCCGGGCTCGACTGGCTATTGGGTACAACGTACGACTCGCCCTGGTAGTGAGCGGATAACCAGCCAGAACGCAGACCTGATTCCCCGCTGACCCGCCAAACGGTCGTTTTGACAATTTCTTCACCACCGGCCGCCACCGACTAAGCTTCAGACAAGTCCGATCAATCTCTGTGGAGGGATCAATCGACTATGGGCGCTTTGGGGCACACCGATCCACGCAGTACCGCAGTGCCAAGCCACAGCGACGACGAAGCGCCTTTGCCCGAACGCCCCCGGCCCCGCCGTTATTTCTGGCGCCTGTTCTGGCTGTTGTTGTTGATCGCCCTGGTCGCCCTGGGCGTTGCCGCCAGCCGCGAAATGCGTACTTCCAGGTTCCAGGCCCGGGAATTCAGCAGCCTGGCCCGTGACCTGAGCTATTCCCTGCAACCTGGCCCCAGCGACGCGATTGTCTATCCCGGCGCCGGCCCCTTCGATCGACGCTTGGGTTACAGCGCCCTGGGCGAGTTCCTGCCGCGCCTGCTCAAGCGGGGCTACCTGATCGAGTCCCAGGTACGGTTCTCCCCGGCGTTGATGGACTACAGCGAAAACGGCCTCTTCGTGCCCTATGCCGAGAAGATCCAGGCCGGGCTATCCATCACCGATTGCCGCGCCGCGCCGCTGTACCGGTTCAAGTATCCGCAGCAGTTCTATGCCAGCTTCGCCAGCATCCCGCCCCTGGTGGTGCATAGCCTGCTGTTCATCGAGAACCGCGACCTGCTGGATCCACAGCTGGCCCAGGCCAATCCGGCGGTGGACTGGCCGCGCTTCGCCAAGGCCGCCTGGTCCCAGGTGGCCCGGCTGCTGCACCTGCCCGGCCAGAGCGCCGGGGGCAGTACCCTGGCCACCCAGCTGGAAAAATACCGCCATTCCCCCGATGGCCTGACGGTGTCGGGCGGGGAGAAGATCCGCCAGATGATTTCCGCCAGCGTGCGCGCCTATCAAGACGGCCCGCAGACCCTGGAGGCGCGCAAGCGCATCGTCCGCGACTACCTCAACAGCGTGCCGCTGTCAGCCGTTCCCGGCCATGGCGAGGTGCACGGCATGGCCGAAGGATTGCGGGTCTGGTACGGCGCCGACTTCAGCCAGGTCAACCAGGCCCTGGCCGGCACCGGCACCGATGGCCACAGCCTGGCCCAGCGCGGCTTGGCCCTGCGCCAGGTGCTGTCGTTGATGATCGCCCAGCGCCGCCCCTCCCATTACCTGGCCAAGGGCCGTACGGAACTGGCGGACCTGACCGACAGCCATATCCGCCTGCTGGCGCAGAACAATGTCATAGACCCGGCGCTGAGCGCCGCCGCCCTGGCCAGCAAGGTGGCCTATCGCGACTGGCAGCAACAGCCGACGATCCAGCCGATCGAGACCAACAAGGGCATCAGCGTGGCCCGCAGCCGCCTGGCGGCCCTGCTCAACCGCCCGCTGTACGACCTGGATCGCCTCGACCTCTCGGCCACCAGCACCCTGCAGAGCGACCTGCAGCGCCAGGCCACCGAGTACCTCAAGCACCTGGCCGACCCGGCGTTCGCCGCCCAGGTCGGAGTGCTCGGCGAACGCCTGCTCACCCCCACCAGTACCACCCAGGTCCGCTACAGCTTCACCCTGTTCGAACTCACCGGCGACGGCTCCCGGGTGCGGGTGCAGACCGACAGCACCGACCAGCCCTTCGACATCAACGAAGGCAGCAAGCTGGAACTGGGCTCCACCGCCAAGCTGCGGGTGCTGACCACCTACCTGCAGATCATCGCCGAGCTGCATGACAAGTACGCCGGGCAGGCCCCGGCGCAGTTGAAGAAAGTCCCGGTGGACGACCAGGACCGCCTGAGCCGCTGGGCCCTGGACTACCTGGCGCAGAACAGCGACCAGAGCCTGCCCAAGATGCTCGACGCCGCCCTGGATCGCACCTACTCCGCCAGCCCCGGCGAGGCGTTCTTCACTGGCGGCGGCATGCACCACTTCCACAACTTTCGCAACGAGGACAACGGGCGCAGCCCGACCCTGCGCGATGCCCTGCGCGAATCCATCAACCTGCCGTTCATCCGCCTGATGCGCGACCTGGTGCGCTACAGCACCTACGGTGGCGACAGCACCAGCGCCGAGCTGCTCAAGGACGATGACAACCCACGGCGCCAGGAATACCTGGCGCGCTTCGCCGACCGCGAAGGCACCTCGTTCCTCCTGCGGTTCTGGAAGAAGTACCGCAACAAGGACACCCAGTCGCGCCTGGAAACCTTCCTCGACGGTATGCATCCCACGGCGATCCGCCTGGCCGCGGTGCATCGCTACCTGCTACCGGATGCCAGCCAGGACAGCTTCAACCGCTTCGTGCGGGCCCATATGAAAAACGCCAAGGTCGGCGAGAAGCTCACCGACGAGCGCCTGGACAAGCTCTACGCCAGCTACGGCCCTGGAGCCTACGACCTGCCGGACCAGGGCTACATCGCCAAGGTCCACCCGCTGGACCTGTGGCTGCTCGGCTACCTGATGAACAACCCCGAAGCCAGCTTCAGCCAGGTGGTCAAGGCCAGCGAGTTCGAACGCCAGGAGGTCTACAGCTGGTTGTTCAAGAGCCGTCACCGCAGCGCCCGGGACAGCCGCATCCGCACCATGCTGGAGATCGAGGCGTTCCTCGACATCCACCAGCGCTGGCAGGCCGTGGGCTATCCGTTCGACCACCTGGTGCCGTCCCTGGCCACCGCCATCGGCAGTTCCGGCGACCGGCCAGCGGCCCTGGCCGAGCTGGTGGGGACCATTCTCAACGACGGTGTGCGCCTGCCGACCCTGCGCATCGACAGCCTGCACTTCGCCGCCGGCACACCCTATGAAACCCGCTTGCTCAACGACCCGGACCAGGGCCAGCGGGTAATGCCTTCGCAGGTGGCCACGGCGCTGCGCGGGGCCCTGTCCCAGGTGGTGGATGCAGGCACGGCAAAGCGGGTATCCGGCAGCTTCAAGCTGGCCGACGGCACGCCCCTGGCGATGGGCGGCAAGACCGGCACTGGCGACAACCGCATCGAAGCCATCGGCGCCGGAGGCCGGGTGTTGAGCTCCAAGTCCATCAACCGCACCGCGACCTTCGTGTTCTACATCGGCGATCACCACTTCGGCACCCTCACCGCCTATGTTCCGGGCGCCTCCGCCCAAGCCTTCAAGTTCACCTCGGCCTTGCCGGTGCAGGTGCTCAAGGGCATGGCGCCGATCCTCATGCCCTACCTGCAACCGGGTAGCGGCACCCAGTGCCAGGGCAACCTGGCGCAACGCTGACACCCTCCATGGCGGCCAGCCCCAGGGCTGGCTGCACGGCATTTAGCGCTCACTTTGCCAACTGGCGCTCGCGACGAACGGTGGCCCCGGGTCGTGCGGAACCGCTTGCGTCATTCTTAAGATATATCTTAAGTTATGTCTTAACCAAAACGGAGAGCACGAAAATGAGAGAGCACCACCATCCCCACCATCACCGCGGACATGGCGACGGCCCCGAAGGCTTCGAGCGCCGCGGCGGCCGTGAGCGCGGCGGCCGTGGCCCACGGGTATTCGCCCCCGGCGACCTGAAGCTGCTGCTGCTGGCGTTGATCGCCGACGAGCCTTGCCATGGCTACGACCTGATCCGCCAGATCGAAACCATGTTCGATGGCGTCTACAGCCCAAGCCCGGGCGTGATCTACCCGACCCTGACCTTCCTGGAAGAAAGCGAAATGATCCAGGGCGACGCCGAAGGCGGAAAAAAACGCTACAGCGCCACCGACACCGGCCGTCTGTTCCTCAAGGAGCAGGCCGTTGCCCTGGATGGCGTGCGCATGCGCATCGAAGTCAGCAAGCGCTCGCTGCGCGGGCATGACCGCCCGGCAGAAATCCACGAGGCGGTGCACAACCTGCGCCATGCCCTGCAAATGCATAACGGTCGCTGGAGCCCCGAGGAAATCCTGCGGGTCCGCGATCTGCTGAACAACACCGCCAAGGCCATTGTCGATGGTCCTGCAACCCCTTCCAGCCAGGAGAAAGCCGAATGACTGCCACCCCCGAACTGTCCATTCACCGGGTCATGCACGAGATCAAGCGCCGGCGCCTGCAGGTCCTGCGTGTGGTCGACGTCACCCCGCGCATGCGCCGGGTCACCCTCGGCGGCCCGGAACTGGCCGGGTTCCTCAGCCTGGGCAGCGACGACCATGTGAAGTTGCTGTTCCCGCAGAACGCCGAGCAGCAAGCCGCCCTGCAAACCCTGGTCATGGGCCCGGGCAAGGACAGCGGACCGATGCCCGCCATGCGCGACTACACCCCGCGCCGCTACGACCCGCAGTTGGGCGAGCTGGACATCGACTTCGTCTTGCACGGCGACGGCCCCGCATCGACCTGGGCCGAACAGGTCCAGCCCGGACAGGAGCTGCACATCGCCGGGCCACGAGGCTCGATGGTGGTTCCGGATATCTTCGACAGCTACCTGCTGATCGGCGATGAAACCGCCCTGCCGGCCATCGCCCGGCGCCTGGAGGAACTGCCTGCCGGCCGCCGGGTCCTGGCGGTGATCGAAATCCAGGATCGTGCCGAACGCCAGGCGCTGCATAGTGCCGCCGAGGTGGAAGTGATCTGGGTCGAACGCGATGGCGGCCAGCAGGATCTGCATGCTTGCGTGCGCGGGCTGCAAGTGCCCCAAGGCCGGCTGTATGCCTGGATCGCCACCGAGAGCAAGGTCTCGCGGCAACTGCGCCGGATTCTGCTCGATGAACACCGGCTCGACGACGAGTTCGTCAAGGCCGTCGGCTACTGGCGCCTGGATACCAGCGAAGAAGACTGATCGCTCACCCGCCAAGCCCTCGCCGGCGCAGGTGCCCAGTACCTCGCCGGCGAATCATTTCTGGCCCGCGCAATGCCGGCGCCCCAGCCAGTGGTCCAACCCCAGCAATAGCAGCGACACCAGGACGAACCCTGCCAGCAGTCCCAGGGCGTTGAGCACGGCCCGGGGATACCCCAGCCGGTCAACGGCGATGAAGGGATAGGGATAGAGCCCGAGCAAGTGACCGCGCAGGAGCAGGTAGGCGAAGTACAAGGTCGGATACAGCGTCCATAGCCCGACATGGCGCAAGCGCAGGCGGCCCTTGGGTACGCAGCAGCACCAGTAGGCCAGGAACAGCAGCGGCATCACATCGTGTAGCAGCTCATCGGCCAGCCACTGCCAGCCTTGGGGATGCCACAAGTGGCGCAGCAGCAGGTTGTAGGCCAGGCCCACCAGCACGATGCTGGCCGCCACCGCGCCACTGACCCAGGGTTGGAGCATGAACGCCTGCCCGCGGGAAACCCGCAGGTTCAGAGCGCAAGTCAGCACGCTGGCCACCAGGGTATTGCTGAGCACGGTGAAGAAACTGAAGAAGTTCACCAGGCCGCCCAGCAAGCTGGCGCCGACATCCCAGCGCAGCAACAGGATCAGGTACAGCTGCACCGCCAGGCCGAACCAGCCCAGGAATGCCGCGATCGCGATCAGGCCACGCCGAGTGGACCACTGGGCCAGCGATCCGTCCTCCATGCGGGGCCTCAGAGCGGACGCTTGGTGCGCTGCAATTTCACGTAGAGCCGCTCGACCTTCTCCCGGGCCCAGGGCGTCTTGCGCAAGAACGTCAGGCTCGACTTGATGCTCGGATCGCTCTTGAAGCAGCGGATGTCGATGCGTTCCGCCAGTCCCGACCATTCGTAGTGCTCCACCAGGGCCTTGAGGATCTGTTCCAGGGTCACGCCATGCAGCGGGTCGGTGTGGGTAACGGTCATGCCAGGCCTTCGAACGCAGATGAGGAAAACAAGCCGCGCACCTTAGCCGACGGCCTGCGCCCGCGCCAGTGCGCTGGATTAACTGTAGCCGCTAGGCAACCCGCAAGGCTGCGCAGGCCTTCAATGATCGACTGGCCAAATTCGTCACCAGCCCCTACCTGCCGGCCGCTGCGCGCCCGTTCACAGCCTGCGGCAGCGGCGCTGCGCGGGCGGCTTGGCTGCCGTTGCGCCAAGCCGCGAAGGCGCCCCGATGCGAGTCGATGAAAAAGTTCCTGGCTTTTTCATACATTTGAGATGTTATATTGTATCAACACATAACAACTCACCCGCGCTTCGGGTGCCCCGTGTCCCGCCTGTTTTTCGACTCATATGCGCGTCGCGCAATGCTTGCCAAGGAACGACCGATGTCCCTCTCAGCTCACCGCCCTTCTCGCTCGCTACTGTGGCGCCTGTCGCCGCTGTCCGCCGCCGTGCTGATCGCCTCCCAGGCCCACGCCATGGAACTGCCGCAACAGGTCATCACCGCCAACCCCCTGGGCAACACCGAACTGGCCGCCCCTACCACCGTGGTGGAAGGTGATGCGCTGACCCTGGCGCAGAAGGGCAGCCTCGGCGAGACCCTGAACAAGCAGCCGGGGGTGTCTTCGTCGTACTTCGGCCCCGGTGCCAGCCGCCCGGTGATCCGCGGCCTGGACGGCGATCGCATCCGTATCCTGCGCAACGGCGTCGGCGCCCTGGATGCTTCGTCGCTGTCCTATGACCATGCCGTGCCCCTGGATCCGGTCAACGTCGAGCGCATCGAGATCGTCCGTGGCCCGGCAGCCCTGCTCTACGGCGGCAACGCCATCGGCGGGGTGATCAACAGCTTCGACAATCGCATCCCCACCGAGGCCATCGAGGGCATCCACGGTGCCGGCGAACTGCGCTACGGCGGTGCCGATACCACCCGCAGCAGCGCCGGCAAGCTGGAAGCCGGCAACGGCACCTTCGCCCTGCACCTGGATGCCAACTCACGGCAGTTCAACGACCTGAAGATCCCCGGTTACGCCCGCAGCCGCCATGCTCCGGCAAGCGAAGACGGGGATGGCAAGAAAGGCCGCCTGGGCAACAGCGACGGCCGCCAGGACGGTGGCGCCATCGGCGGTTCCTACACCTGGGACGACGGCTACGCCGGCCTGTCCTACAGCAACTACGACTCCAACTACGGCTCCCCCGCCGAGCAGGACGTACGCATCCGCATGAAGCAGGACCACTACGCCTTCGCTTCCGAGTTGCGCAACCTGCAAGGCCCTTTCAGTTCGCTGAAGTTCAATGCCGGCTATACCGACTACGAACACCGCGAGATCGAAGGCGGCGAAACCGGCACCACCTTCAAGAACAAGGGTTATGAAGCCCGGGTCGAGGCTCGGCACTTGCCCATCGGCCCGCTCGAAGGGGTGGTCGGGGCCCAGTTCAACCGCAACGAATTCTCGGCCCTGGGCGAGGAAGCCTTCGTCCCGAAAACCGATACCAACAGCGGCGCGCTGTTCATCCTCGAGGAACTGCAAGCCACGGACCGTCTGAAACTCAGCCTTGGCGGGCGCCTGGAACACACCGTCGTGGACCCGGATGGCAAGGGCAACGAACGCTTCGCCCAGGCCGACAAATCCAGCAGTTTCACCGCCGGCAGCCTGTCCTCGGGCGCGGTCTACACCCTGACTCCGATCTGGTCCCTGGCCGCCACCCTGGGCTACACCGAACGCGCGCCGACCTTCTACGAGCTGTATGCCAACGGCGCCCACGTCGCCACCGGCACCTACGAAGTGGGCAACGCCAAGCTGTCCAAGGAAAAAGCCGTCTCCAGCGACCTGGCCCTGCGCTTCGACAACGGCGTGCATAAAGGCAGCGTCGGGGTGTTCTACAGCCACTTCTCCAACTACATCGGCCTGCTGGGGACGGGGCGCACACTCGACGATGAAGGCGAAGAAGATCTGGCAGGGCATCCGGAATACATCTACAGCGGAGTGCGGGCGCGCTTCACCGGAATCGAAGCCCAGGATCGCTGGGCCCTGGGAGAGAACGCCTACGGCAAGTTCGCCCTGGAGCTGTCCGGCGACTACACCCGGGCCAAGAACCTGGACAACGGCCAGGACCTGCCGCGCATCGCCCCCCTGCGCCTGAACAGCGGCCTGCTCTGGGAACTGGACCGCTGGCAGGCCCGGCTGGACGTGCAACACGCCGCCAGCCAAGGCCGGGTACCGGACAACGAAAGCGGCACCGATGGCTACACCACCCTGGGAGCCAGCGCCGGATATCGCTTCGACATCGGCAGCAGCCAGTGGCTGGCCTTCGTCAAGGGCGAGAACCTGACCAACCAGACCGTGCGCTACGCCAGTTCGATCCTGCGGGATATCGCCCCAGCGGCCGGGCGCAGTGTGGAAGTGGGCCTGCGCACGACCTTCTAAGGCCAGGCCAGCCAGCGCCCCGCCCGGCGCTCAGCGATAGCGCCGCGGGTCGGTGTCGATCAGGCTGGCCAGTTGGGTCAGGGCAAAGCGCAACTCGTCGCGGGTGGTGGGCGACATCAGCACCACTCGCACCTGGCGGCAGCTGGCATCGCGCTCCACCTGGAACTGCGTACCGCTCATCACCAGCACGCCATTGGCCCGGGCCAGGGTGGCGAACTCATCGGCGGTCCAGGGCTGCGGCAAGGTCAACCACAGGTGGTAGCTGTGGGGCTGGGTCCGGAACTCGAAACCGGCGAACACTTCCCGGGCAATCGCCTGGCGCGCCGCCGCCTCGCTGCGCTGGGTCTCTACCAGCTTGCGGTCCAGCCCCTCGACCAGCACATTGCTGGCCAGTTGCGCGGTCAGCGGCGAGGGCATCCACACACTGCTGCGGACCATCGCGCTCAAGCGCGACAACAGCTTGGGCGGGCTGTACAGGTAGCCGACCCGCAGGGCCGGCATGATCGCCTTGGACAGGCTGGTGAGGTACACCGAACGCTCCGGCGCATAGGCCGATAGCGGCTTGATCCGCGGATCGGTGGCGAGAAAACCGTAGATATCGTCGTCGACCAGCAGGAAATCGAACTCTTCGGCCAATGCCGCAATCTGTGCCCGACGCCCCGGCGACATGATCGCCGTGGTGGGGTTCTGGCAACTGGCGACACACACCAGCAACGCCGGTTTCTCCCGCAGGCACTGCTCGCGCAGGGCTTCGGGCAGTATCCCCTCCTCGTCCATGGCCACGCCCCGCAAGCGCCGCTCCAGACCATGGGCCACCGAGATGATGCCCGGGTAAGCCAGGGACTCGCAGAGCACCAGGTCACCGGCATTGCTCAAGGCGCTGATGGCGACCATCAGCCCGTGCTGCGCGCCGGAGGTGATCACCACTTGTTGCCACTGGGCCTCGGGCAGCGAATGCCGCAACCACTGCGCCCCCGCCTCGCGGTGGGCCGGATGGCCGCCATCGGGGGCATAGTCCAGGGCCCGACCGAAATCGCTGCTGCGGGCCATGCCCACCAGGGCGCCGCGCAGCCAGTACTCCAGGGTTTCGCTATAGGGCTTGATCAGCGACAGGTCCAGGGCCTCGGACTGCCCCAGGGACAACGACGGCCCGGCTGCACCTTCCACCAACGCCAACGGCGCACGCCCCAGCACATAGGTGCCACGCCCCACCTCACCCTGCACCAGGCCGCGGCGCTGGGCTTCGCCGTAGGCCCGATTGATGGTGCCGGGGGTAACGTTCAGGGTCACCGCCAGCTCGCGCAGGGTCGGCAGGCGCTCACCCTCCTTGAGCAGGCCACTGCCTATATCCCGCTGCAGGGCATCGGCGATGGACAGGTAGACCGGCTGGTTGAAGTCGCTTAACTGGGGAACCCACATGGAGGCTGGTGACCATCGGCTGCATTGAAATGCGGCGCAGCATAGCACAGGGCCGCCGCCCACTCGCCTATGGAATCAATCGGCAAATTGATTCAATCACCAGGCCAGATTTCGCCCGGATGATTTTTCACCAGACGTACTTATATAAATAAAATCATTAATAAACAGCTAGTTAAAATAAATAATCAGCATTCAATGTTCCTCGCCAAGCCGTTGATTGCATCAATCAAATTGAATCGATTCAATTTTCTGGAATACACTGAAACACGCTTATACCGATCGACTCAATCATCCACCACCCGCCAGTCGAGATGCCATGCACAACCTCAGCAAGGACCTGTCCCTCTCCGCCGTGGTCGCCGGCTTGATCGCCGTGATCATTTCCTACGCCGGCCCCCTGATCATCGTGTTCCAGGCCGCCCGCGAAGCCCATATGCCCGACGACCAGGTGTCCTCCTGGATCTGGGCCATATCCATCGGCAGCGGCCTGACCGGCCTGCTGCTCAGCTGGCGCTTGAAGGTGCCTGTGATCACCGCCTGGTCGACCCCCGGTGCCGCGCTGCTGGTCTCGATGCTGCCGACGGTATCGCTGCCCCAGGCCATTGGCGCGTACATCGTCGCCGCGCTGATCATCGCCGTGCTCGGCCTCAGCGGCGCCTTCGACAAGCTCATGGCCCGCCTGCCCAAGGCCATCGCGGCCGCGATGCTGGCGGGCATCCTGTTCCGCTTCGGCGCCGGCCTGTTCACCTCGCTCAGCCTGCAACCGGTGCTGGTGCTGGCGATGCTCGCCACCTATCTGCTGGGCAAGCGCTGGTCGCCGCGCTACGCGATCCCCGCCGTGTTGCTGGTGGGCTGCTGCGTAGCCGCGGCCCTGGGCGAGTTCAACCTGGGGGCCATCACCCTGGCCGTGGCCGAGCCGATCTTCATTGCCCCACAGTGGAATTGGCAGGCCATCGTCAATATCGGCCTGCCCCTGGCCCTGGTGACCCTCACCGGGCAATACGTGCCGGGCATGGCAGTCATGCGCAGTTCCGGCTATACCACCCCGGCCCGCTCGATCGTGTCCTGGACCGCCATCACCTCGGCGCTGCTGGCCCCCTTCGGCGCGCACGGCATCAACCTGGCCGCTATCACCGCGGCGATCTGCACCGGCCGCGAAGCCCATGAAGAGCCCAATAAGCGCTACATCGCCGGAATCGCCTGCGGCTTGTTCTACCTGCTCATGGGGGTGTTCGGCGCCACCCTGGCCTCGGTCTTCGGTGCCCTGCCCAAGGAGCTGATCGCCGCCCTGGCCGGCCTCGCCCTGTTCGGCGCCATCAGCACCGGCCTGAGCGGCGCCATGGCCGACGACCAGCAACGTGAAGCGGCGCTGATCACCTTCCTGGTCACCGCCTCGGGCATGAGCTTCCTGGGCCTGGCCGCGGCATTCTGGGGCTTGATCTTCGGCCTGGTGGCGTACTTCGTCCTCGGCCATACCCGGCACAAGGCTGCCGTGGCGCAACCGTCTCCATCACGCTGAGCGGCAAAACCCGAACGACTGTTACCGAATCCGAAACGGTTCATGTCGATAAAAGCGCTTTCTCTTGCCGAGAGGGCGCTTTATTCTTCGCACCCGAAGCTGAAACGCTTCACTTTCCTTTTGAAAACAGCGGCCTGGCGCCCTCGACCGACAGCGGTCAAGGTCGCATGCCCTGCCCTTGTTTTGCCTATTCCTAGAAAAAGACCTTATTCGAATGCCTATGCCTCTTTCTCAGCGCGCAAAAGATAGCGCTGTCCTGACGCCAGCCGCCTTCCTCGGCGCCCTGGGTTTTGCCGCTTGCGCCCAAGCCACGCCGGCCTTCGACAGCGACTCACCCTGGATGCTCGGCGACTGGAACGGCACCCGCACGGAACTGGCCAGGCAGGGCTACGACTTCAAGATCGACTACGTCGGCGAGATGGGCGCCAACCTGCGCGGCGGCTACGACCATGACCGCACCGCACGCTACAGCGACCAGTTCGCCTTCGGCAGCCACCTGGACCTGCAGAAGATCCTCGGCTGGGACGATGCCGAGTTCCAGCTGACAGTGACCAAGCGCAATGGCAACAACATCAGCAACGACCGGATCAACGACCCACGGGTCGGCGGGTTCACCTCGGCCCAGGAAGTCTGGGGGCGCGGCCAGACCTGGCGCCTGACCCAGATGTGGTACCAGCAGAAGTTCTTCGACCAGAAGCTGGACATCAAGGCCGGTCGCTTCGGCCAGGGCGAAGACTTCAACAGCTTCCCCTGCGACTTCCAGAACCTGGCGTTCTGCGGCTCGCAAGTGGGCAACTGGGCCGGCAGCGTCTGGTACAACTGGCCGGTCAGCCAATGGGCCCTGCGCATCAAGTACCACCTGACCCCAGAGCTCTATGCCCAGGTCGGCGCCTACGAGCAGAACCCTTCGAACCTGGACCGCGACAACGGCTTCAAGCTCAGTGGCAGCGGCACCCAGGGCACCTTGCTGCCGGTGGAGCTGGTCTGGACTCCACGCCTCAATGGCCTGCCCGGGGAATACCGCGCCGGCTACTACTACAGCAGCGCCAAGGCCACCGACACCTATAAAGACCGCAATGGCCAGCCCGCCGCGCTGACCGGTGAGGCCTACCGCAGCAGTTCGAGCAAGCACGGCCTGTGGCTGGGCGTGCAACAGCAGGTCACCAGCCTGGCCAGCGACCAGTCCCGGGGCCTGAGCCTGTTCGCCAACGTCACCGCCCATGACAAGAAGACCAACGCCATCGACAACTACGTCCAGGCAGGCCTGGTCTACAAGGGTCCGTTCGACGCCCGGGCCAAGGACGACATCGGCTTCGCCCTGGCCCGTGTCCACGTCAACCCGGCCTACCGCAAGAACGCCCAGGCCAGCAACCTGGCCCGCGCGCTGTACGACTACGACAACCCGGGCTACTTGCCGCCCCAGGACACCGAGTACAGCGCCGAGCTGTACTACGGCGTGCACCTGGCCAACTGGCTGACCGTGCGCCCCAACCTGCAATACATCCGCCATCCCGGCGGCGTGAACCAGGTGGACGACGCGCTGATCGGCGGCATCAAGCTGCAGAGTTCGTTCTGAGGCCCGCCGGCAAAAAAATGCCGGCGCCATCCACTTTCCTGCTGAACCAAGCCCGCGCCTGAACGTCATCTACAGTGAACATGCGCGGGTACATTCTTAACGTCACGGAGAACCACACTATGACCACAGAGGGCGCTTCGAGCCCGAGCCGCTTGCTACCAAGCCTGCTCGGGATCTTGCTGCTGCTAATGGGCCTGGCCTTGCTGGCCGGGGGGATCAAGCTGAGCATGCTCGGCGGCTCGCTGTACTACGTCCTGGCCGGTATCGGCCTGACGCTGACCGGCCTGCTGTTACTGGCCGGCAAACGCGCGGCACTGGGCCTGTATGCGCTGGTGCTGTTTGCCAGCACCATCTGGTCGCTGTGGGAAATCGGCCTGGACTGGTGGCAACTGGTACCGCGCCTGTCGCTGTGGTTCGCCCTGGGCGTGGTCTTGCTGCTGCCCTGGTTCCGTCGCCCACTGCTGCGTGATGGCCCGGCCCCCATGGGCACCGCCGCCCTGAGCGTGGCCGTGGTCCTGGCTGGTGGCGCCGCCATCGGCAGCCAGTTCACCAACCCCGGGGAAATTTCCGGCGACCTGGGCCGTGACAGCGCGGACATGACCAGCACCGCCCCGACCATGCCCGAAGGCGACTGGCAGGCCTATGGCCGCACCGAATTCGGTGACCGCTACTCGCCACTCAAGCAAATCACTCCGGCCAACCTGGGCAAGCTGCAGGAAGCCTGGCGTATCCGTACCGGCGACATGCCGACCGCCAAGGACCCGGTGGAAATCACCAACCAGAACACCCCGCTCAAGGCCAACGGCATGCTCTATGCCTGCACCGCCCACAGCAAGGTACTGGCGCTGGACCCGGATACCGGCAAGGAAATCTGGCGTTTCGACCCGCAGATCCAAGGCCCCAACGGTGACGACTTCCGTGGCTGGGCCCACATGACCTGCCGTGGCGTGTCGTACTACGACGAAGCCAACTACCAGAACTCCGATGCCATCAGCCATCCGGCGTCGCTGTCCCCAGCTGGCCAGGCCATCACCGCCAGCTGCCCGCGCCGCCTGTTCCTGCCGACCGCCGATGCGCGCCTGATCGCCATCAACGCCGACACCGGCAAGGTCTGCGAAGACTTCGGCAACAAGGGCGCCGTGGACCTCAAGGCCGGCATCGGCTCGTTCACTCCAGGTGGCTACTACTCCACCTCGCCGGCGGCCATCACCCGCAACCTGGTGATCATCGGCGGTCATGTGACCGATAACGAGTCGACCAACGAGCCGTCCGGGGTGATCCGTGCCTTCGACGTGCACGACGGCCACCTGGTCTGGAACTGGGATTCGGGCAACCCCGACGAAACCACGCCGCTGCCTGAAGGCAAGACCTACACCCGCAACTCGCCGAACATGTGGTCCCTGGCCAGCGTCGACGAGAAACTGGGCCTGGTCTACCTGCCACTGGGCAACCAGATGCCCGACCAATGGGGCGGCAACCGCACCGCGGGCGCCGAGAAATTCAGCGCCGGCACCGTGGCCCTGGATATCGATACCGGCAAGCTGCGCTGGAACTACCAGTTCACCCACCACGACCTGTGGGACATGGACGTGGGCAGCCAGCCAACCCTGCTGGACATGAAGACCGCGGACGGCGTCAAGCCGGCGCTGATCCAGCCGACCAAGCAAGGCAGCCTGTATGTGCTGGACCGCCGCGACGGCACCCCGATCGTGCCGATCCGCGAGATCCCGGCCCCGACCGGAGCCGTGGAAGGCGACCACACCGCACCGACTCAGGCCCGTTCGGACCTGAACCTGCTGAACCCGCCACTGGACGAAAAAGCCATGTGGGGCGCCACTCCGTTCGACCAGATGCTGTGCCGCATCCAGTTCAAGGAGCTGCGCTACGACGGCCAGTACACCCCGCCATCGGTGCAGGGCAGCCTGGTCTATCCGGGTAACGTCGGCGTGTTCAACTGGGGCAGCGTATCGCTGGATCCGGTACGCCAGCTGCTGTTCACCAGCCCGAACTACATGGCCTTCGTTTCCAAGCTGGTACCGCGCGCCGAAGTGGCCGCCGGCAGCAAGCGCGAAAGCGAGACCTCGGGCGTGCAACCCAACACCGGTGCTCCTTATGCGGTGATCATGCATCCGTTCATGTCGCCGCTCGGCGTGCCTTGCCAGGCTCCGGCCTGGGGCTACGTGGCCGGTATCGACCTGACCACCAACAAGGTGGTGTGGAAGCACAAGAACGGCACCAGCCGTGACAGCTCGCCGATCCCGATCGGCCTGCCGATGGGCGTACCGAGCATGGGCGGTTCCATGGTCACCGCCGGCGGCGTGGGCTTCCTCAGCGGAACCCTGGACCAGTACATCCGCGGCTATGACGTGAAGAACGGCAAGGAGCTATGGAAATCCCGCCTGCCAGCCGGCGGCCAGGCCACGCCGATGAGCTACACCGGCAAGGATGGCAAGCAGTACGTGCTGGTGGTCGTGGGCGGCCACGGCTCCCTGGGCACCAAGATGGGCGACTACATCATTGCCTACAAACTGTCGGAATAAACCCCGATAGCGACTGAAAAAGGCGGCTACCTGCGGGTAGCCGCCTTTTTTGTGCTCGCCCTCACACACCTTCGTGTAACGGTTGCCGCAGAGTCAGGGCCGCTTCGTATAGCCGCTGCCGCAGGCTGCGTACGGCCGCACAGCGGATGCAGCCCCAGGAAGGCCCTACGGGCCTTGGCGCAGCCTCGCAGCCTCGCAGGCTCGGCAGCGGCCATGGGTTTAGAAAAGTCCTACAGCTCACAGAGAACAACATCACCTTGTTCCCTGCGACCGTGTGCCTTTAAGGTCCGCAAGATCACCGGGCAGGCCCCAGGCAATGGACGACGACACCGAACTTCCCCCAAGGCGCTTCATGCCCCTCACCAGCAACGACTACGATATCCCCGCCCTGCTGGTGGACACCCAGGCCCCGCTGGATGCGCTGCACGAAGCGGCCATCCACCGTATCCGCGCCGCGACCCAGCTGCTGGAAAGCATCGCCAGCCAGGACCACCTCGGTGGCAATCCGCAATTACTCCAGGACTTCGCCCAACTGTGCGTCATCCCCTTGCGTGATGGCTGCGACTTGCTGGATGTATTGGGCCGCCGCCTGCTGGAACAACTGGCCGATTGACCCTGCCAAACTGCGTAATTGCAAAGGGACATTAGCCCATCTGTGCTAATCGACCCTCCCCGTCCGCCGACGCTATAGTTTTGGCCAACCACCTCGTTCCCACCAACACCGCAGTCCTGCGGTGCGGGGGACGGCTGCGCCGTGGAAAGAAACTACAACACCAAGGAAGCGTCATCATGAAACTCCATCCCAACGTCCGTTCCTTCACCCTGCTCAGCGGCCTGGTGGTCGCGCTCGCCGGCTGCGCCGTCGCCAGCCCCAGCAACGACGACCTGAAGAACCGCGCCCAGCTCACCATCGGCAAGAACGTAACCAGCGTCTCGAACGTGCGTAACGACAATACCCAGACCTACTTCACCGCCAACACCAGCGCCGGTGGCTACAGCTGCGTGCTGCCCTCCGGCGGCATGATTGCCTTTGCCAGCATGGGTGGCCTGGTCTCGATGCCCGCCGAGTGCAACAAGGAATAAAGCGGCCATCCCGAAAACTCGCGACGAGCCACCGCGCCTGCCCGACGCAGGGCGGTGCCGCGCGAACACGCTACTTCCCTGCATGCAAAGGTCCCGACGTCATGACATCCCGCCTACTCCTGGTCTCCGGTACGGTGCTGCTCGCCTGCGCCCTGAGCGCCTGCGCCCCGCGCCAGGGACGAACCCTGGACGAATACCCGCTGGTGAAGGTTCCCAGCGTGCAATACCCCGACGTCCCCTTCGACACCCAGGCCGCACGTGCGGCCCTGCAACCGGGCACGGCAACCCTCACCGGCAAGTTCTGCATCGTCGGCAACGATGGCATCGAGAGCAGTCGCAACGTCGAGATCTATCTCTATCCGGTCACCCCGCACTTGCAGGCGTGGCACAAGTTGCGCTCATCCCAGCCCGAAGGCGCACCAGTGAGCATGCTCCCCGAGGCCGTGGCCGTGCACCGGGTAACCCGGACCAACGACGACGGCATCTTCCAGTTCACCGGCCTGCAACCGGGCCGATACTTCGTCCAGGGTCAGGACATGGTGTACGGCACCAGCCGCTGGAACGAGTACGTGGGCACCGGCCAGAGCAACACCAACTACGGGCCGGTGACCACCCACTACTACACAGAGCGCAGCTCGATCTCTTCGTACTCGGGCATGCTGGATGACTTCGTCGAGCTCGCCAGCGGCGACAACAAGAAGCTGACCATGACCAACTACCCCCTGCTCATCCCGTGCCGGACCTGGTAGCGTCCGCTACGCCCCAACTTGGTGAACCAGCGCTACTGGCGTCTCGCGCAAGGCACGCAAGGTAGCCCGCAACTCCACCGGCCGCACCGGCTTGGACAAGATGGCGATGTTGCGATCGTGCAGCGCGGCATGGATCTTCTCGATGTCGTGGCCGGTGATGATCAGCGCCGGTACTTCCCAGCCCCGCTGCTGGCGTATGTGGTCGATGCACTCGATGCCCGAGACTCGGGTGCCCAGGTCATAATCGGCGACGATGATGTCGCAGTCGGTGACCAGATCCTCCGCCGACGCCTCGGCCTGGACCACGCAGCCCCAACGCTCCAGTAGCGCCGAGGTGGCCAGCAGTACGTTGCGGTCATCCTCCACCAGGCATACCCGCAAACCGCTCAGCAGGCCGTTCTGCAACGCCTCGTCGTGGCGCCGCAGCTGCTGCGGCGCGGCCGGTTGCAGGCCCGCCAGGGTCACGCTGGTGCCGTGGTCGACCCGCGAGCGCAAGCGCACTTCCAGGTCCACCAGCTGCCCCAGGCGCTTGACGATGGACAACCCCAGGCCCACGCCCTCGACATCCTTGTCGCGCAATTGGCGGACCCGGTAGAACTCTTCGAAGATCCGCGGCAGGTGCTCTTCGGCGATACCGCGCCCACGGTCATGGATCTCGATGGCCAGGCCCTGGCCACGGCGGCGCACGCCAATCAGCACGGGCCCCTGCGGTGCGTACTTGAAGCAATTGGACAAGACGTTCTGCACCATGGTCGCCAACAGCCCTGGGTCGATGCGCACCCACTGGTTGCAGGGCCGCAGCCGCAGCTCGACCCCGGCCCAGCGCGCCGCTTCGGCGTTCTGCCGGATCAGCTCGCGCAGCAACTGTCCCAGGTGCACGGTTTCGTACTTGGGTTGCACGCGCCCGTTGTCCAGGGTGTAGAGGTCGAGGATCGAGCGGAACAACTGCGACACGTTGAGCAGCGAACGGTCGATGTTGTCCACCAGCCGCCGCTCCTCCTGGCCCAGGTCGGCCTCGCGCAGGCAGGCGGTGAACAGGCCTATGGAGTGGATCGGCTGGCGCAGGTCATGGCTGGCCTGGGCCAAAAAGCGCGATTTCTCCAGGTTGGCGGCGATGGCTTGCTCGGAGGCCAGCCGGGTGCGCTTGAGCAGGATATGGGCATAGATCGGGATCACCGTGCTGGTGACCATCAGCATCAGCACCATGTAGGGCTGGCTCTGCCAGTACGGGGTCAGCAGGTAGACCATGAACAACGCGAACAACGCCAGGACGGTGGCGATGGCCAGGTAGCGCGAGCCGAAGCGCATGCCGTTGCCCAGGTTGACCCAGACCATCACCGCATAGATGGGCAGCGCGCCCTCGCCGCCCATCACCAGGCCGAAGCAGGTGCCGGTGTAGTCGTAGATGATCCCCAGTATCCGCCGGGCCGGGTAGTGGCCTGGCCAGCGGGCGATGGCCAGGCGCAGCCCGATGGAAACCAGGGTGAAGACGATGATGTAGATGATCACCGGCAAATAGGTGTCGAAATCCTGCCCCGGCAGGCAACTGGTGATGATCACGTAGACCAGCGCGCAACTGGCGACGATGATGCGCAACGTGGCCTGGTCGAGCTCACTGTCCTTTTCGACTTTCATGCAAACAACTCCTTGTTCGGGACACCGGCACGCTGCCTTGCTGGCAATACGCGGTATCGGATACGACCAGCGGGCAGGTACAGTGCGGGCCTGCCAAGGTAGCATGGCCCCAGGACCGATTGTTTCAAGGAGCTTCAAGACATGACATGCAGGATCATCGTCGCCGACGACCATCCCCTGTTTCGCGAGGGCATGTTGCGCACCGTCCAGCGCCTGCTGCCCGAGGCGGTCCTCGAAGAAGCCGGCGACCTGGCGGCCGTGCAGGCCCTGGCCGGCAGTGGCGAGGAGCCCGACTCGCTGATCCTCGACCTGCGCTTTCCCGGGTTGACCTCGGTGAGCATGATCGCCGACCTGCGTCGGCAACTGCCCAGGACCTCGATCATCGTAGTGTCGATGGTCGACAACCAGGACCTGATCAGCGAAGTCATGGCCGCCGGCGCCGACGGATTCATCGGCAAGAACATCTGCCCAGAGGAAATCGCCCAGGCGATCCTCGACATCCGCCAGGGCGAGGTGGTGGTCAAGTACGCACCCTCCGGCCTGCTGCTGCCCCTGGATGCCTGCACCGAACTCAGCGCCCTCACCACCCGCCAGCAAGAAGTGCTGCGCCTGATCGCCCAGGGCAAGACCAACAAGGAAATTGCCCGTGAACTGGACATCTCGCCGTTCACCGTGCGCATCCACGTCTCGTCGCTGCTGCACGCACTGAAGGTGCCCTCCCGAGCCGCGGCGGCAGTGAAGTTCGCCGGGAACGGCTGAACCGCCGACTGTCCTACTGACCCGATGCGCCCAGCCCAGGCGGCTGAGCTGGAGAAGACATGCACACCGCAGTACCACAAGACACGCTCGAACAACTGCAACACTGGATCGGCGACAGCGAAGCCGCCAACTGGAACGAATACATCACCGAGCACGTGGCCAAGGGCGTGCTCCAGGCCTTTACTGCAGCGCAATGGCAGCGCCTTGACGCGCTGCTCCTGGACCAGCCCGAGTATTGGCAGCAACGTTGCGCTGTCTCCCTTGGTGAACTGCGCGGCCCGCAGGCCATTGCACTGCTCAAGCGCCTGCTGGTGCAATCGCCTTACCTGGATGTGCGGATCATGGCGATCTATGAACTGGACTGGGCGGAAGTGGCCATCGAACGGCGCTATGCACTGCCGGTTCGCGAGGTCATGGCCCGGCTTCCCGAAGACCAGGTGGAACCCGAGCTGCACAGCCTGCTGGCCAAGGCCGAGGCCGCTAGCTGCTGATCGGCCGGGAACCGGCGGGAAGCGCCGCCATGGCCTTCAACTCGAGACCCGGGCCTTGAGCAACCAGCGCTCGAAGGACTCGGTGGGCAACGGCCGGCTGATCAGGTAGCCCTGCACCGTATCGCAGCCCCAGCCTTCCAGCAGCTTCAGGCAGTGCTCGAACTCCACCCCCTCGGCCACTACCTTGAGCCCCAGCTTGTGGCTCATCTCGATGGTCGAGCGCACGATCACCGCATCGCCGCTGGTCTCATCCAGGTTGCGGATGAACGACTGGTCGATCTTCAGCTCCTGCACTGGCAGGCGCTGCAGTTGCGCCAGGGACGAGTAGCCGGTGCCGAAATCGTCCACCGACAGGCTGATGCCACAGCCACGCAAGCGCTGGAGCACCGCCAGGGATTGTTCCGGGTGGCGCATGATGGCGCTTTCGGTGATCTCGAAGACCAATTGCTCGGCCGCCACCTGATAGCGATCCAGGCCTTGGCTGACCCGCTCCACCAAGTCGCTGTCCTCCAGGTCCCGGGCGGAGATGTTCAATGACAGGCGCACCGGTAGGGCGCGGCGGTTCCATTCGGCCAACTGGCGCATGCAGGCCTCGATGACCCAGGTGGTCAGGCTGTGCATGCTGCCGGTACGTTCGGCCAGGGGAATGAACTCCGCCGGCGACACCACGCCGAACACCGGATGTTGCCAGCGCAGCAGGGCTTCGGCCTGGTGCAGGTAATCCCGGCGCAGGTCGAGCTTGGGCTGGAACAGCAAGACCAGCTCGCCCTCGGCAGCGGCGCGGCGCAGGTCACGGATCAGGCTGATCTGCCGCTGATGGGCCAGGTCGCGGTCCTGCTGGTAGACCTGCAGGTAACCCGGCTTGAGCGCAGCGTCGTGGCGGGCGATGGCCGCACGGCTGATCAGCTCTTCGGCGGACTGGCCATCGGCCGGGTACACCGCCACGCCCACGCAGATCTGCAAGCGTACTTCATCGCCCTGAATCAACTGCGGTCGGCTGAGCAGGCCATGGAGCCGGTCGGCCATGGCGATGGCGCCCGTAAGCTCGGTGTTCTCCAGCAACAGCAGGAACTCGCTGGTGGTGATGCGTGCCGCCGTGTCGCCCTGGGACAGGACTTCCCGCAGGCGCCAGCTGAGCTCGCCCATCATCTGCTCCAGGCCTTCGGCCCCGAAGCCTTCGTTGATCGCCCGATAATTGTCGATCCCCAGGTACAGCAGCACCACGTTGCGCCGCTCGGCAATGGCCTTGCTCAGGCGCTCGATGGCCAGGGCCCGGTTGGGCAGCCCGGTCAGCGGGTCGTGCAGGGCGTTGTGGGCCAGTTGTCGCTCGCGGGTGGCGATGGCGCTCTGCATGGCGTTGAAGGCATCGGTCAGCACCCCGAACTCATCGCTGCGCTTGATCGCTACCGGCGCCTGGTAATTGCCGGAACCTATGCGTCGGGCCGCCTGGGCCAGGTCTTCCAGGGGCCGGGCCACCCAACGCGCCATCAGCAAGGCACAAAGCAACGATGCCAGCAGCGCCACGCTGGCGATCCACAAGAACTCCCGGTCCAGCGGAGCGAAGGCTTCCAGGGCCTGTTCCATGGGGCTCTGCAAGAGGGCCATGACCCGCGGGTCGCCTTCGCCGCCGGTATTGGCCAATTGCAGCGCCTGGTTGAGAAAGCGCTGGCCATGGAGTTCGCTCAACTGCGGCAACGGCTGCCACAGCGAGTCGCGCAGGATGTTGATGATGGCCGACCAGAGCACCTCCGGCTGGGTGCTGAACAACTCGCCGGAGCGCTGTCCGTCCACTGCCAGGAACGAGACCTCGAGATTGCTCATCGAGCGCAGTTCCTGAGCGAAGGACTCGTCCATGGGAAAGCCCATGACCACCCGGGCGATCGGCAAGGGCTCGAGCACTTCACCCTGGACCAGCAGGTAGGGCCGGTCCTGGATCGCCACCAGCAGCATGTGGATGTCGTGGCGCAGGGCCCGGCGCAACGCCTGGTCATAGGGGAAGGGCTGGTCGCGACCGATGGCTGGCAGGGTACTGGCGATGACCCGGCCTTCCGGGGACAGGACGAACATCTCGCTGGAGCGAATGCCACCTCGGTGCTGGGCCAGGGCCGCGAGGATATCCACTGGCCTGCCGCTGATCACCGCGCGGCGAAACTCGGAATCCCCCACCAGCCAGTCGATGCCGTATTGCAGGTTGCGCCCGCGGGAATCCAGCAAGCGCTCGAAGACCCGGGTGCCGGTCTTCAACTGCAACTGCGCCTGGCGCTCCACCGCCTGGGTGGTGGCGGTCTTGACCGCGAAATACACCGCGGCGATCAGCACCAACAGCAGCAGGGCAAGCACCCCGACGATCCTTGCCTGGAAGGTTCGGCGCCACCTCATGAGGGCGCTCTCGGCAACTCCGGTTGGCAGCAGGATCCAGGAAACGGCAACGCAGCTAGGTGCCGCCGGGCGCTGAAAAATCCGTTCTTCATACCCATCCCTCTGAGAAGCTGAATATGGATGTCAAATAAATGGCGTCTTTGTTCCGATAATCCGGACACTCAAGTCAATGCGCAAATCATAGAAGATCGCGCAATGAAACTGGTGAGTTTGAAGTCATTTTATTGACAAGCGATATCAGAAAATTACTTCAAGCTATCTCACCGATTCCACCACAAGGCTAGGAAATTACGCCATGAGCCAAGACAATTCGGGCCTGGAACATTCCATGACCTGACAACCTGCACCGCCAACGCGGGCTGGCACAGCTCGGAAAAAAGCTGTAACCCTTGCCCCATTGAAACCCGCCATGACCCGCCCCATCTAACCCTGCATAGCCCAGCGTGCAGGAGCCTCCATGAGCGATCAGCAAGAATTCCCCGAAGATCCGCGTGACTACGTCGATCCGGAAACCGAACATCCGGTCGCCCATGGCACCGACCTGGCACTGCCGGGGCAAAGCCTTCCGGACAAGGTCTACATCATCCCGATCCACAACCGGCCGTTCTTCCCGGCCCAGGTGTTGCCGGTCATCGTCAACGAAGAGCCCTGGGCCGAGACCCTGGAACTGGTGAGCAAATCCGAACATCACTCCCTGGCCCTGTTCTTCATGGATACGCCCCAGGAAGACCCACGGCATTTCGACACTTCGGCGCTGCCGGAGTACGGCACCCTGGTCAAGGTCCACCACGCCAGCCGCGAGAACGGCAAGCTGCAATTCGTCGCCCAGGGCCTGACCCGGGTACGCGTGCGCACCTGGCTCAAGCACCATCGCCCGCCCTACCTGGTGGAGGTCGAGTACCCGCGCCAGCCCGCCGAGCCCACCGACGAGGTCAAGGCCTACGGCATGGCGCTGATCAACGCGATCAAGGAACTGCTGCCGCTCAACCCGCTGTACAGCGAAGAGCTGAAGAACTACCTCAATCGCTTCAGCCCCAACGACCCGTCGCCACTGACCGATTTCGCCGCCGCCCTGACCTCCGCCACCGGCAACGAGTTGCAGGAAGTGCTCGACTGCGTGCCCATGCTCAAGCGCATGGAGAAAGTCCTGCCGATGCTGCGCAAGGAAGTGGAAGTCGCGCGCCTGCAGAAAGAAATTTCCGCCGAGGTCAACCGCAAGATCGGCGAGCATCAGCGCGAGTTCTTCCTCAAGGAACAGCTCAAGGTGATCCAGCAGGAACTGGGGCTGACCAAGGACGATCGCAGCGCCGACCTGGAACAGTTCGAGCAGCGCCTGCAGGGCAAGGTCCTGCCGCCCCAGGCGCAGAAACGCATCACCGAGGAAATGAGCAAGCTGTCGATCCTCGAGACCGGCTCGCCGGAATATGCGGTCACCCGCAACTACCTGGAATGGGCCACCGCGGTGCCTTGGGGCATCTATGGCGAGGACAAGCTCGACCTCAAGCACGCGCGCAAGGTGCTGGACCAGCATCACGCTGGCCTGGACGACATCAAGAACCGCATCCTCGAGTTCCTCGCCGTGGGTGCCTACAAGGGCGAGATCAGCGGTTCCATCGTACTGTTGGTGGGCCCGCCCGGCGTCGGCAAGACCAGCGTCGGCAAGTCCATCGCCGAGTCCCTGGGCCGACCGTTCTACCGCTTCAGCGTCGGCGGCATGCGTGACGAGGCCGAGATCAAGGGCCACCGCCGCACCTATATCGGCGCCCAGCCGGGCAAGCTGGTGCAGGCCCTGAAGGAAGTGGAGGTGATGAACCCGGTGATCATGCTCGACGAGATCGACAAGATGGGCCAGAGCTACCAGGGCGATCCGGCCTCGGCGCTGCTGGAGACCCTCGACCCAGAGCAGAACGTCGACTTCCTCGACCATTACCTGGACCTGCGCATGGACCTGTCCAAGGTCCTGTTCGTGTGCACCGCCAACACCCTGGACGCCATCCCCGGGCCGCTGCTGGACCGCATGGAAGTGATTCGCCTGTCGGGCTACATCACCGAGGAAAAACTCGCCATCGCCAAGCGCCACCTGTGGCCCAAGCAGCTGGATAAGGCCGGCGTGGCCAAGACCAGCCTGGGCATCAGCGACAGCGCCCTGCGCACGGTGATCGACGGCTACGCCCGGGAAGCCGGGGTGCGCCAATTGGAAAAACAACTGGGCAAGCTGGTGCGCAAGGCCGTGGTACGGCTGCTGGACGAACCCGACGCCCGTATCAAGATCGGCCCCAAGGACCTGGAAGCGTCCCTGGGCATGCCGGTGTTCCGCAACGAGCAGGTGCTGAGCGGGGTCGGGGTCATCACCGGGCTGGCCTGGACCAGCATGGGCGGCGCCACCTTGCCCATCGAGGCCACGCGCATCCACACCCACAACCGCGGCTTCAAGCTCACCGGCCAGCTGGGCGATGTGATGAAGGAGTCGGCGGAGATCGCCTACAGCTACGTCAGCTCGCACCTCAAGCAGTTCGGTGGCGATAGCAAGTTCTTCGACGAGGCCTTCGTCCACCTGCACGTACCCGAGGGCGCCACGCCCAAGGATGGCCCCAGCGCCGGGGTGACCATGGCCAGCGCCCTGCTGTCCCTGGCACGCAGCCAACCGCCGAAGAAAGGCGTGGCCATGACCGGCGAGCTGACCCTCACCGGCCACGTGCTGCCCATTGGCGGGGTACGCGAGAAGGTAATCGCCGCACGCCGGCAGAAAATCCACGAACTGATCCTGCCGGAGCCCAACCGCGGGCACTTCGAAGAGTTGCCGGACTACCTCAAGGAGGGCCTCACCGTGCATTTCGCCAAGCGCTTCTCTGACGTCGCCAAGGTGCTGTTCTAACCCGGGCCCTGCAGGAGCGGGGCTTGCCCGCGACGAAAACGACGCGTGGTACCTCACGTACCGCGTCATCGTTCATCGCGAACACGCTTCGCTCCTGCAACCGCCCAGCCCCGCCACACATTTCTCCATCTTCAGTTATGCTCGCCGTTCGTCGTGAATGATCGGAGCTTCCTGACCCATGCCCGCCAACCGCCTGCTTATCCTGCTCAGCTTTGCCCTGCTGGCCGCCTGCGCCAGCCAACCCAAGCAAAACGTCACCGTGGAAAACCAGAGTGAGTGCCCGCTGCAACTGCACGAGGGGCAGAACTTGATCGTCACCCTGCCGAGCAACCCCACCACGGGCTATCGCTGGGCGATCCAGGATTCGGCTGGCGGCATCCTGCGCAAGGTCAGCCCGGAGGTCTACAGCAATCCGGATGACACCGGCCTGGTCGGCAGCGGCGGCTTTTCCACCTGGCGCTTCCAGGCCTTCGCCAACGGCACGGGCCGCCTGCTGCTGACCTACCAGCAGCCCTGGGCGCCGGAGGAAGCTCCGGTCAAGGCCTTCGACTGCTCGATCACGGTCAATTGACATGGGCTGGCTAATCCTTGCGCTGATGGGCGCCGCGACCTTCATCTACGGCACTGCCATACATGCCACCCTGCTCTGCCTGCTGGTCAAGCCCCTGCCGGTGCTGGCCCTGCTGGGCTGGCTGCACGATGCGCCACCGGGGGACTACCGGCGCTGGATCATCATCGGCCTGCTGTTCTCGGTGCTGGGGGACATCCTGCTGGCCTGGCCCATGGACCTGTTCGTGTTCGGTCTGGGCGCCTTCCTGGTGGCCCACCTGGCCTACCTCAAGGCTTATCTGAGCGACTGTCGGCGCCTGGCGCCGCTGCCACTGCTGCTGGCCCTGGCCATCGGCGGGGCGCTGCTGAGCGTGCTGATCGCCCATGGCCTGGGGCCGTTGCTGGTACCGGTGATCGTCTATGCCCTGACCATCAGCGCCATGCTCTGGCGGGCCCTGGCGCGGCTGGGCACGGCGGTGCCCAAGCGCTCGGCGGCCCTGGCCGCGCTCGGTGCCTTGAGCTTCGCCTTCTCCGACAGCCTGATCGGCCTGAGCCGCTTCGTCGGGGCGTTCGATGCCGCGCCCTACCTGATCATCGTTTTCTACTGGCTGGGCCAGTGGGGCATCGCCGCTTCGGCCTTCAGCCAGAAGCCGCGCTAGCCCCGGGATGGGCGACACCCGTTGTCGCCCTCGCTGCTCCAGGCCTTATCGCAGCCGGCCGCAGCGGCTACAATGCCGCCCCTCTTTTTATCGCCATCGCCGGAACCGCCGTGAGCAAAGAACCCGACCGCCTATTCGCCCAGCCCCTGGCCCAGGTGCCCGACTTCGCCTTCAACGAGGACGTGGTGCGGGTCTTCCCGGACATGATCAAGCGCTCGGTACCCGGCTACCCGACCATCGTCGAGAACCTCGGGGTCCTGGCTGCACAGTTCGCCCAGCCCCACAGCGTGCTCTACGACCTCGGTGCATCCCTGGGGGCGGTGACCCAGGCCTTGCGTCGGCATGTGCGCAGCGATGGCTGCCGGGTGATCGCGGTGGACAACTCGGCGGCCATGGTCGAGCGCTGCCGGGAGTACCTCAACGGCCAGGACTCGATGTTCCAGGAGCTGCTGCCGGTGCAAGTGGTGGAGGGCGATATCCTGGCCCTGGAATTCCAGCCGGCCTCGGTGGTGGCGATGAACTTCACCTTGCAGTTCATCGCCCCTGAACAGCGCCAGGCCTTGTTGACGCGCATCCGCCAGGCACTGCTGCCCGGCGGCGCACTGATCCTCTCGGAAAAGCTGCGCTTCAACGACGTCCAGGAACATGAGCTGCTCACCGACCTGCACGTCGCCTTCAAGCGCGCCAATGGCTACAGCGAACTGGAGATCGCCCAGAAGCGCAGCGCCATCGAGAACGTCATGAAGCCCGACAGCCTCGAAGAACACCGCGAGCGCCTGCTGGCCGCCGGCTTCTCGAAAGTCGTGCCCTGGTTCCAATGCCTTAACTTCGCTTCGTTGATTGCCCTGCCATGATCGATCTGTCCCCCCTGGCCCGCCATCTGGTGGGCACTCCCCTGGCCGTCTGGGCCCAGGGCCTGCAAGCGCAACTCGATGCCAAGATGGAAAAGGGCCATGGCGACCTGGCCCGCTGGCAGAGTGCGCTGGACGCCCTGCCGGACGTGCGCCCCAGTGAAATCGACTTGCTCAACGGCCTGCTCCTGGACACCGACTGCGACGCCGCGACCCGCGAGCGGATGCGCACTGCCCTGATGGGCCTGAGCCCCTGGCGCAAGGGCCCGTTCGACCTGTTCGGCGTGCATGTGGATACCGAGTGGCGCTCGGACTGGAAATGGTCGCGGGTCGCGCCGCACCTGGACCTGCAGGGCAAGCGCATCCTCGATGTCGGCTGCGGCAACGGCTACTACATGTGGCGCATGCTCGGCGCTGGCGCCGACAGCGTGATCGGTGTCGATCCGAACTGGCTGTTCTTCTGCCAGTTCCAGGCCGTACAACGCTACCTGGAACAACCCAAGGCCTGGCACCTGCCGTTCCCGTTCGAGGACCTGCCGCCGAACCTCGAGGGTTTCGACACCGTGTTCTCCATGGGGGTGTTCTACCACCGCCGCTCGCCCATCGAGCACCTGCTGGCGCTCAAGGACTGCCTGGTCAAGGGGGGGGAACTGGTGCTGGAGACCCTGGTGGTCGAAGGCGACCAGCAGCAGGTACTGGTGCCGGAAGACCGCTACGCGCAGATGCGCAACGTGTGGTTCCTGCCGTCGGTACCGGCCCTGGAGCTGTGGCTGCGCCGCGCCGGGTTCAGCGACGTGCGCTGTGTGGATGTCAGCCTGACCAGCGTGCAGGAACAGCGGGCTACCGAGTGGATGAAGTACCAGTCCCTGAGCGACTTCCTCGATCCCGACGACCACAGCAAGACCATCGAAGGCCTCCCGGCGCCGATGCGCGCCGTGATCGTCGCCAGGAAATGAATCCCCCGCATCCGTAGGATGCAAGGCTGGCCCGCGATAGCGATATCGAACATCAAGTCCGATTCAAGGTGAGCATGCCCGGGCTGGCGTCATCGCGGGCAAGCTTCGCTCCAGTGCTGGCGTTCAGTCGCGGCTGGCGCGCCGCGCCTTGAAGAACTCGCTGAGCACCGTGCCGCACTCCTCGGCCAGTACCCCGCCCTCGTACAGCACCCGGTGGTTGAGAAACCCCTGGGTGAAGAACTGCCCCTGGCTCTGCACGATGCCCGCCTTGGGCTCCAAAGCGCCGTAGACCACCCGCGCGATGCGCGAATGGACGATCAGCCCGGCGCACATGCTGCAAGGTTCCAGGGTGACGTACAAGGTGCTGCCTGGCAGGCGGTAGTTGCTCACCGCCTGGGCAGCGGCGCGGATGGCCACCATCTCGGCATGGGCGCTGGGGTCGCTGCCGCTGATCGGGCAGTTGTAGCCGCGGCCGATGACCTGCCCATCGAGCACCAACACCGCGCCCACCGGCACCTCGCCCAGGGCGGCCCCTTGGGCGGCCAGGGCCAGGGCCTCGCGCATGAACTCCTGGTCGCGACTGCGATCGATGATCGACGCCGGGCGAATCTGGCGCATCACACCACCTCGATCGCGGCCATCAGGCCAGTTTCCATGTGGTCGATCACATGGCAATGGAACATCCACGTGCCTGGGTTATCGGCCACCAGCGCCACCTGGGCGCGTTCGTTCTTGCCCAGTAGATAGGTGTCGGTGAACCAGGGCTCGACGATCTTGCGGCGATTGGAAGCGATCACCTTGAAGCTCATGCCGTGCAGGTGGATCGGGTGCTGGTACTGGGTCATGTTCTTGAGCTCGAAGATGTAGCTCTTGCCCTTCTTCAAGGTGGCGATCGGGCGATCGGCGCAGGTCTTGTCGGTGATGTCCCAGGCCTGGCCGTTGATCTGCCACAGGCTCGGCGGCTTGCCGTTCTCGGTATTCACCGAGACCTTGCCGGCCCACTCGAAATTGAAGTTGAGCTTCTCGGCCTTTTCCAGGTCCGGTTCGGCGATGGGATTGGCCGGCAGCGCCTTGGGCCAGTCACCGGGGGCTTCGCTGCTGGCTACCGAGCGCAGGGTGCCCAGGCGCACGAAACCATCGCGCAGGGAAATCTCCTCGCCCGCCTCGGGAATGCGGATGGCCAGGCAGATACGCATGCCCGGTCCCAGCCAGTAATCGTCGTCCAGCGGGCGCGGGGTGATCGGGTTGCCGTCGAGGGCGTAGATCATCGCCTCGCAGTTGCCCTTGAGGTTCAGGCGATAGGTCCAGGTGTTGTCCAGGTTCAGCAGGCGCACTCGCACCACCTGCCCGGCCGGCAGCTCGGTCACCGCCTCGGCCTGGCCGTTGATGGTGATCAGGCGCCCCGCGGTACCGTTGCGCGCGGCCTCGCGCGGCACGCTGAAGGGCATCCAGGCGCCCTGCTCGTCCACATGCCAGGTCTTCAGGCTCAGGGTGCGCTCATGCTTGAAGCCGGTCGGCTCGCGCTCCTCGACGATCAGCGGGCCCACCAGGCCCCGCCCCAGCTCCTCGGAGCTGCTGACATGGGGGTGGTACCAGTAGCTGCCGGCATCCGGCACGCGGAACTTGTAGTCGAAGAACTCGCCCGGCTTGACCGGCAGCTGCGAGACGTAGGGCACGCCGTCCATTTCCAGCGGCAGGCGGATGCCGTGCCAATGGATGGTGGTTTCCACCGGCAGGTGGTTGATGAAACGCACCCGCAACCAGGTGCCCTGGCGGACCCGCAATTCGGTGCCCGGCGCCGACGGCCCGAAAGCCCAGGCCTGGGTCTTGAAACCCGCTACCAGTTCGACATCCAGCGGAGCGGCGATCAGCTCGTAGTCGTGCCCGGCATTGTCGTCCGCGACCTTGCCCAGCCAGTAACGCGACGCACCGCCGGCGCCCACGCCAACCACCACCAGACCGGCCAGACCACCGAGTATTTGTCGACGGGTAAAGGACATGGACTCAACTACCTCACGTATCTGCCGCGGACCCGGGTCCGCAAAAAGGCGAATACGATACACCCGCAGTTGAGAAACAGTAAGGCCGGCGCGGCGACGGGACGCAGATGCAGGGCCGTGGCTGCGCTCAGTCGCGCAACCCCAACAACAGGTGCACCACGCCGCCCGCCAGGGGCATCACCGCCGGCACCCCTGCCCTTTGCAGGGCAGTGCTGTCGAGCAATTGCGGGTCATGCAGCTCCAGGCGCAACCGGGTCAGGGCCAGCCATTGCTGGCTCTTGATATTGGCATGTCCGCCCAATGCCGCCAGCGTCGGCTCATCCAGAGCGTGACCGCCAGCCTTGGGCGCTTCCGGCTGGTCGGGCACCAGGTCCGGGGTCAGGGCTTTCCAGAACGCCCGCTGTAGTTTCTCGAACATCTTCAGTTCTCCAGGACCGGTGAGTGAGCAGCAAGCGGCTGGCGGTGCAGGCATTCACGCACCTGGGCAGCATCCTCCAGATCGACGATACGCGCAGCCAGCGCCTGGCACTGGACCAGGTCCAGCTCCCGCACCCGGGCCTTGATGGCCGGGATCAGCGGCACGCTCACCGACAACTCATCCACCCCCAGGCCCAGCAACAGCGGCACCGCCAGGGTTTCAGAAGCCAGCGCACCGCACACACCGACCCACTTGCCGTGGGCATGGGCAGCCCGGACCGTGGTGGCGATCAGGCGCAGCACCGCCGGGTGGAAGCTGTCGGCCTGGCTGGCCAGGCGCGGGTGATCGCGGTCCATGGCCAGGGTGTACTGGGTCAGGTCGTTGGTACCGATGGAGAAGAAATCCACCTCCGGGGCAAAACGATCCGCCAGCAACGCCGCCGACGGTACCTCGATCATGATTCCCAGCTTGGGCGATTGCGCGAGCCCCAGGGCCTGGACCTCCTGCTCCAGCAACTGGCGCGCCTGGCGCAGCTCCGCGAGCTGGCTGACCATCGGCAACATGATGTGCAAGCGGGCCTGCCCGGCACTGGCCAGGATCGCCCGGAATTGCTCCCGCAGCAGTTCCGGACGCGCCAGGCACAGGCGAATGCCGCGCAGGCCGAGAAAGGGGTTGGCCTCGCTGTCCATCGGTACATAGGCCAGGGGTTTGTCGCCGCCCACATCCAGGGTCCGCACCACCAGGTTGCGTTCGGGTCCCAGGGCCTGGGCGATGGCCTGATAGGTGGCTGCCTGTTCCTGCGGGCTTGGCGCCTGGGTACGGTCCTGGTAGAGGAACTCCGAACGCAGCAGGCCGACACCATCGCCCCTCAGGCTGACGGCCTGCTCGGCCTCCGCCAGGCAGGCAATGTTGGCCGTGACCTCAAGGTGATGACCATCGATGGTCACCGCCGGCAGCGCCGCCTGGGCCAGGTCCCGGTGCTGGCGCTGGCGTTGTTGTTCGCGCTGGGTATCCAGTTGCCGCAGCAACTGCGGATCCGGGTCCCGGTGCAGTTCGCCACGGTCGGCATCCAGCAGTACCGGCGTACCGTCGGCCAGGGACAGCACCTGGGGCGACAGGCCACAGAGCGCCGGCAGCCCCAGGGCTCGGGCCAGGATCGCCACATGGCTGGTGGCGCCGCCGCCCACGGTGACAAAACCCAGCACCCTGGTGGTATCCAGGTTCGCGGTTTGCGAAGGGGTCAATTGCTCGGCCACCAGGATGGCCTGCTCCGGCAGGACCAGGGCCTGTTCCTGCACGCCAAGAATCAGCTCCAGTACCCGCTGGCCAACATCCGCCAGATCCACCGCACGCTCGGCCAAGAGGCTGCTGCCCAGGCTTTGGAACAGCTCGGCGGTGACCTCGATGGCGCTGTTCCAGGCAAAGGCGGCGCTCTTGCCGCTGGCGATCAGCGACTCGGCCTGCTCCAGCAGGCTCGGGTCGTCCAGCAGCTCCTGGTGCGCGCGGAAGATGTTCTGTTGCGCTTCACCCGGGGCATCGTCCCGCAGCTGTTGCAGGGCACTGGCGGCCTGGCGCAGGGCCCGCGCCAGGGCTTGGCGCTCCTGCTGCGGGTTGGCTGCCTGTTCAATGATTCGCAAACGCTGCGGCACCACCTGCAGCACCTGGCCGAAGGCCGAGCCCGGTGAAGCACAGACCCCACGCAGGATGGCCCCGGGTGCAGCATCCGATACAGCTGGGGATACGGCTTTGGGCAGCGCAGCGACCTGCTCCCCACAGCCGGAGGCCAGCAGCGCCACCAGGGCCTGGATCGCCTGTTCGGCATCCGCGCCCACGGCACTGACCTGCAAGGTATCGCCCTGGATCGTCTGCAACGCCATGATCGACACCAGGGACTTGGCATTGGCCGAGTCGGTACGCCGGTGCAGGCAGATGTTCGCGGCAAAACCCTTGGCAGCCTGGGCCAGCAAGGCCGCCGGGCGCGCATGCAGGCCCTGGGGGTTGCCCAGGATCAGCGGCTTGGAAAACAGCGCCTCGCCCTCGGCCTCAGCGTCCTCGACAGCGCCCAGGGCCGCTGGCGCGAGCTGCAGCAGTGGCTGGCCTTGCTCTACCAGCCGGCGATCGTCCACCAGTGCGGTCACCGGCTCGCCGCTGACCACCAGCATCAGGGTCAGCAGGCTGCGGGCATGCAGGGCCAGGTAGTCGGCGTCGAACTCGATCAGCGCCTGTCCCGCCGCCACCTGCTGGCCTTCGTGGACCAGGCAGGTGAACCCCTTGCCCGCCAGGTTCACCGTGTCCAGCCCAATGTGCATCAATACCTGCCGGCCCTGCTCGCCGGTAATGCTCACCGCATGGCCACTGTGCTGCAGGTTGCTGACTACCCCGGACAGGGGCGCGCAGAGGGTCTGGGAGGTTGGGTCGATGCATAAGCCGTCGCCGATCACCCGGCTGGAGAACACCGGATCCGGCACCTGCTCCAGGGGCAGCAGCACCCCGGACAGGGGCGCGAGCAATTGCAAGGGTTGGGTTATGGCCATGACGTCACCTGCTGTTGATTCCTTGAAGTGCCGATGGAGCGCGAGCCCCGCCAGCATCGCTTATTTCCACCAGTACTCGACCTGCAAACCGACATTCGCCCCATGTCGGGCGCTGCCGAACGCACCGCTGGCGGACAGCGCGGAGCCGGCCGCCAGTTGGTTGGCCGCACGCTGGGCCGCCTCGTTCCAGCTGGCATAGGTGTAATACAGGCGCACCTCGGGACGGGCCCAGAACTCTGGCCCCTTGGGCGACCAGGTCGGGGCGAAGGTGAACTTGCTGAGCTTGCGCGTGCCCCCGGGGGCCTCCACCTGATCGTGGCCGAACTCGGCCACCAGCTTGAACTGCTCGGTGATGGCATAGGCCGGGCGCACGCCCAGGGAGATCCAGCTCTGGTCCTGGCCGTCGGGGCGAATGTCCTTCTGATAGACCGCCTCAAACTGACCGCCAAAGCCCGGGCTCAGTTGCCAGTCGAAAAACTCCACCAGGCGATAGCTCTTGTTGCTGTCATCCAGGTAGGAGTCGCCGGTATAGCCCAGGCCGGTGCCCGGGCCCTCGCCGTATTGCAGGGCGAGCTTGTTCTTGCCGCCCAGGAAGCCCTGTTGCACATGCTGGGTGGTGATCGCCCAACCGTTGTGGGCGCCACGGCGATCGGGCTTTTCCAGGTAGCTCAGGCCCAGCTCCAATTCGCCGCCGGGGTTGCTCTGGAAGCCGGCGACGTTGAAGTCATGACGGGTCACGGCCTGCTTCTGGTAGAGGTTGTCCTTGCGGGAAAAGGCATAGCTGTATTTCAGATCGCCGATGCGCACGTCCTCGACCCCGCCGCCGGTGGCGCTCTGGTTCCAGTAGTAGAAGTCGGAGATATGGATGTCGTTACGCTTGTAGTAACGACGCCCGGCCCACAGCGAACCGCCATTGAGGCTGGGCAGCTTCGACCACTGGGCATACATCTGCGGCATGCGCGCCGAGCCGTTCTCCCCCTGGAAGGTCAGGTTGCGGTCGTAGCGGTTGTTGAGCGAGGCCATGCCATCGATGCTGAGCACCGAACCGTCCTCGAGGGTGTACAGGTCCTGGCGCAGCTCCAGCTCGGCGTACTGCTCGCACTCGTTGCCCAGGCGGTATTTGGATGGCGCGCCGGGAAGCTGGAAGCACGATTGCCCGCCACTGTTGACCGAAGTGCCGAGGCCACTGCGCAGGTAGCCGGCAAACTCCAGGGCCTGGGCCGGATAAGGCAAGGCCAGGCACAGGCAGGACGCCGCCAAACCGAGATTGATCGTTGTTCTCATAAGCCACCCCATTATTTTTATTGTGATGTCCGCAGGCGCCGGCAGGCCGGCGCGAGGCCCTGCGCGGGCTCCGGTACAGCGCAGGCCTGGCAAACGGCAAAAGCCACCTGGCTACTAGTAGGCGTGGGCCAGGTGCAGGACGAAGGACTCATAGGGCCGCAGCAGCAACTGCCGGCTGCGCACGACATCGTCCAGGTAGTTGCTGATCAGCTGCCGCTGTTGCATACCCGGCGCGATAATCTGTTGCGGCAATTGGACCTCGCACGGCGTGCCATAGAAGTTGTTCACCACCAGCAGGCGCTCGCCCTGCCCTTCGCGCACGTAGATCCAGAGCTGTGGGTGGTCGGGCAGCAATTGGCGGTAGATGCCGTGCTGGATCAACGCCTGTTCCCGACGCAAGGCGATCAACCGACGATAGTGGTGCAACACCGATTGCGGGTCCTCTTGCTGCGCATCGACATTGATCCGGTCGGCATTGGCCGCGACCTCGATCCAGGGCTCGGCGCTGCTGAAGCCGGCATTGGCCCCGGCATTCCACTGCATGGGTGTACGCCCGTTGTCCCGGGACTTCTGCTGGATCGCCGCCATGATCTGTTGCGGGTCTTCACCAGCCTCGCGCTTGAGGCGGTAGATGTTCAGGGTCTCGACGTCGCGGTATTGCTCGATGCGCTGGAAATGCGGATTGGTCATGCCCAGCTCTTCGCCCTGGTAGACGAAGGGCGTGCCCTGCAGCAGGTGCAAGGCGGTGGCCAGCATCTTCGCCGACACCACCCGATGCTCGCCGTCATCGCCGAACCGCGATACCACCCGAGGCTGGTCGTGATTGCACCAGAACAACGCGTTCCAGCCGCCGCCGGCCTGCATGCCGCATTGCCAATCGGAAAGAATGCGCTTGAGTTCTAGGAAGTCGAAATCGGCCCGCAACCACTTCTGCTGGTTGGGGTAATCCACCTTCAGGTGATGGAAGTTGAAGGTCATCGACAGCTCCTTCGACTCCGGGTTCGAGTAGCGGATGCAGTGCTCCAGGCGAGTGGAAGACATCTCGCCGACATTCACCAGGTCGTGGCCGGCGAACACCTCCCGATGCATCTCCTGCAGGTACTCATGGACGTTCGGGCCGTCGGTATAGAAACGTCGGCCGTCGCTCTGGTCTTCGGGAAAATCCGCCGGCTTGGAGATCAGGTTGATCACATCCAGGCGAAAGCCGCCGACCCCCTTGTCCCGCCAGAAGCGCATCATCTTGAAGACTTCGTCGCGCACCTGGGGGTTGTCCCAGTTCAGATCGGCCTGGGTGTGATCGAACAGGTGCAGGTAGTACTGGCCGGTCTGCGCCTCGTACTCCCAGGCCGAGCCGCCGAACTTGGACTCCCAGTTGTTGGGCTCGTCGCGCCAGATGTAGAAGTCCCGGTAAGGGTTGTCCAGGCTGCTGCGGGCCTGCTGGAACCAGCTGTGCTCGATGGAGGTGTGGTTGACCACGATGTCGAGCATCAGCTTGATGCCGCGCTTGCCGGCCTCCGCGATCAACAGTTCGCAGTCGGCCATGCTGCCGTAGCTGGGATCGATGGCGTAGTAGTCGCTGATGTCATAGCCGTTGTCGCGCTGCGGCGAGCGCAGGAACGGAGTCAGCCACAGGCAGTCGACCCCCAGCCAGTGCAGGTAGTCGAGCTTGTCTACCACGCCCAGCAGGTCGCCTGTGGCCTGTCCTGAGTGGCTGTGAAAACTTTTCGGGTAGATCTGGTAGATCACCGAGCGCTGCCAGTCTTGCATGGGGGATTCCTTTGGAAAGTGCACAGGCATTCACCGCCTCCTGCCAGGCCGGTCAGGCCACTCGGTAACCGGGACGGATGATCTTCAGGCTCAAGCCGCAAGTGAGGACGAAGGGCACCACCAGGGCCACGACCATGCCAACGACGAACATCGGGATGTATTGGGGAATGATCGAGATGAATCCCGGCAGCCCGCCGACACCGATGGCCGAGGCCTGGACCTTGTTCAGCGAGAGAACGACGCTGCCCAGGGCCGAGCCGATCAGCGCGGCGTAGAACGGAAACTTGTAGCGCAGGTTGACCCCGAACATCGCCGGCTCGGTGATGCCGAAATACGCCGAGACCGCCGAGGTCGAGGCCATGCTGCGGTCCCGGGCGTTACGGCTCATGGTGAATACCGCCAGGGCGGCACTGCCCTGGGCCAGGTTGGACATGACGATCATCGGCCAGATGAAGGTGCCGCCCTGGGTAGAGATCAGTTGCAGGTCGACCGCCAGGAACATGTGGTGCATGCCGGTGATCACCAGTGGCGCATAGAGCAGGCCGAAGATCGCCCCGCCCACCATCGGCGCCAGCTCGAACAGCGTGACCACGCCCTCGGTGATCAGGATCCCCAGGTGGCGGGTCACCGGGCCAATGATCGCCAGGGCCAGCACCCCGGTGACCACGATGGTGGTGATGGGCACCACCAGCAAGGTAATGGCATTGGGCACCCTCGCCCGCAGCCACTTCTCGATCACGCTCATCACGTAGGCGGCCAGCAGGATCGGCAGAATCTGCCCCTGGTAGCCGACCTTCTCGATCTGGAACAGGCCAAGGATGTCGAAGTACGGCAGGCTCTGGCCATCCAGGCCGGCCACGGCCTTGCCGTAGTTCCAGGCGTTGAGCAGGTCCGGGTGGACCAGCATCAGGCCCAGGACGATGCCGAGGATCTCGCTGCCGCCAAAGCGCTTGGCCGCCGACCAGCCCACCAGGGCCGGCAGGAACACGAAGGAGGTGTTGGCCATCAGGTTGACCAGGCTCCACAACCCGTCCAGGTCCGGATGGGCCTCAAGCAAGGTCTTGCCCTCGATGAACATGCCCTTGGCGGCCAGCAGGTTGTTCACCCCCATCAACAGCCCGGCGATGATCAGGGCCGGCAGGATCGGCATGAACACGTCGGAGAAGACCCGCACCAGGCGCTGCATGGCGTGGGCCTTCTGCGCGCCCTTGTGCTTCACATCGGCAATGGTCGAGACGGCAAGGCCGGTCTGCTCGCGCAGCGCCGCGTAGACCTTTTCCACCTCGCCGGGGCCGATCACGACCTGGAACAGGCCACCGGTGAAAAACGAGCCCTTGACCAGGTCGATCTGGTTGAGCGTGGCGCTGTCGACCCGGCTCGGGTCCTTCAGGGCCAGGCGCAGGCGCGTCACGCAATGGGCCGCCTGCTCGAGGTTGTCGGCGCCACCGAGGCTGTGCAGCAACTCGCTGGCGATCGTTGAATAGTCGTGGCTCATGCTCGTTCTTCCACCTGAGATTCTTGTTATTGGCAGCACGCCGGGGAGGAAAACTACTCGTCTGTACGAGTTAAATCAACAGCTCGTACAGACGAGTTTGTTTTTTCTTCGAGTCACCCCACCAGATCCGCTTTCCCGGCTCGCTACAGCCTCCTCCAGGCGCATGGACAAATGTCCCGTCCAGCCCTTAAGGTGCCTGCCTTGAGCACCATCCGGCACAGAGCTATCCCATGAGCAAATACAACCGGATCTACAGCGATCTGCTTGCCAGCATCACCACCGAACGCCTGGAACGCGGCGCCCGCCTGCCCTCGGAAACCGACCTGATGGACAGCTACCAGGCCAGCCGCGGCACTGTGCGCAAGGCCATCGAACTGCTGCAGGAACGCGGTTTCGCGCAGAAAGTCCATGGCAAGGGCACCTTCGTGCTCTCATCCGCTCCCATCGAGTTCCAGTTGGGTGGCATCGTCAGCTTCCAGGAAACCTATCCACGGCTGGGGGATGACGTCAGCACCGAGGTGGTGGAGTTCAGCCAGTTTCCTCTCGAAGGGTCACTGCGGGCGCACCTGCAGGCAGAAGAAGGCAGCCTGGTCACCCGGATCAAGCGGGTACGGCGGATCGATGGCAAGCGGGTGATCCTCGACATCAACCACTTCGTCGCTGAGCTGATTCCGGGGCTGGACCGGCAAATCGCCGAGCACTCGATCTACGCCTATATCGAACAGACCCTGCAACTGAACATCAGCTATGCCCAGCGCACCATCGAGGCCAGCCCGCGCAGCAAGGACGACCAGCAGTTGCTCGACCTGGACGGCCAGAGCCATGTGATCGTGGTCAGCAACCAGACCTTTCTCCAGGATGGCCGTCAGTTCGAGTACACCGAATCACGCCACACCCTGGACAAGTTCTACTTCTCCGACGTGGCGCGGCGCTGAGCCAGCGAGCGATCAGCCCAGCAGCGCCAGCAACGCCAGCAGTTCGGCGTTCAACGGCCCGATGCACCGCACCTGCCGGGCGAGGTTGACCTGTTGCGCCACCCGAGCCACCTCGGTTACCGGATGTCCGCGCCAGCGACCGCCTTGACCATCCAGCCAGTCGAGGACCTGCGCCAGGTGCCAGCACCAGGGTTGGCCCTGATGAATGGCCAGGGGAAAGCTGTCGTCATGGTTGAGCATCAGCCTGTGCATGTCTTGCCGCGACAGGCCGGCGATCCCGGCGATTTCATCGAGGCCGACGAAATCCGGTCCGGCCTCGACCAGTTGCGCCCCAGGCAGGGCCTGCCGGATCTCGCCCAGGGCGCTGAACAGGGCCTGCTGAGCGTTGCTCGCCTTGCGCCGGAACTCCAGCGCCAGGCGCCCGCTCACGCCGCAGCCCAACGAGGCATCGGTACAACCGGCGGCGCCCAGGCGCTCGGCCACCTGCCATGGATCGCAATCCCGGGCCGGCAAGCGGTAATCGAGGGTGAACAGGTATTCCATATCCTTCACTCCAGGCCTGGCGCCAGGGGCCCGGTTCGGCGCAACTGGTGCAGGGTGCAGTTATCGATCAACCGGCACAGGGCCCGGGCATGCCCGCTCGGGCACTTGGGCCAACGCCAGACCGTGGAGCGGCGAAACTCGCCGCACAGGCACAGCGGCGGCTCCTGGGGGCAGCAGATCATTCCCCAGACCTGCTCGCCACCGACCTCAATCCGCCAGCCCTGCCACTGGGCATAGCGCAGGGCCATTTCAATTTCCTGCTCGGGATGTGTTGCACGAGCCATCCATGGCCTCCAGTATGCTCAGCGATTCAAGGCTTGCACCCCCGCCCACCTTCCTCGGGACGGATGACAGAGGGGGGGCATCGAGGTTACACAGCCGGAGAAGAACAGCAGCCGCCCATGTCTTTCTCGATGTTGCCTGGACGCGAAAAAACCGCCCTTGCCAACCTGCGGCAACACAAATGCCAGCCCGCGCCCCGTCCACGGTGAGCGCCCACAGGAATACCCACTGATGAACCCGAGGATTCGGCGCTTTACCCGGGACGACTTTGTCCAGTACCGCTCCTGGTACGCAGACCCGGCACTCAACGAACAACTGGGCCCCATGGATGAAGACTGGCTGGCCGCCGTACTCGGAGACAAGGAAGACATGCAGTACAGCTATTTCGAGAATGAGCGGCTGGTGGCAGTGCTGGGCATCAGCTTCCACCCCGTCGAACTGGCCTGGGTACTCACCGATATCGCCATCGACCCGGCACTCAAGCGCCAAGGCATAGGCCAACGGGCGCTTCGGGCGGTGATGGCTATCGAACCCAGGGAGCATGGTGATAGCTGGATGGCCTACGTCATGCCCGACAACCTGCCTGCATGCCGGTTCTTTGCAGCCCTGGGCTGGCCATGCGCGGCGCCTGGACCCGACGACGAAATGCTCACCTACCGGCATCGACGCCAGCACTGACCGGCAATCTGCTCAGTCCGGCAGGCCACTCAGGCGCTCCATGCCCTCCTCGGTGACCCGGACCATGGCGCTGAGTACCACGCCATCGTTGCCATCCTGGGCCAGCACGCGCCAACCACCGCAGAGCACGCGAATCTTCGAAGTCCCGGCCTTGGCCAACACCTGGACGTTGAGCACCTGCCCTACCCGCATCGGCTCCGACGGCCCATCGACACGGTAGCCCAACACCTGGGGCGGCTGGATGCGCTGGCGGCCCATGGCGTAACCGCAGTATTCGGCCACGGCACTCAAGCCCTGGGCATCCAGCACTTCCTGGATGGCTGCGCCGATGGCGTTGACCGGCGTGCCGGCACACACCTGGCCAAGCCCCTGCTCCAGGGCCAGCCTGGCACCGGCCAGCACACGGCGTTGCTCGGCAGAGGCTCCAGCCGTGGCGAAGGTCCAGGACTGCACCCCATAACCCTTGTCCGAAGACACCACGATCTCCACCTTGACCAGAGCGCTGGCCGGCAGTGGTTTATCGGTGGGCGGGCAACTGATCAGCTGGGCGTTGACCGAAACCGGTACCGCCGCCGGATAGCCCTGGAAGCCCACCAGGGCGGGCAACAACTGGCGCTCGTGCATCTGCTGCAAGACTTGCTCCTGCAGCTCCAGTCCCGATACGCCTTCACGGATCAGCGGCTTGAGCGACTGGAGGATCTGCGTCACCTGGACCGCTAGCCGACGCTCCTCAATCACGATCTCTGCTTCAGGCAACTTGCCTATCCGTTCGAATGCCCGGCGATTACCTTCGGCAAGGCGCTCATGACTTGCCAATGCCCCGGCAGGCTCGGGCGCTGCCTGCCTACTCGCCAGACCCAGGGCGCTGCACAACTTGCTCAACCAACTCATGTCCATAACCCTTTTCGTTACCAGCTTCTGGCCAGGTATTGCGCCGCCACGAAAAAGGCCCCTGATCTTGCAATCAGGGGCCTTTCGGGCGGGTCAGCCTTGGCTTGGCCGCCCCATGACGCTATCCGTCGCGGCAAGCCGCAGGGGCGTCATTCCCACTCGATGGTGGCTGGCGGCTTGCTCGACACGTCGTAGGTGACGCGGGAGATGCCTTCGATCTCGTTGATGATCCGGCCGCTGACGGTCTCCAGCAGCTCGTATGGCAGGTGCGCCCAACGAGCGGTCATGAAGTCCACGGTCTCTACCGCGCGCAGGGCCACGACCCAGGCGTAGCGACGACCGTCACCCACGACGCCCACCGATTTCACCGGCTGGAACACCACGAATGCCTGGCTGGTCTTGTGGTACCAGTCGGCCTTGCGCAGTTCTTCGATGAAGATGTGGTCGGCGCGACGCAGGATGTCGGCGTACTCCTTCTTCACTTCGCCGAGGATACGCACGCCCAGGCCCGGGCCCGGGAACGGGTGGCGATAGACCATGTCGTACGGCAGGCCCAGCTCCAGGCCGATCTTGCGCACTTCGTCCTTGAACAGTTCGCGCAGCGGCTCGACCAGCTTGAGGTTCATTTCCTCCGGCAGGCCACCGACGTTGTGGTGCGACTTGATCACGTGGGCCTTGCCGCTCTTGGCGCCAGCCGATTCGATCACGTCGGGGTAGATGGTGCCCTGGGCGAGGAACTGGATGTTTTCCAGCTTGCTGGCTTCGGCATCGAACACGTCGATGAAGGTGCGACCGATGATCTTGCGCTTCTTCTCCGGGTCGGCTTCACCGGCCAGGTTGTCGAGGAACTGCTTCTCGGCGTCGGCACGGATCACCTTGACGCCCATGTTCTCCTTGAACATGGCCATCACCTGGTCGCCTTCGTGCAGGCGCAGCAGGCCGTTGTCGACGAATACGCAGGTCAGCTGGTCGCCGATGGCGCGGTGCAACAGCGCGGCAACCACCGAGGAGTCGACACCGCCGGACAGGCCGAGCAGGACGTTGGCCGAGCCCACTTGTGCACGGACCTGGGCGATGGCGTCCTCGACGATGTTCGATGCAGTCCACAGGGCCTCGCAGCCGCAGATGTCCTGGACGAAGCGCGAGAGGATGCGACCGCCTTGCTTGGTGTGGGTCACTTCCGGGTGGAACTGCACGCCGTAGTAGCCCAGGGCGTCGTCGAACATGCCGGCGATCGGGCAGCTCGGGGTGCTGGCCAGGATGTTGAAGTTGCCCGGCATCTGGGTGACCTTGTCGCCGTGGCTCATCCACACGTCCAGGCCCAGTACGCCGTCGTCGTCGACGTGGTCTTCGATACCGTCCAGCAGGCGGCTCTTGCCGACCACGTCAACGCGGGCATAACCGAATTCGCGCAGCTCGGAACCTTCGACCTTGCCGCCCATTTGCTCGGCCATGGTCTGCATGCCGTAGCAGATGCCCAGCAGCGGGACCTTCAGGTCGAATACCGCTTGCGGTGCACGCGGGCTGTTGGCTTCGTGGACCGACTCCGGGCCACCGGCCAGGATGATGCCGCGCGGATTGAATTCGCGGATCGCTTCATCGTCCATGTCGAACGGGTGCAGTTCGCAGTACACGCCGATTTCGCGCACGCGGCGGGCGATCAGCTGGGTGTACTGGGAACCGAAGTCGAGGATCAGGATGCGGTGAGCATGAATGTCGAGGGCCATGGTCAGTCTCGTCTAATTTCAGAAACGACACGGGGCTGAAAAACACAGCCCCGGTTACTAGATTCGTCGATCGCCTGCAGGCCTGGACCTGAAGGCGACCACTATCAACCTACGCGATAGTTGGGTGCTTCCTTGGTGATCTGCACGTCATGGACGTGGGATTCAGCCATGCCGGCACCGGTGATGCGTACGAACTCCGGCTTGGTGCGCATCTCGTCGATGGTCGCGCTGCCGGTGTAGCCCATGGAGGACCGCAGGCCACCCATCAGCTGGTGGATGATCGCGGCCAGTGCGCCCTTGTAGGGAACGCGACCTTCGATACCTTCCGGAACCAGCTTCTCGGCACCGGCCGAGGAGTCCTGGAAGTAGCGGTCCGAAGAGCCTTGCGCCTGTGCCATGGCACCCAGCGAGCCCATGCCGCGGTAAGCCTTGTAGGAGCGGCCCTGGAACAGTTCGACCTCACCTGGAGCCTCTTCGGTACCGGCGAACATCGAACCCATCATCACGCAGGAAGCGCCGGCGACGATGGCCTTGGATAGGTCGCCGGAGAAGCGGATACCGCCGTCGGCGATCAGTGGCACACCCGTGCCTTCCAGTGCCGCTGCGACGTTGGCGATGGCGCTGATCTGCGGCACGCCGACACCGGCAACGATACGGGTGGTGCAGATCGAGCCTGGGCCGATACCAACCTTGACCGCGTCGGCGCCAGCGTCGGCCAGGGCCTTGGCGGCGGCACCGGTGGCGATGTTGCCACCGATCACCTGCACTTGCGGGTAGTTCTCTTTCACCCAGCGAACGCGATCGATCACGCCCTTGGAATGGCCGTGGGCGGTATCCACTACCACCACGTCGACACCGGCAGCCACCAGGGCGGCAACGCGCTCGCCGGTGTCCTTGCCGGTACCGACGGCAGCACCGACGCGCAGGCGGCCCTGGTCGTCCTTGCTGGCCAGCGGGTAGGCCTTGGCCTTCTCGATGTCGTTGACGGTCATCATGCCCTTGAGGACGAAGGCATCATCGACGATCAGCACGCGCTCGATGCGGTGCTTGTGCAGCAGCTCGCGAACGGCGGACTTGTCGGCGACGGCCCCATCCTTGACGGTGACCAGGCGCTCTTTAGGCGTCATCACTTCGCGGACGCTGACTTCCAGGCGGCTTTCGAAACGCACGTCACGGGAAGTCACGATGCCCACCAGGTCACCGTTGTGCAGCACCGGCACGCCGGAGATGTTGTGGGTCTTGGTCAGGTCGAGCAGGTCGCGCACAGTGGCGTCGGCTTCGATGGTGATGGGGTCCTTGACCACACCGGCCTCGAAACGCTTGACCTTGCGCACTTCGGCAGCTTGCTGCTCGATGGTCATGTTCTTGTGGATGATGCCGATGCCGCCTTCCTGAGCCATGGCGATCGCCAGACGGGCTTCAGTGACGGTGTCCATGGCGGCGGAAACCAGTGGGATATTCAGCTCGATGCCACGGGTCAAACGGGTCTTTAGACTGACTTCGTTAGGCAGTACTTCGGAATAACCGGGCACTAAGAGGATGTCGTCGAAGGTGAGGGCTTCTTGGCTGATACGCAGCATCGCGGGGGCTCCCGGGCGGGAAAATGGAAGCGCGCCATTATACTCAGACCGCCTGCCGGGCTCAATGTAAAACTCGATCTAATATCGTTGGAGTGATGGATGGAGAGCGCCTGCCATGCTAGCCGGAACCAACCCGGCCAACCGGGCGCCCCCGCCAAGAAACTACAACTGGACCTTGATCCAGCTCATCGGCTGGTCCAGCCAGTCGGCGAACTCATCGATGAAGCTCTGCTTGAACCCCGCTTCGGCCCAGTTGTTGAAGATGAAGCCCAGGTTGGAAAACCCGCACGGCTGGAGGAACAGGAAGCCGTTGATGTCGTCTTCATGGCCGCATTCGGGACAGGTGAAGTTGTCGGTGCGCCCGGGCATCCAGTCTTCCAGGCTTTCGAACAAGGCCTCGCCGATTTCCTGGCGGCACTCGGCGCAACCGGCTTCTTCGAGGAAACCCTTGGTCGGGGTATAGATGCAGCGCTTGGTGATGATCTCCAGGCCATTGACTGGCTCACCGAACGGCAGCGCCTCAGGACGCAGCACCACGTCCCGGGCGCCTGGCGCGATGGCATGCCCCATGCGGTTGCCGGTGCGCCCGCAAGTGGTCAGTGCTTCCTCGACGATATTCTTGCGTACCAGCCAGCGCACGATGGCGCGGGCCCGGGGCTCATGCACCGGCAACGTGGAGATTTTCGGGACGAGGATGCTTTGGGAATTCATGGTCCAGCCTGGAGCGTCGAGGGACAGGGAAAACGCAGCGCCGGCGAGCCGACCCCATCACCCAAGTGTAGAAGCCGGTTCGGCGACGAGCAGCGCCGAGGGCCGGCAGCTTAATCCCTGCTCCTTACAGGTCAAGCGCTCAGGTAACGGCCGATCAGGGCAATGCCACTGGCCAGTACCAGCCAGGTCACCAGCCGCACGAAGGTTTCCCGGGACAGTTTCATCGCCAAGCGCCGGCCAATCCACGACCCCAACACCATGGCCGGCAACAAGCACAGCGCCAGCAACAGCAGCGATACCTCGGCGTAGACCCCGGCCAGGGCGAACAGGCTCAGGCGTACCACGGTACTGCTGCTGATCAGCGCGCTCTGGGTCGCCCGGGCCGGGTCCTTGGGCAACCGGCTGTTCAGGTAGATCGCATACAGAAAGCCACCGCTGCCGAACAAGGCGCCGAACAAGCCGCCCACGATGCCCATGGGCACCGACCAACCGGCCGCCATCCGCGCCGGGCGGGCCTTCACCCAGAGGCTGTAGATGGCATAGGCACAAATGAATAGTCCCATCAGCAGCAGCAACACATCGGACTTGAGGCTGAGCAGGAAGATCACCCCCAGGGTGCAGCCCACTGCCATGCACGGCAACAGGCGCAGCAACTCGGGCTTGGCCACGTCCTTGCGTGATGACAGGAAGCTGCCGAAGGCGGCGATGAAATCCAGCAGCACCAGCAACGGCACGATCTTCGACAAGGGCATGAACAGGATCAGGATCGGCCCGGCCACCAGCGCCGTGCCGAAACCGGCGATGCCGAACACTATGTAGGCCAGGGCAATGCCCAAGCCGATCGCCAGCCAGGCACCCGGCCCGAACGCCCACTGGTTCAATCCTTCAACGAACAGACTCATTACCGCCACTTCCTCGACCTTATGTCCCACGACTTTAGCCAGAGACGAGCCTTGCGACTAATATCGTCGCAGCCGCCCACTCATCGCAAAAAGGCATGACTTGTGATTTCAACCCGTCAACTGCGCTACTTCGTGGAAATCGCCGAATGCGGCAGCTTCAGTGCTGCGGCTGAACGCCTGTTCGTCGCCCAGTCGGCCCTGAGCCGGCAGATCAAGGAGCTCGAAGGCCTGCTGCAAACCCCGTTGTTCGAGCGTACCGCTCGCCTGCCACGCTTGACCGCCGCCGGCGAGGCGTTCTTCCCCAAGGCTCGCAACCTGCTGACCGAACTGCACAAGGCCGGCGAGCTGGCGACCCAGGTCGGCCAGGGCCAGCTGGGGACCCTGCGCCTGAGCCACTCCAGCACCGTGCCCATGAGCGGGCGCCTGCTACGGGGGATCAGCCACTATCTACAGCAATGCCCCGGGGCCTCGCTGGACATCGTCAAGCTGTCTTCCGAAGCACAGTTGGAGGAACTGGCCGAGGGCCGCCTGGACGTCGGCCTGTTGCGCCTGCCAGTATTGCGCCAGCGCGAAGGGGTGCAAATCATCCCGCTGTTCAGCGAACCCTTGCTGGTGGCGCTGCCACCGACACATCCGCTGGCGCTCGACCCGGCGGCCAAGGAGGTCGACCTGGCGCAACTGCGCGACGAAGCCTTTATCTCCATTCCCCATCCCCAGCGTGGCGGCTTGAGCTACCTCTCGGCCGAGTTGTGCATGCGCCAGGGCTTCTTTCCCAAGGCGGCGCGGGTGATGTCGCGCAAGACCACCCAGTTGCAGTTGATCCAGGCCGGTTTCGGCATCGCCCTGCTGCCCGAGTCGATGCAGGATATAGCCCCGGCCAGCATCCATTTCCTGCCCTTGGCCGATAGCGATTGCCAGAGTGTCATCGCCCTCGCCTGCCGCCAGGAACCCACGCCGCTGGTGGCACAGTTCGTCGAACATTTTCGCGACTGTCTATAAGCGATTTGCCTTGGCCCATTGGGAAACAGCCCTTTAAACTGCGCCCCATGATTAAAGATCCCTTTGCACGACTCGGACTGGACCGCGAAGTCCTCACCGTCACCCAGCTCAACGGCCGCGCCCGGGTGCTGCTCGAGGACGTGTTCAGCAATATCTGGGTCGAGGGCGAGATCTCCAACCTCGCCCGTCCGGCTTCCGGCCATGTGTACTTCACCCTCAAGGACAGTGGCGCCCAGGTGCGCTGCGCGCTGTTCCGGCAGAACGCCGCGCGGGTGCGCCAGGCGCTCAAGGACGGCCTGGCGGTCAAGGTACGGGGCAAGGTCTCACTGTTCGAGGGACGCGGCGACTATCAACTGATTCTCGACACCGTGGAACCAGCCGGCGACGGTGCCCTGCGCCTGGCCTTCGAGGCCTTGAAGGACAAGCTCAGCGCCGAAGGCCTGTTCAGCGCCGAGCGCAAGCGGCCGCTACCGGCCCACCCCCAACGCATCGGCATCATCAGTTCACCCACGGGGGCGGTGATTCGCGACATCATCAGTGTCTTCCGGCGCCGCGCGCCTCAAGTCTCGCTGACCTTGATCCCTACCGCAGTGCAGGGCCGCGAAGCCACGGCGCAGATCGTCCGGGCCCTGCAACTGGCCGATGCCCGGGGCTTCGACGCCTTGATCCTGGCCCGTGGTGGCGGCTCCCTGGAAGATCTCTGGTGCTTCAACGAGGAGCCGGTGGCTCGGGCTGTAGCCAACTGCGTGACACCGATCGTCAGCGCCGTCGGCCATGAAACCGACGTGTCCATCAGCGATTTCGTGGCCGACGTCCGCGCGCCCACGCCCTCGGCCGCCGCCGAGTTGCTGGCCCCGGACTCCAGCGACCTGCAACGGCGGGTCGACAGTCTGCACCGCCGCTTGGTAATGCGCATGCGCGACCGCTTGCTGCGCGAGCGCCTGCGCCTGGATGGCCTGGCCCGGCGTCTGCGCCATCCAGGCGAGCGGTTGCGCCAGCAGGCACAGCGCCTGGACGACCTGGACATGCGCCTGCGCCGGGCTTTCGAGCGCAGCCTGAATACCCGTCGCGAACGCCTGATCCGCCTGGAGACCCGCCTCGGCGCCCAGCATCCGGGACGCAACCTGGCGCTGTTGCGCCAGCGCCTGGACAGCCTCGCCGAACGCCTGCCCCGGGCCATGCGCGAAGGCCTGAAGGCCCGGCGCTTGCAACTGCACAGCCAGATGCAGACCTTGCACGTGGTCAGCCCCCTGGCGACCCTGGGCCGGGGCTACAGCATTCTCCTCGACGAGCGTGGCCAGGCCATCCGCAGCGCCGCGCAAACCCGCAATGGTCAGCGCTTCACCGCGCGCCTGGGCGAAGGCGAGTTGCAGGTGCGGGTCGAGGACAACCACCTGACGCCTGTCACCCTTTCCCTACTGGACTGATCCATGCCACGTTTTCTCTGCTCCCTGCTGTTGCTGTGCCTGGCCTGCAATGCCCAGGCCGATAGCTATATCACCCGCCTGTTGAACAAACCCGTGCCCGGCGGCGTGGCGGTGATCGACCTCGGCCAAGCCACCCAGGCGCCCAAGGCCAGCTACCAGGGCAAGCCGGTGCTGGTGGTCAAGGAACAGGCCAACTGGCTGGCGATCGTCGGCATTCCGCTGACGGTCAAGCCCGGGGCCCAGCAACTGACTAGCGCCAGCGGCAACCTGGGTTTCGTGGTCGGGAACAAGAAGTATCCCGAGCAGCACATCACCCTGAAGAACCAGCGCCAGGTGAATCCCAACCCGGCCGACCTGAAACGCATCGATGCCGAACTGGCCGAGCAACTGCGCGCCTACCGCAGCTTCAGCGCCAATACCCCGAGCAACCTGTTGCTGGACAAGCCGGTGAACGGGCCGCTGTCGAGCAAGTTCGGCGTGCGCCGCTTCTTCAATGGTGAGGAGCGCAACCCGCATTCGGGCCTGGACTTCGCGGTGCCGGCGGGCACGCCGATCAAGACCCCGGCGGCGGGCAAGGTGATTCTCACCGGCAACTACTTCTTCAATGGCAACACGGTGTTCGTCGACCATGGCCAGGGTTTCATCAGCATGTTCTGCCACATGTCGAAGATCGACGTGAAGGTCGGCCAATCCCTGGCCCGCGGCGCAGTGGTCGGCAAGGTCGGCTCCACCGGCCGGGCCACCGGTCCGCACATGCACTGGAACGTCAGCCTGAACGACGCACGGGTCGATCCGGCGATCTTCATCGGCGCCTTCCAACCCTGATCTGCCTCGCCATAAGCGGACTACCGCCGGCCCTTTCCGGCCAAGGGCGCTTGCCCTGGGGATTGCGCAGCTCGCGAGGACTGCGCAATCCACATAAAACAAAAAACCATCAAGCAGAATAAAATCTCGTCAATTTTTGAAATTCGAGTATTCCTCTCAATTTTTTTTCGTTGCTTGCCATCTCTGACCCCAATAGTTAGGGTTGAGCACATGAAAACCTCTCACACCCTCATTCAGCGTCGTCAACACCGGAGCCTCTGCCTCGTCAGCGCACGACTGCCAGGCTGAACCGCGGTGCCTCATCCCCCTGCGTCAACAATTCATTCTTGACTCACCGGCAGGCCGCCCCTTTTCGGCCCGGACCATAAGGATTTCGCCATGACCATGCTCAAAGATCCGTCCTCCAAGTACCGCGCGTTCCCGACCATCAACTTGCCGGACCGCACCTGGCCGTCGAAGACCATCACCAGCGCGCCGATCTGGTGCAGCTCGGACTTGCGCGATGGCAACCAGTCGCTGATCGAACCGATGGACGCGGTCAAGAAACTGCGTTTCTGGAAGACCCTGGTGGCGGTCGGTGTGAAGGAAATCGAAGCTTCGTTCCCCGCCGCTTCGCAAACCGACTTCGACTTCGTACGGACCCTGATCGAAGACAAGCATATTCCGGACGACACCACCATCCAGGTGCTGACCCAGGCCCGTGAAGACTTGATCGCCCGCACCTTCGAATCCTTGCGCGGGGCGAAGAAGGCCATCGTCCACCTCTACAACGCCACTAGCCCTTCTTTCCGCCGCATCGTCTTCAACCAGGACAAGGCCGGGGTGAAGGAAATCGCGGTGAATGCGGCCAAGCTGTTCGTCAAGTACGCGGCCCAGCAACCGGAAACCCAGTGGCAGTTCGAATACTCGCCGGAAACCTTCAGCGCCACCGAGCTGGAATTCGCCAAGGAAGTCTGCGACGCCGTGGTGGAAGTGTGGAACGCAACTCCAACTCATAAGGTGATCCTCAACCTGCCAGCTACCGTCGAAGTGGCAACGCCGAATATCTACGCCGACCAGATCGAGTGGTTCTGCCGCAACATCAACCGCCGTGACAGCGTGATCATCAGCCTGCACACCCACAACGACCGTGGCACCGGCGTAGCAGCTACCGAACTGGGCCTGATGGCCGGTGCCGACCGCGTCGAAGGCTGCCTGTTCGGCAACGGCGAGCGTACCGGCAACGTCGACCTGGTGACCGTGGCCCTGAACCTCTACACCCAGGGCATCGACCCCGAGCTGGACTTCTCCGACATCGACGGCGTGCGCAAGGTGGTGGAAGAGTGCAACCAGATTCCCGTGCATCCGCGCCACCCCTATGTGGGCGACCTGGTCCACACCGCCTTCTCCGGCTCCCACCAGGATGCAATCCGCAAGGGCTTCGCCCAGCAGCAAGCCGATGGCGTCTGGGAAGTACCGTACCTGCCGATCGACCCGGCCGACATCGGCCGCAGCTATGAAGCCGTGATCCGCGTCAACAGCCAGTCGGGCAAGGGCGGCATTGCCTACCTGCTGGAACAGGAATACGGCATCAGCTTGCCGCGCCGCATGCAGATCGAGTTCAGCCAGGTGGTACAGCGGGAAACCGACCGCCTCGGCCTGGAGATGACCGCCCAGCAGATCCACGCGTTGCTGCACAGCGAGTACTTGCAGGCCAACACCCCGTACGCGCTGGTCAGCCATCGCCTGCAGGAAGAGAACGGCCACAGCTCCGTGGAGGTGGAAGTCGCGAGCAAGGGCCAGGGCGAAACCAACCTGCACTGGCGCGGCAAGGGCAACGGCGCCCTGGAGGCTCTGGTGGCCGGGCTGCCGGTCCCGGTGGAAATCATGGACTACAACGAACACGCTATCGGCGCGGGCACCAACGCCAAGGCGGCGGCCTACATCGAGCTGCGGGTCAATGGTGAGCGTGCGGTGCACGGTGTGGGTATCGATGAAAACATCACCACTGCAAGCTTCAAGGCCTTGTTCAGCGCCCTGAACCGCTCCCTGAGCGAACAGCAGGCCAAGGCTGCTTAAACCTAGCCTTTACGCAAAGGCCCCGGGGAGTCGGACTCCCCGGGGCCTTTTTGCATCTCACCGGCAATCCCGGGACTTGCCTCGGTCAATCAAGCATTCACGTCGACACTGCCCGAACGCTCGCCGCGGACCAAGGGTAAGGAATGCCAGCATGGGCATCGATGGCGGTCATGAATGATTCCTCCTCGAATCATGTCCTATCGGCCTTCGGGCACGAAGCTTGATGAGCCCTAGGTGAACCTGAAGCCGTCGGCATCGAGATTGGCCGGAAACCGGGCGCGGTAGGCCGCCAGGTCCGCAGCCTTGAGGCAGACCTGGAATACCCCGTCCGCCTCTCCGGCACTGAGCAGGCTCTCGCCCTGGAAGTCCAGCACCTGGCTGTCGCCGGTGTAGGCGAAGCCCTTGCCATCGGTGCCCACCCGGTTTACCGCGGCGACATAACACAGGTTCTCGATGGCGCGCGCCGGCAGCAGCCGGTTCCAGTGCAAGCGCCGCGCTCCCGGCCAGTTGGCGGTATACAGCAGCAAATCAGTGTCCTGGGAATCGCGGCTCCACACCGGGAAACGCAGGTCGTAGCAGATCAACGGGCGAATGCGCCAGCCCTTGAGCTCGAACTGCACTTGGCGCTCGCCAGGAGTGAAATGCTCGTGCTCGCCAGCCATGCGGAACAGGTGACGCTTGTCGTAGTGCCAGACTTCACCGTCGGGGCGCGCCCACAGCAGGCGATTGCGGTGGCTGCCATCGGCCGCCTGGATGATCACGCTGCCAGTGATCACCGCATCGAGCTTCTTCGCCTGGCAACGCAACCACTTGCTGGTCGGACCATTCTCCGCTTCCGCCAGGGTCTGGGACTCCATGGAGAAGCCGGTAGTGAACATCTCCGGAAGAATCACCAGGTCGGCGCCACGGGCCTGTTCCAGCAACGGCTCGAAATGTTCCAGGTTGGCCTGGCGATCGTGCCAGGCCAGGGTCGTCTGGACCAAAGCCAGGTTCAGATCGGGTAGTGCACTCAGATCACGCATAGTTTCTCCGCTGCCTGACGCAGCGTCTCCTCGCGCTTGGCAAAACACAGACGCACCAGACGCTGCCCCTGGGGCGGCTGCTGATAGAACACCGACACCGGGATGGCCGCGACCCCATGTTCACGGGTCATCCAGGTCGCCATCTCGACATCGTTCAGGTCTGGGCGAATCTGCGAATAATCCACCAGTTGAAAGTAGGTGCCGGTCACCCGGGTGAAACTGAAGCGTGAAGCGCTCAACAGATCACAGAACAGATCACGCTTGGCCTGGTAGAAAGCAGGCAACTGCTCGACGTGTTCCGGATGCTCGGCCATGAAATCGGCGAGAGCGTACTGCAAAGGGGTCACCCCGCAGAAGCTGACATATTGATGCACCTTGCGCAGCTCGGCGCTCAAGGCCGGTGGCGCCACCACGTAGCCAGTCTTCCAGCCGGTGACGTGGTAGGTCTTGCCGAAGGAGCTGACCACGAATGCCCGCTGGTACAATTCCTCATGGGCCAGGACGCTGGCATGGGGCACGCCATCGAACACCAGATGCTCATACACCTCGTCGCTGACCAGGTAGATGTCGCGAGCGCGGATCAGCTCGGCCAACCGGTCCAGCTCGGCGCGACTGAGCAGGGCGCCACTGGGGTTGTGCGGGGTATTGATGATGATCATCCGCGTACGCGGCCCCAGCGCTGCCTCGAGCTGCTGCCAGTCGATGGCGAAGTCGCCCTGGCCCAGTTGTACGTGCACGCAGCGACCGCCGGCCAGTTCTACCGATGGCTCGTAGCTGTCGTAGCTGGGGTCGAAGACGATGACTTCATCTCCCGGGCGGATCACTGCATGGATCGCGCAGAAGATCGCCTGGGTCGCCCCCGGCGTGATGGTCACTTCAGCGTCAGGGTCGACCTTGGCGCCATAGCTGCGAGCGATCTTGGCCGCCACCTGCTGGCGTAGCGCCGGCAGGCCGGTCATCGGTGCGTACTGGTTATGACCAATGGCGACATGCCGGCCGACTGCATCGCGCAGTGCTTGCGGGCCGTCGAAATCCGGGAATCCCTGGGACAGGTTGAGCGCTCCGGTCTGGGCCGCGAGCTGGGACATTTGCGTAAAGATGGTGGTGCCGACATTCGGCAGTTTGCTGGTGATCATGCGGGTTCCCTGCTGAACACCCGGCTCTACGACGGCGCGGGAGGTCCCGAGGATAGCCCAAAGGACGGCGATTAAAAAAGGGTCCCTCAAGGACCCTTTTTAATCGCCGCTACAAGCTGCAAGCCATAAGCTGCAAGCCCTTGCCGCTTTTTACTGGCTTGTAGCTTGCAACTCCAAGCGCTGTCTCAACGCTTGTCGCGGCGCTTCTTGTCGGCTTTCTTGTGGTGCGACATCAAGCGGCGCTTCTTGTTGACCTGACGGTCGGTGAGCGTGTTCTTGTTGCCCTCGTACGGGTTGTCGCTGCCCTTGAACTCGATACGAATCGGCGTACCCACCAGCTTCAGCACGCGCCGGTAGGTGTTCTCCAGGTAGCGCACATAGGACTTGGGCACTTTCTCCACCTGGTTGCCGTGGATCACGATCAACGGCGGGTTGGCACCACCCAGGTGGGCGTAGCGCAGTTTGATCCGGCGGCTGTTGACCATGGGCGGGGCATGCTCGCTCACGGCGTCTTCCAGGATCTGGGTCAGGCGGCTGGTAGGCCAGCGGGTCACCGCCGACTTGAAGGAGTTCTGCACCGATTGGTAAAGGTTGCCCACGCCAGTGCCGTGCAATGCCGAGATGAAGTGGATATCGGCGAAGTCGACGAAGAACAGCCGGCGCTCCAGCTCGGTCTTCACGTAGTCGCGCTCGCTAGGCTGCATGCCGTCCCACTTGTTCAGGGCGATCACCAATGCCCGACCGGCTTCCAGGGCGAAGCCCAGCAGGTTCAGGTCGTGGTCCACCACACCTTCGCGGGCGTCCATGACGAAGATCACCACGTTGGCGTCCTTGATCGCCTGCAGCGTCTTGACCACCGAGAACTTCTCGACTTCCTCGTGGATCTTGCCGCGCTTGCGCACACCCGCGGTGTCGATCAGCGTGTACTTCTCCTCGTTGCGCTCGAACGGGATGTAGATACTGTCGCGGGTGGTGCCGGGCTGGTCGTAGACGATGACCCGGTCTTCACCGAGCATGCGGTTGACCAGGGTCGACTTGCCTACGTTGGGACGACCGATGATGGCGATCTTGATCCCATCCTTCTCGCTCGGACCAGGAATACGCTTGGCTTCCTCGCCTTCGGCAACGATCTCTTCCTCGCCCTCTTCGAGCTCGTCGGCGTCATCCTTGGGGAATTCGCGCAGGGTGATTTCCAGCATCTGGCTGATGCCACGGCCGTGGGCGCCGGCGATCGGGATCGCGTCCCCCATGCCCAGCGGGGCAAACTCGGCGCGAGCCATGTCCGGGTCGATGTTGTCGACCTTGTTGGCGATCACGTAGGAGGTCTTGTTACGTTTGCGCAGGTGCTCGCCGATCATCTGGTCGGCCGCGGTGAACCCGGCCTTGGCGTCCACCAGGAACAGCACCACATCGGCTTCTTCGATGGCCAGCAGCGACTGCTCGGCCATCTTTTCATCCATGCCATGTTCGTCACCGGAGATACCACCGGTGTCGATGAGAATATAGGTACGCCCTTGCCACTTGGCCTCACCGTATTGGCGATCACGGGTCAGACCGGACAGGTCGCCGACGATGGCGTCGCGAGTCCGAGTCAGGCGGTTGAACAAGGTGGACTTGCCGACGTTGGGTCGGCCCACCAGGGCGATTACGGGAACCATGCGGCTCTCCACTGCATTATTTCAGAAAATACAAAAGCCGCTGCGAGGCAGCGGCTGGTGCTCGGGGCAGCACCTTGAAGTGCTGCAAGCCTTGTCCAGACAAGGCCGCTTGGGGAATCAACCCCAAGCATAGTCAAACCATTACTTGATGGTCAGGGCTTCCAGTTTGCCGCTGTTGCCAAACACGTAGATCATGTCGCCCACCACCAGCGGACGAGCGCGCAGGCCGTCACTGTCGATGCGCTCACGAGCGACGAAACGACCATCCACCTGGCTCAGCAGGTGCAGGTAGCCTTCCAGGTCACCCACGGCCACATAGCTGGAGAACACTTCCGGTGCCGACAGTTGGCGGCGAGCCAGGGAATCGTTGCTCCACAGGGCGGAGGTTGAACGCTCGTCGATGCCTTCCACGGTACCCGAGGACAGGCTAACGTAGACGCTGCCGAAGCCCTGGGCGACACCTGCGTAGCTGGAAGCATCACGCTGCCACAGCGGGCGACCGCTCTCCAGATCCAGGGCCGTGACACGCCCCTGGTAGCTGGCCACGTACAGGGTGCCACCGGACAGCAGCAGGCCGCCGTCGATGTCCACCACGCGATCCAGCTCGGAACGACCTTGCGGGATGGCGACACGCTGCTCCCACACCGGCACGCCGTTGCGGATATCCAGTGCCACTACCTTGCCGGTGGAAAGGCCGGCCAAGGCCAGGCGGTTGGTCGCCAGCGGAGCACTGGTGCCACGCAGGGTCAGGACCGCCGGGGTGCTGTCGTAGAGCCAGAGCTGGTTGCCGGTACTGGCATCGAGGCCGATCACCCGGTCATCCTGGGTCTGGACCACCACTACATCACCGTTGGTAGCCGGCGGAGCCAGCACTTCACTGGTGACACGGGCACGCCATTTCTCTTCACCGTTGGAAGTGTCCAGGGCAATGACTTCACCCTTGAGGGTGCCGATCATCACCAGGCCGTAACCCACGCCCACGGCGCCGGAAACCGGCAGTTCCAGGTCCTGCTTCCATTTGACGTCGCCGTTCATGCGGTCCATGGCCACCACTACACCGGTGACATCGGCGGCGTAGATGGTGCTGCCGTCGATAGCTGGAACCAGCATGTTGTAGGTTTCGCCCTGGCCATCACCGATGGAGCGGCTCCACTGTTTCTGCAGGACCACCTCTTCCTTGAAGTCGACCAGTTCGGCCGGTGGCAGTTCTTTCTTGCTGTTGCTGCTGCAACCCGCGGCCAACAAGGCCAGGGCCAGCAATGCTGCATGTTTCCAACGGATCACGTCACGCATCCCCTTTGGCCAGGTCGTCGAGCTTGATTTGTAGGCCACCGACCGCTGCTTCATCCGACAGCGCCGCCTTGGCTTTCTGATATGCAGCATGGGCTTCGTCAATGCGGCCCAACTGGACCAGCAGATCGCCCTTGAGTTCTTCACGAGTGGCCAGGAAGGCCTTGTCGGCATCGCCGTCGAGCAGCTTCAGGGCCTCGTCGGCCTTGTTCTGCGCGGCCAGCACCTGGGCCAGGCGCTGACGCGCCACTTCGCCCAGGGTCGCGTTCGCCGGCTTGTCGGCCACGGCCTTGAGCTGGGCTACAGCGTCATCCAGCTTGCCGCTGTCCACAGCTACCTTGGCGACGAACAGGCTGCCGTACTGCGCATAGGCGCTGCCGCCGAACTCGCTGTTGAGCTTGCCGGCCAGGTCGGTGACACGGGCTGCATCCGGCTTGCCATCAGGCGTCAGGGTGGTTTCAAGCAGTTGCTGATAGAGCACCGAAGCGCCTTGCGACTGGTTGTTCTGATATTTGTGCCAGGCCTGCCAGCCGAACACGATGACCAGGGCCAGCAGGCCGCCGTTCACCAGGGGTTTGCCGTTACGCTGCCACCAGTCTTTCAATTCCGCCAGCTGTTCATCTTCGGTACTCGACACCCCAATACTCCTTATTCGCTAAATCGGCTGTTTGACAGCTTCAACCCTGCACGACGCAGGTGGCCAGGTGCGCAGCGAGTGCATCCCAGGCAATGCTTTGTTGTTCGCCCTGGCCACGCAGGGGCTTGAAACCTACCACTTGCTGGGCCATTTCGTCGTCACCGAGGATCAGCGCATACAGCGCACCGCTCTTGTCGGCCTTCTTGAATTGGCTCTTGAAGCTGCCACCACCGGCGTTGACCTGCAGGCGCAGGTTCGGCAGTTGATCGCGTACCCGCTCGCTCAGGGCCAGGCCTGCCAGTTCGGCGGCCTCGCCAAAGGCGCACAGGTAGACATCCACCTGGCGGGAGATCTCTTCCGGCACCCGCTCCAGGGTCTCCAGCATCAGCACCAGGCGCTCGATACCCATGGCGAAACCCACGCCCGGGGTCGGCTTGCCGCCCATCTGCTCCACCAGGCCGTCGTAGCGGCCGCCGGCGCAGACAGTGCCCTGGGCACCGAGCTTGTCGGTCACCCACTCGAAGACGGTCTTGCTGTAGTAGTCCAGGCCACGCACCAGCTTCGGATTGATCACATAGGGGATGCCAGCGGCTTCCAGGCGGGCCTTGAGGCCTTCGAAATGCACCCGGGACTCTTCGTCCAGGTAGTCGGCCAGCTTCGGCGCGTCCACCAGCACCGCCTGGGTGCCTGGGTCCTTGGTGTCCAGCACCCGCAGTGGGTTGGTCTTGAGGCGACGCTGGCTGTCTTCGTCCAACTGTTCGTGGCGGGCCGAGAGGAACTCCACCAGGGCATCGCGATAACGTGCACGGGCCTCGGCGGTCCCCAGGCTGTTGAGCTCAAGCTTCACCGCATCGCGGATGCCCAGCTCGCCCCACAGGCGCCAGGTCAGCACGATCAGTTCGGCATCGATGTCCGGACCGTCCAGGTTGAACACTTCCAGGCCGATCTGGTGAAACTGGCGATAACGGCCTTTCTGTGGACGCTCATGGCGGAACATCGGGCCGATGTACCAGAGCTTCTGCACCTGGCCGGCACCAGTCAGGCCATGTTCCAGGGCTGCGCGCACACAGGCGGCGGTGCCTTCCGGACGCAGTGTCAGGGAATCGCCGTTGCGGTCCTCGAAGGTGTACATCTCTTTTTCGACGATGTCGGTCACTTCACCGATGGAGCGCTTGAACAGCTCGGTGAACTCGACGATCGGCATGCGGATCTGCTTGTAACCGTAGTTATCCAGCAGCCGTGCCACGGTGCCTTCGAAGTAGCGCCACAGCGGCGTCTGCTCGGGCAGGATGTCGTTCATGCCACGAATGGCTTGCAGGGACTTGCTCACAAAGAATCCTTAATACGTTCGGTTAGCCACGAGCGATCAGCGCTGCGTCGGCCTCGACCTTTTCGGCCGCCTTCTGCCGGATCAGCTTTTCCAGCTCGTCCACCAGATTGTCATTGGTCAGTTTCTGCGACGGCTTGCCATCGATGTAGATCAGGTTCGGTGTACCGCCGGTCAACCCCACATGGGCTTCCTTGGCTTCGCCCGGACCGTTGACCACACAACCGATCACCGCGACATCCATGGGTACCAGCAGGTCCTCCAGACGCCCTTCCAGCTCGTTCATGGTTTTCACCACATCGAAATTCTGCCGCGAGCAGCTCGGGCAGGCGATGAAGTTGATGCCACGGGAACGCAGGTGCAGGGACTTGAGGATGTCGTAGCCGACCTTCACTTCCTCGACCGGATCGGCCGCCAACGAGATGCGAATGGTATCGCCAATCCCTTCGGCCAGCAGCATACCGAGGCCGACGGCGGATTTCACCGTGCCTGAACGCAAACCGCCGGCTTCAGTGATCCCCAGGTGCAGGGGCTGGATGATTTCCTTGGCCAGCAGACGGTAGGCCTCGACGGCCATGAACACATCGGAGGCTTTGACGCTGACCTTGAAATCCTTGAAGTTCAGCCGTTCCAGGTGTTCCACATGGCGTAATGCCGACTCCACCAGCGCTGCCGGGGTCGGTTCGCCATACTTCTTCTGCAGGTCCTTTTCCAACGAGCCGGCATTGACCCCGATGCGGATCGGGATGCCGCGGTCACGGGCCGCGTCCACTACCGCGCGCACCCGATCCTCGCGACCGATGTTACCCGGGTTGATCCGCAGGCAATCGACGCCCAGCTCGGCTACCCGCAGGGCGATCCGGTAGTCGAAGTGGATGTCGGCCACCAGCGGTACCTTGACCTGCTGCTTGATCCGGCCGAACGCTTCGGCGGCGTCCATATCGGGCACCGAAACCCGCACGATATCGACACCGGCGGCTTCCAGGCGGTTGATCTGGGCCACGGTTGCGGCCACATCGTTGGTGTCGCTGTTGGTCATGCTCTGTACCGCGATCGGGGCATCGCCGCCCACCGGTACCGAGCCGACCCAGATCTTGCGGGACTCGCGACGTTTGATTGGAGATTCGCCGTGCATGACTTATTGACCTAACTTCAGGCGAGCAGTCTCGCCGGTGGTGAACGGGGCGATATCCACCGCCTGACCGTTGTAGCTGATTTGTGCGCCACGGGCGTAGCCCAGCCGTACGGCAAAGGGCGGCTTGCCGCTGACATCGACGCTCTCGCCCTTGCGCTTCAAGGCGCTGAGCAGGATCTTGCCATTGCCGTCGGTGACCTGGGTCCAGCAGTCGGCGCTGAACTGGATCTGCACCTGCGCGGAGCCGGCGGCTGCGACAACCGGGGCTGGCACGTTGGCCTGAGCGGTCGCCGTGGTTGCCGGGGCTGGCACCGGAGCGGCCGGGGCCGCGATCACCGGGGCCGTAGCCGGGGCGGTCACAGGATGGGACACAGCGGCTGGAGCAACTGCCGGCGCCTGCGCAGGGGCAGCCGGAGCCACAACCGGGGCTGGGGTCTCGGCAGGTGCCTCGCCGGCCAATTGCGCAGCATTGGCCTCGGCTTCGCTCTGGCCTTCGGCAACGGCCTGGTCTTCCGGCTCGTCGATCGGGTGGATCTGGGTCTTGCCGTCGGCGCCCTCGACTTCCACATGTTCCGGGCTCAGGCCCACCAGTTCCTTGCTGCGCTGCGAGGTCTGGTCCTGCCACCAGATGAAACCACCGCCGACCACGGCCACCAGCAACAACAGGCTGACGATCCTCAGGATGGTATGGGAGACCCGCACCGGCTCTTCGATACGGCCCAGGGCATGCACGCTGCTGCCTTGGGAGTCGGTGCCGGTGTATTGGTCGAAAGCCTGGACCAGGGTCGCCTGGTCCATATCCAGCAACTTGGCGTAGGCACGGATATAGCCACGGGCGAAGGTATGCCCCGGGAGCTTGTCGAATGCGCCGGCTTCCAGGTTGCTCAGGGAGCTCACGGTGAGGTTGAGCTTGTGGGCCACGTCCGCCAGCGCCCAACCATTGCTTTCGCGAGCCTGGCGCAAGGTCTCACCGGGATTGACGCTAGTCGCTGCTTGAACTTCGGGTTGCGCCACTTTCATCATTGCTCCGACAGGTATTGCTGATATTCCGGCGTACCGGGATAGAGTCGTTTTAGTTGCAGACCGTAACTGGAGGCCTTCTCGTGATCTTCGAACACCGTTGCCAGGCGCACGCCGAGCAATAGACTACGTGCATTTTGCTCGCCAAGCAGGTTAAAACGATCGTAATAATCACGCGCGGGCACATAATGCCTGTCTTCGTAAGACAACTCAGCCATTTCCAGCAATGCGCGAGGCTGTTGGTGATTCAGCCGCAGGGCCTTCTCCAGATGCGACTGGGCCAGCTTGCGCTGGCCGAGCTTCGAGGCGGTCATCCCAAGGTTCTCGAGAACCCGGGAACGGCCGGGATACAGGGTATCAGCTGCGGCCTGCTCGAAACGCGAGTATGCGTCGTCGTAGCGCTTTTCCTGGAACAGGAAACTGCCGTAGTTATTGAGAATCCGGGAATCGTCCGGGCGTGCCGCCAGGGCCTTGCGAAACTGCGCTTCAGCCAGCGCCGGCTCCATCTCGGCCTGGAACACCAGCGCCAGGGCGGCATTGGCGTCGGCATCGTCGGGAGCCAGCTCCAGGGCATTTTTCAGCGGGGCCTTGGCTTGTTCACCCAAGCCCTGCTGCAAATAGCCCAGCCCCAGCTGCACATAGGCCTGGCGCGCCTCGTCACGCCCCTTGCCAGTGTCCAGCGGGCTGGAATTGCCCGACATGACACAGCCAGCGCAAAGACTGGCAACAAGCAGGAGCAGCGCTAGGCGCAAGACCATGGAGATCCTCTCTCAGGTACGGGCCGCGACGCTTTGCGGCATATCGGCATCGGCGCTCAATTCACGCACGGCGATATAGCGTTCACTGCGCCGGGTGCGGTCCAGCACCTGGCCTACCAACTGGCCGCAAGCGGCATCGATGTCTTCCCCGCGGGTGGTGCGTACGGTGACGTTGAAGCCGGCATGGTGCAACTGGTCCTGGAAACGCCGGATGGCGTTGTTGCTCGGACGCTCGTAGCCGGAGTGGGGGAACGGGTTGAACGGGATCAGGTTGATCTTGCAAGGAATGTCCTTGAGCAACTCGATCATCTGCACCGCGTGCTCAGGCTGGTCGTTGACGTCCTTGAGCAGGGTGTACTCGATGGTCAGCACACGCTTCTCGCCCAGGGCCGACATGTAGCGCTGGCACGAGTCGAGCAGCATCTTCAGCGGGTACTTCTTGTTGATCGGTACCAGCTGGTTGCGCAGCGCATCGTTGGGAGCGTGCAGGGACAACGCCAGGGAGACGTCGATGTGCTTGGCCAGCTCATCGATCATCGGTACCACGCCGGAGGTCGACAGGGTCACCCGGCGCTTGGAGATGCCGTAGCCCAGGTCGTCCATCATCAGGTGCATGGCCGCGATGACGTTGTCGAAGTTCAGCAGCGGCTCGCCCATACCCATCATCACCACGTTGGTGATGGCTCGGTCGATGGTTGCCGGGACGCTGCCGAAGGATTTGTTGGCAATCCACACCTGACCGATGACTTCAGCGGCGGTGAGGTTGCTATTGAAGCCTTGCTTGCCGGTGGAGCAGAAACTGCAGTCCAGGGCACAGCCGGCCTGGGACGAAACGCACAAGGTGCCGCGCTTGCCCTGGGGAATGTATACGGTCTCGACGCAGCTGCCGGACGCCACGCGCACCACCCACTTGCGGGTGCCGTCGCTGGAGATGTCCTCGCTGACCACTTCCGGACCGCGAATCTCGGCAACGGCCTTGAGCTTTTCACGCAAGGCCTTGCCGACATTCGTCATGGCGTCGAAATCATCGACGCCAAAGTGGTGAATCCATTTCATTACCTGACCGGCACGGAAACGCTTCTCCCCGATCGAGTCGAAGAATTTCTCCATTTCCGGTTGAGTAAGCCCCAACAGGTTAGTTTTGCCGATCGATGTAGTCATGGTTTCACCCTTCACTCACAGGCCTGGCGGCTTAGCGAGTGGTCACCTCGGTAGCTGCGAAGAAGTAAGCGATTTCGCGAGCAGCGGCGGCTTCGGAGTCCGAACCGTGAACGGCGTTGGCGTCGATGGACTCGGCGAAGTCAGCGCGGATGGTGCCGGCAGCAGCTTCTTTAGGGTTGGTAGCGCCCATCAGCTCACGGTTGCGAGCGATGGCGTTCTCGCCTTCCAGAACCTGAACCACAACCGGACCGGAAGTCATGAAGGCAACCAGTTCGCCGAAGAAGCCACGCTCGCTGTGCTCAGCGTAGAAACCTTCGGCTTCGGCCTTGGACAGTTGCTTCATTTTCGAAGCTACAACGCGCAGACCGGCTTCTTCAAAACGGGAAACGATCTTGCCGATGACGTTTTTTGCAACAGCGTCAGGCTTGATGATGGAGAAAGTACGTTGAACAGCCATGGTGTAACTCCAGAAACGGTGATTAAAGCGAAAAATTAAACCCGCGAATTATACGCGGGTTTAAAGGGATTGCCTAACTGCGTAGCCCGCGGATTCAGTCAGTTTCGTCGATCCAGGCGGCCTGAATTGCTTCAAGAACCTTCTCGCCTCCGCGAGCCGGATCGTCACTGAACTCCGGCAATGCCAGAACCCACTTGTGCAGATCGACAAAGTTCACATAACGCGGGTCCACATCCGGCTTGGAATCAGCCAGCTGGATCGCGATTTCCAGTACATCAACCCACTTCAGACTCATGATGACCCCTTGAATCAGTGCGGCGCTTCGGCCGCGTGGTTGAGCGAGTACTTGGGAATTTCGACAGTCAGGTCTTCATCGCCAACGATAGCCTGGCACGACAAGCGCGACTGGGCTTCCAGGCCCCAGGCCTTGTCCAGCAAGTCTTCTTCCAGCTCGTCGGCCTCGTTCAGCGAGTCGAAACCCTCGCGCACGATGCAATGGCAGGTAGTGCAGGCGCAGACACCGCCGCAGGCGCTCTCGATCTCGATGTGGTTGTCATGGGCAACCTCGAGCAGCGAAACGCCGGGCTCGACTTCGACGACCAGGCCATCCGGGCAGAACACGGCGTGGGGCAGAAAAATGATCTGCGGCATCAGTTATTCCTCGATCTCATTCAGGTTGCGCCCCGCCAGGGCGGCTTTCACCGTCGAATCCAGGCGACGGGCAGCAAAGGCGTCGGTCACTTGCGACAGACGCTTGGTCTGCTGCTCGATGGCATAGCCATCGGTGCCACGCATCAATTCACTCAGTTCCTGCATCTGCAGCTCGATGACCATGCGCTCCTCGGCGTCCAGCAAGCGGTCGCCGTCGGCCTCCAGGGCCCCCTGCACCGCCTCGATCAACCGCTGGGCATCTACCTGCTGCTCACGCAGCACGCGGGCGACCTTGTCATCGCCGGCGTACTGGAAGGAATCCTTGAGCATCCGGGCGATCTCGCCGTCGGTCAGCCCGTAGGACGGCTTGACCTGGATACTGGCTTCGACTCCCGACCCCAGCTCCCGCGCGGCAACGCCGAGCAGGCCATCGGCGTCCACCTGGAAGGTCACCCGGATCTTCGCCGCGCCAGCCACCATCGGCGGGATGCCGCGCAGTTCGAAACGTGCCAGGGAGCGGCAGTCGCTGATCAGCTCGCGCTCACCCTGCAGCACATGGATCATCATGGCCGTCTGGCCATCCTTGTAGGTAGTGAAATCCTGGGCTCGTGCGACCGGGATGGTGGTGTTGCGCGGAATCACCTTCTCCATCAGCCCCCCCATGGTTTCCAGCCCCAGGGACAGCGGAATCACGTCCAGCAGCAGCAATTCGCCGCCGTCACGCTTGTTACCCGCCAGGGTATCGGCCTGGATCGCGGCACCTATGGCCACCACCTGGTCCGGATCGATCTCGGTCAGCGGCTGGCGACCGAACATCTCGGCAACCGCCTCACGCACCCGCGGAACACGGGTCGAACCGCCGACCATGACCACGGCCCGCACTTCGTCGAGCTCGACACCGGAGTCCCGCACCGCGCGACGGCAAGCCTTGAGGCTGCGAGCGACCATCGGCTCGATCAATTCATCGAATGCCTCGCGGGTGAGCGCGGCGCGCCAGGCGCCATACTCGACGTCCACAGAAGCGGCGTCGGTCAAGGCTTCCTTGGCCCCACGGGCAATCTGCAACAGGTTACGCTGCGCGCCCGGATCCAAGTCGGAGGACAAACCGGCGCCCTGGATGATCCAGCTGGCGATGGCATGATCGAAATCGTCGCCACCCAGGGCGGTATCGCCACCCGTGGCCAGCACCTCGAAGACACCGCCGGTCAGGCGCAGGATGGAGATATCGAAGGTCCCGCCACCCAGGTCGTAGATAGCCACGACCCCTTCGGCCTGCTGGTCCAGGCCATAGGCCACGGCAGCGGCCGTTGGTTCGTTGAGCAGGCGCAGTACATTCAGGCCGGCCAGCTTGGCCGCATCCTTGGTCGCTTGCCGCTGGGCATCGTCAAAATAGGCAGGAACGGTGATCACCGCGCCGACCAGCTCGCCACCCAGAGTCGCCTCGGCCCGCTGGCGCAGCACCTTGAGCACCTCGGCGGAGACTTCCACCGGGCTCTTCGGCCCCTGCACCGTCTCGATGAACGGCATGTGCGATTCACCACCGACAAAACGATACGGAAGCTGCTCGCCCAGCTGCTTCACGTCAGCCAGGCCGCGCCCCATCAGGCGCTTGACCGACAGCACGGTGTTCAGGGGATCGGCGGAGGCAGCCAACCGGGCGGACTCACCCACCTCGACGCGATCGGCGTGGTAGCGCACGGCGGAGGGCAGGATGACCTGGCCCTGTGCATCGGCCAGCGGCTCGGAAAGGCCGCTGCGCAACGCAGCGACCAGCGAATTGGTAGTACCCAAGTCGATCCCCACAGCCAGGCGACGCTGGTGCGGTTGAGGACTTTGGCCGGGTTCAGCGATCTGCAGTAGGGCCATGTCTATCTGGACTTATCTGTATATCAGGCGTGCGACCGGAGCGGCACTAGGTTAATCGTCGAGGCGCTCTTCTAACTGGCGCACTTCGTAGGTGAGCTTGTCGAGGAACTGCATGCGCCGCATCAGGCGCTCGGCCTGCTCGCGCTGCGCGGCATCGTCCCAACAGGCTGCGAAGCTTTCGTTCAGCTGTTCCTGGGCGGTCTTGAGCCGGCGCTTGAACGCCGCCACCCCCGACAGATCGGCACTGTCCTGCAAGTCCTCGAGCTCTTCGCGCCATTGCATCTGCTGCAGAAGAAACTCGGGGTCGTGCACCGTGACCTCAAGCGGCAGCTCGCCGCCCTTGAGAGCCAGGAGATAACGGGCACGCTTGGGAGGGCTCTTGAGGGTCTGGTAGGCCTCGTTGAGGCTGGCGGACCGTTCCAGGGCCAGGCGCTGCTCACGCTCGGGGGCGTCGGCAAACCGATCGGGATGGACTCCGCGCGCCAACTCACGATAGCGCGCGGCCAACTGCTCGAGATCCAGGCGAAAACTCGGCTGCAACTCAAATAAGGCAAAATGACAAGGAGTACCCACAAGCAGCCTCAGACGTTGAAGCTTTCGCCGCAGCCACACTCACCGCGCACGTTGGGGTTGTTGAACTTGAAGCCTTCGTTCAACCCTTCCTTGACGAAATCAAGCTCGGTGCCATCCAGGTAGGACAGGCTCTTGGGGTCGATGATCACTTTCTCGCCATGACTCTCGAACACCTGGTCGTCCTCGCCGATCTCGTCGACGAACTCCAGCACATAGGCAAGGCCGGAACAGCCCGTGGTGCGAACACCCAGGCGAATCCCATCACCCTTGCCGCGCCCGTTGAGGGAGCGTCGCACGTGTTGAGCAGCCGCTTCTGTCATGCTGATAGCCATCGTGACTCCTTACTTGTCGCCAAATCTGTGAAAGCCGATCGGTCAGATCAGGCCTTTCTTCTGCTTGTAGTCGCGAACGGCAGCCTTGATGGCGTCCTCGGCGAGTACCGAGCAGTGGATCTTCACTGGAGGCAGGGCCAGCTCTTCGGCCAGCTGGGTGTTCTTGATGGTCTCGGCTTCGTCCAGGGTCTTGCCCTTCATCCACTCAGTGGCCAGGGAGCTGGAAGCGATAGCCGAACCGCAGCCGTAGGTCTTGAACTTGGCATCTTCGATGATGCCCTGCTCGTTGACCTTGATCTGCAGGCGCATCACGTCGCCACAGGCAGGAGCACCGACCATGCCGGTGCCGACATCCGGATCTTCCGCGTTCATCTTGCCGACGTTACGCGGGTTCTCGTAGTGGTCGATGACCTTTTCGCTGTAAGCCATGATTCTTAATCCTCACTCATCAGAGAGTCGCTCTGGGGTTCCACAAACCGCCTTGTCGATACGTCCTGCAGAACCCTGTGCGGCGACTTAAATTCAGTGTGCCGCCCACTCGATCTTCGAGATATCGACGCCATCTTTGTACATGTCCCACAGCGGGGACAGGGCGCGCAGCTTGGTAACGGCCTCGCAGACTTTCTGTGCGGCGTAGTCGATCTCTTCTTCGGTGGTGAAGCGGCCGAAGGTGAAGCGGATCGAGCTATGCGCTAGCTCGTCGTTACGGCCCAGAGCACGCAGCACGTACGAAGGCTCCAGGGAAGCCGAAGTACAGGCCGAACCGGACGACACCGCCAGGTCCTTGAGCGCCATGATCAGCGACTCGCCTTCGACGTAGTTGAAGCTCAGGTTCAGGTTGTGCGGCACACGGGCAGTCATGCTGCCGTTGACGTAAAGCTCTTCCAGGTGCTCGACCTGCTTGTAGAAACGGTCGCTCAGGGCCTGGATGCGAGCGTTCTCGGCCGCCATGTCTTCCTTCGCGACGCGGAAAGCTTCACCCATGCCGACGATCTGGTGGGTAGCCAGGGTCCCGGAACGCATGCCGCGCTCATGACCACCACCGTGCATGGTGGCTTCCAGGCGAACACGCGGCTTGCGGCTCACGTATAGCGCGCCGATCCCCTTGGGGCCGTAGGTCTTGTGGGCAGAGAACGACATCAGGTCGACCTTCAGTGCCTGCAGGTCGATCTCGACCTTGCCGGTGGACTGGGCACCGTCGACGTGGAACAGAATGCCCTTGGAACGGGTCAGCTCGCCGATGGCGGCGATGTCATTGATGGTGCCGATCTCGTTGTTCACATGCATGATCGAAACCAGGATGGTGTCGTCACGCAGAGCTGCTTCCACCATGGCCGGAGTGATCAGGCCGTCTTCACCCGGCTCGATGTAGGTCACTTCGAAACCTTCGCGCTCGAGTTGGCGCATGGTGTCCAGGACAGCCTTGTGCTCGATCTTCGAGGTGATCAGGTGCTTGCCCTTGGTGTGGTAGAAATGCGCGACACCCTTGATAGCCAGGTTGTCGGACTCGGTGGCACCGGAAGTCCAGACGATTTCACGCGGGTCGGCGTTGACCAGGTCAGCCACTTGGCGACGGGCGTTTTCCACCGATTCCTCGGCTTTCCAGCCGAACACGTGGGAGCGGGACGCCGGGTTACCGAAGTTCCCGTCGACCAGCAGGCATTCACTCATTTTTTGCGCGACGCGCGGATCGACCGGCGTGGTCGCTGAGTAATCAAGGTAAATCGGCAATTTCATGGACTCTCTCCTAAATCAGGCTGGCTGGCGTGCCGCTAGCTCTTCGGCTGTCATTCGACGGCGGACGCTTCAATCTTGTCCAGGCGCGGCGCCTTGCCATTACAACGGCGCTGATCCTGACGCTGGGCCACTTCTTGCACCTCACGGCGGGTTACAAGGTCGGCCAAGCTGATACCGCTCAGAAATTCGTGAATCTGCAGGCTCAGATCGCACCACAGGTGATGGGTCAAACAGGTGTCACCGGCATGGCAATCACCCAATCCCTGGCATTTGGTCGCATCGACCGATTCGTTCACCGCATCGATCACCTGGGCTACCTGGATCCCCTGCATATCGCGCGACAGCTGATAGCCGCCACCGGGACCCCGGACGCTGGATACCAGGTTGCTACGGCGCAGCTTGGCGAAAAGCTGTTCGAGATAGGACAGGGAGATGCCTTGGCGCTCAGAGATATCGGCCAGGGAGACCGGGCCATGTTGCGCGTGCAACGCCAGGTCAAGCATGGCGGTCACCGCATATCGGCCTTTAGTAGTCAGTCGCATGGACAAGTACCACGGAGTTTCGGAATGGAGGCGAGTATGCAATACCCGAGTAATCGAGTCAACTATAAGACCAACTACTTTAGTCGGGTTTACCCGCAAAAGAGCGCGCGAATCATAGCAAAGTCTGCGACGTAATGGCACAGCGGATGGCAACAACCGACCTACGGGTCCGTTTCCGGCCAACTCGCCCTTTATTTGCGAGCGCCTCGGCCCCTGAGGAACCGAGACGCCGGCATTCAGCCGACCCGGCTGTCGCTCTTGTCCTTGACGCCGGCGAAGTCTTCCTCGCGCAGCGCAGGCAAGTCCTTGGCGCAATAGTCGCTACCCAGGTCCTTCAGCGCACCGCAAATCCCTTCCAGACGACCATCGACCGCCTGCAGGTGATCGAGCAACTGGCCAATGGCACGCGCCACCGGGTCGGGCATGTCCTCACTGACGCCATAAGCATCGAACCCGAGCTTTTCCGCCATGGCCTTGCGCTTGGCTTGCTGCTCGTCGCTGGACTTCATGATGATCCGCCCCGGGATTCCCACCACCGTCGCCCCTGCCGGCACTTCCTTGGTCACCACCGCATTGGAGCCGACCTTGGCGCCCGCACCGACCGTGAACGGCCCGAGCACCTTGGCGCCCGCCCCTACCACCACGCCATCTTCCAGGGTCGGATGGCGCTTGCCCTTGTTCCAGCTAGTGCCACCCAGGGTCACCCCTTGATAGAGCGTCACATCATCGCCAATCTCGGCCGTTTCGCCGATGACGATACCCATGCCGTGATCGATGAAGAAACGACGACCCACCTTGGCCCCAGGATGAATCTCGATCCCGGTCAGCCAACGCCCGAAGTTCGACACCAGGCGCGCCAACCACTTCCAGCCCATACCCCACAAGGCACCGGACAAACGATGGATCCAGATCGCATGCATGCCCGGATAGCAGGTCATCACCTCGAAGGCGTTGCGCGCCGCCGGGTCACGATGGAATACGCTCTGGATATCTTCACGCAGACGCTCGAACATCACTGATCTTTCCGCTTTTGCAGCTCCCCACGGGCCGCTTTCTGGGTTTCCGTGAGGATGCCGCGCAATATGTTCATTTCCGCTCGAGTGACCGAGCTACGACCGTATAGCCGGCGCAGGCGCGCCATCAAGTGCCGGGGCTTTTGCGGGTCGAGGAAGTCGATTTCCACCAGCGCCTGCTGCAGGTGTTCGTAGAATCGCTCCAGCTCATCCATGGTCGCCAGCTCATCACTGGACGACACCGCTTCATCCTTGCGCGCCGCGCCCGACTGTCCTTGCACCGCCAACCAGGACATGCGCACTTCATAGGCCAGCACCTGCACCGCCGTTGCCAGGTTCAGCGAACTGAACGCCGGATCCGACGGGATATGCACGTGAAAATGACATCGCTGCAGCTCGTCGTTGGTCAGGCCGGAATCTTCACGACCGAACACCAGGGCGATCTGTGCCCCCTGCCCCGCCTGCTCCACGACTTTTACCCCCGACTCGCGAGGATCGAGCAATGGCCAGGGAATGCTCCGCTCACGGGCGCTGGTACCGAACACCAGGGTACAACCGATCAGGGCCTCTTCGAGCGTGGCGACCATCTGGGCACCCTCCAGGATGTCGGTGGCGCCGGATGCCCGCGCATCCGCCTCAGGAGAAGGAAATACACGGGGCTCCACCAGCATCAGGCGCGACAACCCCATGTTCTTCATGGCGCGCGCAGCCCCACCGATATTGCCGGGATGACTGGTATTGACCAGGACGACACGAATGTTCTGCAGCAAGGGAAGCGCCCTCGGACGGGAAAGGGGAACAAATCTTACAGAACGGGCCGCGCTGTTGCCTTAAAAATAACCATCCGTCACTCCCGGCAACTCACCGGCAATCCAGCCCCCCCATAAGCGCCATACGGCGGGCAGATGCAATCAAAGCGAACTCCGAACTTCATCTGCAAAAGTTTTCTGCTAGAATGCTCGGCTTTCTTTAACAACCTTAGGTGACCTATCCATGCAGCCAATGCTGAATATCGCGCTGCGCGCCGCCCGCAGCGCCAGTGAACTGATTTTCCGCTCCATCGAGCGCCTGGATACCATCAAGGTCGATGAAAAAGACGCCAAGGACTACGTGTCCGAGGTCGATCGCGCCGCTGAACAGAAGATCATCGACGCGCTGCGCAAGGCCTATCCGAATCACTCGATCATGGGCGAAGAAACCGGCCTGCATGCCGGCACCGGGATCGAAGGTGAAGAGTACCTGTGGATCATCGATCCACTGGATGGCACCACCAACTTCCTGCGTGGCATCCCCCACTTCGCTGTAAGCATCGCCTGCAAATACCGTGGTCGCCTGGAACATGCCGTGGTCCTGGATCCGGTTCGCCAGGAAGAATTCACCGCCAGCCGCGGTCGTGGCGCCCAGCTCAACGGTCGGCGCCTGCGGGTCAGCGGCCGCACCAGCCTCGACGGCGCACTGCTGGGCACCGGCTTCCCATTTCGCGACGACCAGATGGACAACCTGGACAACTATCTGGGCATGTTCCGCGCACTGGTCGGCCAAACCGCCGGCATTCGCCGCGCCGGCTCCGCCAGCCTGGACCTGGCCTATGTTGCCGCCGGTCGCTTCGACGCCTTCTGGGAGTCGGGCCTGTCCGAATGGGACATGGCGGCAGGCGCCCTGCTGATCCAGGAAGCCGGTGGCTTGGTGAGCGACTTCACCGGCGGCCACGACTTCCTGGAAAAAGGCCACGTGGTAGCTGGTAACACCAAGTGCTTCAAGGCCGTGCTGACCGCTATCCAACCACACCTGCCAGCTTCGTTGAAACGCTAAGCAACAGGCATGAAAAAAGCACCCCGCGGGGTGCTTTTTTATACCTGCGATTCGCGCCATCGGCAGCCGCCGACTCATGCGCAAAGCATTATTGGCCGGGCTGATTCTGCCCCAGGATCAGCCGACCGTCTTTATCCACAGGGATCTGGTTGCCCGGATCGCGATCCATCCGTACCTGGCCCTGCTTGCCACCCAGATCGTACTTTACGTCATAACCCACGACCTTCTCGCTGATGTCATTGACCGTATTGCAGCGAGTTTGCGTCGTGGTGTAGGTGTCACGCTCCTGCATGCCCTCCTGCACCTTGTTACCCGCATAACCACCGCCCACGGCACCAGCTACAGTGGCGATCTTGCGACCATTACCGCCGCCAATCATGCTGCCCAGCAAGCCGCCACCCACCGCACCGGCCACGGTACCCAGGATCTGATGCTCGTCCTTGACCGGACGCTGCCGGGTCACGGCAACGTCCTTACAGACTTCACGAGGGGTCTTGATCTGTTGCTTGACCGGCTGCACCGCCAATACTTGCGCATACTCAGGGCCGCTTTTAACCAAGCTGTAGGTGGCCACAGCACCCCCGGCAGTGACACCGACAGCACCCAATACCGCACCAACCAGCAACGACTTGTTCACGTGAACCTCCTGACCATACATACGGGTCATAACCCGCGCTTCTCCCAGCCTTGGAGCAAAAAAAAAGGCGCGAGTTCAACACTCGCGCCTTTTTAGCTGACGATTGGAAGGGGTCAGGCCCTCACGGACGGTCGTCCACTTCCTTGTCGGTATTGGCTGCGGGAATCAGGTCCTCGCTGCTCAGTTTCAGCCAGATCAGCACCACGTTGGCGATGTAGATCGAGGAGTAGGTACCCGCCAATACGCCGACGAACAGGGCAATGGAGAAGCCGTGCAGGTTATCGCCGCCGAAGAACAACAGGGCAATGATCGCCAGCAAGGTGGAGATCGAGGTCGCCATGGTCCGCAACAGGGTCTGGGTGGTCGAGATGTTGATGTTCTCGATCAGGCTGGCCTTGCGCAGCACACGGAAGTTCTCGCGCACCCGGTCGAATACCACGATGGTGTCATTGAGCGAGTAGCCGATGATCGCCAGTACCGCCGCCAGCACCGTCAGGTCGAAGGTGATCTGGAAGAACGACAGGATACCCACGGTCACCACTACGTCGTGGATCAGCGAGACAATCGCACCGACCGCGAACTTCCACTGGAAGCGGAAAGCCAGGTAGATGAGGATGCCACCCAGAGCCATGAGCATGCCGAGGCCGCCCTGGTCACGCAGCTCTTCACCCACCTGGGGACCGACGAACTCGACGCGCTTGACCTGCGCCGGGTTATCACCGCCAACCTTCTGCAGCGCAGCTGCCACCTGGTGGCCCAGTTGCGGGTCTTCGCCCGGCATCCGCACCAGCAGGTCGGTGGTAGCACCGAAGCTCTGCACGATCGCCTCGTGATAGCCGGCGTCGTTCAACTGCGAACGCACCTTCATCACATCTGCCGGACGCTCGTAGGTCAGCTCGATGAGCGTACCGCCGGTGAAGTCCAGGCCATAGTTCAAGCCCTTGTGGAACCAGCTGAACAACGCCAGAACGGTCAGGAGCACGGTCAGGCCGAACGCAACGTTGCGCACGCCCATGAAGTTGATAGTACGTAACATGGCAGCCCCTTAAATCCACAACTTCTTGAAGTCACGACCGCCGAAGATCAGGTTGACCATCGCACGGGTCAGCCAGATGGCCGTGAACATCGAGGTAAAGATCCCGAGGGACATGGTCACCGCAAAGCCCTTGACCGGACCGGTACCCATGGCGAAAAGGATGCCACCCACCAGCAATGTGGTCAGGTTGGAGTCCAGGATCGCCGTGAATGCCCGGCCGAAGCCTTCGTTGATTGCCCGTTGCACGGTCATGCCAGCAGCGATTTCCTCACGTATCCGCGAGAAGATCAGCACGTTGGCGTCCACCGCCATACCCATGGTCAGTACGATACCGGCGATACCCGGCAGGGTTAGCGTCGCCCCCAGCAGCGACATCAGGGCCAGCAGCAGCACCATGTTCAACGCCAGCGCCACAGTGGCGATCAAGCCGAAGAAGCGATAGATGGCGATGATGAACAGCGACACGAACAGCATGCCCCACAACGAGGCATCGATACCCTTGGTGATGTTGTCGGCACCCAGGCTAGGACCGATTGTGCGCTCTTCGGCGAAGTACATCGGCGCCGCCAGACCACCGGCACGCAGCAACAGCGCCAGTTCCGAGGACTCGCCCTGGCCGTTCAGGCCAGTGATGCGGAACTGGCTGCCCAGTGGCGACTGGATGGTCGCCAGGCTGATGATCTTCTTCTCTTCCTTGAACGACTGCACCGGCACGTCTTTCTCGATGCCATCCACCACTTGCTTGGTGTAGGTGGTGATAGGCTTCTGCTCGATGAAGATCACCGCCATGCCACGACCGACGTTGTTGCGGGTCGAACGGTTCATCAGCTCGCCGCCATGGCCATCGAGCTTGATGTTCACCTGCGGACGACCGTGTTCGTCGTAGCTAGCCTGGGCATCGGTCACCTGGTCACCAGTGATGATCAGGCCCCGCTCGATCAGTGCCGGAGGACGGTTGCCCTCACGGAACTCGAAGGACTCGGAGGTAGCCTTGGTGGCACCCGGCTCGGCGGCCAGGCGGAACTCGAGGTTGGCCGTCTTGCCCAGGATCCGCTTGGCTTCGGCGGTGTCTTGCACGCCTGGAAGCTCGACCACGATCCGGTTCGCGCCCTGGCGCTGGACCAGAGGCTCGGCCACGCCCAGTTCGTTGACCCGGTTACGTACAGTGGTCAAGTTCTGCTTGATGGAGTATTCGCGGATTTCCGCCAGCTTGGCCGGGGTCATCGCCAGACGCAGCACCGCCTGACCGTTGAGGTCGGCTGGCACGATGTCGAAATCATTGAAATTCTTGCGAATCAGCGCACGAGCCTGTTCACGGCTGTCTTCGTCGCTGAAGCCCAGCTGGATGGCGCCATTGAGCTGCGGCAGGCTGCGATAGCGCAGGCGCTCTTTGCGCAGCAGGCTCTTGACGTCACCTTCATAGACTTTCAGGCGCGCGTCGAGGGCTTTCTCCATATCCACTTCCAACAGGAAATGCACACCACCGGAAAGGTCCAGACCCAGTTTCATCGGGTGCGCGCCCAGATTGCGCAGCCACTGCGGAGTGGTTTGCGCCAGGTTCAACGCCACCACGAAATCATCGCCCAGCGCCTTGCGCACTACATCCTTGGCCGGGAGCTGGTCTTCCTTGTTGATCAAGCGCAGCAGGCCGCCCTTGCCGTTGGCGGCAACGGAAGAAGCCTTGACGTTGATGCCGGCGTCGGTGAGCGCCTTGCTCGCACGATCCAGATCCGCCTGAGTGACCTGCAGCGCAGTGCTCGCACCGCTGACCTGAATGGCCGGGTCATCAGGGTATAGATTGGGAGCGGAATAAATAAAACCGATCGCCAGCACCGCCAGGATCAGTAGGTACTTCCATAGAGGATATTTGTTCAGCATCACGCCGCCCGTTATGACGCGGGGCGCCTTGCGCGCCCCGTCGATTGGTAAAAGATGAAACTTAGATCGCTTTCAGCGTGCCTTTTGGCAGCGTGGCCGCGATCGCGCCCTTCTGGAACTTCAGCTCAACCGAGTCCGACACTTCCAGAACCACGAAATCGTCGGTCACTTTGTTGATCTTGCCGGCGATACCACCGGTGGTCACAACTTCATCGCCTTTCTGCAAGCTGCCCAGCAGGTTCTTCTGCTCTTTGGCGCGCTTGGCCTGTGGACGCCAGATCATCAGATAGAAGATGACCAGGAAACCCACCAGAAAAATCCACTCGAAACCAGTGCCAGCAGGGCCGGCAGCAGCAGGTGCGGCGGCATCCGCATACGCGGCAGGGATCAAAAAGCTCATTTAGCACTCCGATAGTTGCAAAATTAGTATCTGACGCTTCTGGAAATCAATCCAAAGGCGGCACGGGCAATCCGCGCTTGGCATAGAAGGAATCGACAAAGGCGGCCAATGTACCTTGTTGAATAGCCTCGCGCAAACCAGCCATAAGGCGCTGGTAATGGCGCAAATTATGGATGGTATTGAGCATACTTCCGAGCATTTCCCCGCACTTGTCCAAGTGGTGCAGATAGGCACGGGAGAAGTTCTGGCAGGTATAGCAATCACAGGTTGGATCCAGGGGCGAATCATCATGGCGATGGAACGCGTTACGGATCTTCAGCACGCCGGTGTCGATGAACAGATGCCCATTGCGGGCATTGCGGGTTGGCATCACGCAATCGAACATGTCCACACCGCGGCGCACACCCTCAACCAGATCTTCCGGCTTGCCAACTCCCATAAGGTAACGAGGTTTGTCGGCTGGCATCTGGCCTGGCAGGTAGTCCAGGACCTTGATCATTTCATGCTTGGGCTCGCCCACCGACAGGCCGCCGATGGCCAGGCCGTCGAAGCCGATCTTGTCCAGGCCTTCCAGGGAGCGCATGCGCAGGTCCTGGTGCATGCCGCCCTGGACGATGCCGAACAGCGCCGCAGTGTTGTCGCCGTGGGCGTTCTTCGAGCGCTGGGCCCAGCGCAGGGACAGCTCCATGGAGATCCGCGCCACGTCCTCGTCAGCCGGGTACGGCGTGCATTCGTCGAAGATCATCACGATGTCCGAACCCAGGTCGCGCTGCACCTGCATCGACTCTTCCGGCCCCATGAACACCTTGGCGCCGTCCACCGGAGAGGCGAAGGTCACGCCCTCTTCCTTGATCTTGCGCATGGCACCCAGGCTGAACACCTGGAAGCCACCGGAGTCGGTAAGGATCGGCCCTTTCCACTGCATGAAGTCATGCAGGTCGCCGTGGGCCTTGATCACTTCGGTGCCCGGACGCAGCCACAGGTGGAAGGTGTTGCCCAGGATGATCTCGGCGCCGATGGCCTCGATATCCCGCGGCAGCATGCCCTTGACCGTGCCATAGGTGCCCACCGGCATGAAGGCCGGGGTTTCCACCGTACCGCGGGGGAAGGTCAGGCGACCGCGACGCGCCTTGCCATCAGTGGCCAGGAGCTCGAAGGACATACGACAGGTGCGACTCATACAGTTTCCTCGGGGGCCAGGTCCTTGGGAGCGGTTGGCGCAGGATTACGGGTGATGAACATCGCATCACCGTAGCTGAAGAAGCGGTATCCATGCTCGACCGCCGCACGATAGGCAGCCATGGTCTCGGGATAACCGGCGAAGGCCGAAACCAGCATCAACAGCGTGGATTCCGGCAGGTGGAAATTGGTCACCAGGGCATCGACCACATGGAACGGCCGGCCCGGGTAGATGAAGATATCGGTGTCGCCGCTGAACGGCTTGAGCACGCCATCACGGGCAGCGCTTTCCAGGGAACGCACGCTGGTGGTGCCTACCGCGACCACCCGACCGCCACGGGCCCGGCATGCGGCCACGGCATCCACCACGTCCTGGCCGACTTCCAGCCATTCGTGATGCATATGGTGATCTTCGATGCGCTCCACCCGCACCGGCTGGAAGGTCCCAGCCCCCACATGCAGGGTCACGAAGGCGGTCTCCACGCCCTTGGCGGCAATGGCTTGCAGCAGCGGCTGGTCGAAGTGCAGCCCCGCGGTCGGCGCCGCCACCGCGCCCAGGCGCTGGGCATAGACCGTCTGATAACGCTCGCGGTCTGCGCCTTCATCCGGACGGTCTATATAAGGAGGCAGCGGCATATGTCCGACCCGGTCCAGCAGCGGCAACACCTCCTCGGTGAATTCCAGCTCGAACAAAGTGTCGTGGCGAGCCAGCATACGCGCCTCGCCACCACCATCGACCAGGATCGTCGATCCCGGCTTGGGCGACTTGCTGGAGCGCACATGGGCCAGCACACGGTGGCTGTCCAGCACCCGCTCGACGAGGATCTCCAGCTTGCCGCCGGAAGCCTTCTGGCCAAACAGGCGTGCCGGGATCACCCGGGTATTGTTGAACACCATCAGATCGCCCGGGCGCAGATGCTCGAGCAAATCGGTGAATTGACGGTGGGCCAGGGCGCCGGTTGGCCCATCCAGGGTCAACAGGCGACTACCGCGACGCTCGGCCAATGGGTGGCGGGCGATCAGCGAATCGGGAAGCTCGAAAGTAAAGTCAGCAACGCGCATGATGGGGTTCGTCTAGCAGGGCCGGAAAGTTTAGCGGAATCAGCAAAAATTGACCATGAAAGCCGATTGACCAACGGTATCCGCCTCTCTATACTTCGCCGCCATTGAGCCCTGATGGCGGAATTGGTAGACGCGGCGGATTCAAAATCCGTTTTCGAAAGGAGTGGGAGTTCGAGTCTCCCTCGGGGCACCACATAGCAGTATCTGAGAGTCTCTACCAGCCTCTCAGACCCAGAGAAACCGGCCACTTGGCCGGTTTTTTTGTGTCTACCCTCCTCCCTCTGTCTACATCTCAAGCAATACTCCGAACATATCGGTCAAACACGCCCATCATCAGGATAAGGGCAGCGGCGCGATGAGAGGCGCCCTGAACATCTTCGGACTAGGTGCACTTGGCACGTCGTCAAAACGCGCGCAGATAGAACCTGACGTTGACCGACTATTTCAAATTTGACCTGTCGATACCGCTGCAGCACTATCCGCCTGCCAAAAAACCACGCATTTTTCGCGAGGGACGATAGAGCGCCAAGCAACGGCCGCCACAGGTTGTGTGCTCAGGCTCAATCGAGCAGTCCTCACGCGAACGCTGGGTACGAGACGGTGGCTCAACAGTCAAGACAACGGTAGATGGAAGCTTGTACAGCGGTGACCTGTTACCAGTTTTGATGACGAACTGAAGCCCCGCAGCCAACTGGGTGTTCAAGTACGAATCATTTATCCAAGGTGCCTGGAGTCCGGGCACTTAGTGTCGAGGTGTTTATGGGGTTGCTTGATAGAGATTTTGGCTTGGACAGCGGTGAACGACTCACCGCCCTGCACGTAGATGCCCTTCCACCCGATGCCATCGCCCGTTATGCATTCGCATGCGAGGCCCTCGCCGATTTACCGGGGCCGCTAGTGGGTGCCGATATTTTTTGCGGTAATGGCTACGGCACTCATCTGCTGGCGCAATCTTTGCCGTGCTTCATACACGGTATCGATGGATCGGCAGAATCAATTAATCTGGCCAACCGCAGTTATGTGGATATGAATGTACTGTTCAGCCAGAAATTTTTTCCGTTCTCATTGCCGGCCAATCATTTCGATTTCATCGTGTCGATAGAGTCCATTGAACACGTCGAGCAAGGTGAGGCGTTTTTTGGATTGCTGGTCCATGCATTGAAGCCTGGTGGCCGATTGATTATCTCTGCGCCCAATTCACAGGTCATAGATCTGGTCAAGAACCCCTACGCATGGCACTACAAGCATTACACCGTTGAGGAGTTCATGAGCTTGGGAGAACGCCATGGACTGAACTTGATCACGTGGCTGGGAGCCGACTGCACGCTGGTCAATCCTGCTGGGAAGGTTGTCTCGGGCAATTACTTCAGTCCACATAGCGGAGCTTTGGAAACAGGCCGTATCGGCGATACACAAACCTTTTATTTTCAAAAACCACAGTGAGCCCGGCATGACTGTTCGTAAAAAGCTCTACTTTATCGGCTGGGACTACAGTTCGCCGCGCTCAGTCCCCTTCAAGCGCGCCTTGCAAGATCGGAGTTTTCCCTGGGAGCCGGTGGCACTGGTGCATGACAAGGTACTCATTGATGCCGTTGATGGCATCGAGTTGATGACCACGGAGGATTTTCTGGCTCAATGCGTCCCGGGACAGACGACAGCCATGCTGTTCTCTCATGATGAACAGCAACGCAATCTTTGGCAGCGCCGTGGGCGTGAGCATGGCATTCAGTGGGTCGACCAAGGTGAGTTGCTGACGGACTATGCCGCTATGTTGAGCCATACCGGACAGTCCCGTGACCTTGGACCAATGATCCTACCGCAAGCGTTCGATCCAATAGCCAGTGATGCGCTCAAGGCTTATCGCGGACGTTGGCCTGACGCGAAGTCCAACCAAACGTTTGAAGCCTATTTGAGCTTTCTTGATACCGGATTGGCCACGCGACTATCCGAGATCATGCAGCCACTGTGCGAGCACCCTTTTTATCAGACAATCGCTCAAAGGCAGTCCTTGCAGCCCACCGATGCGACAGACACCCTGGTCTGGGAAATTGCGCCAAAACGCACTGCCTTCCTTGAACAAGTGATACTGCAGTCCCCGAACAATCGCATCAACTACGCGTTCTCAGCCATGACTACCGTTAGTGCTAGCAGTGAAGCTACCAAGCTTAAGTTCCTGCTACAGGGGCTGGGGATTTCGCCTGCTGCTTCCTCCATCCAAACCAAGGATGGGGAGTTGCTCCAAACAAGCCTCGATGGATTCGATTTGCCAGATACCGCGGCCCCACGTAAATGGCTGAACCTGCAGGTCGATGCCCCTGCGGCCATACTGCAAGCCCTGTCTCGCCATACTCGCGAATTGCTAGCGCATGTGCGAGTGGGTCTACGCCCAACGCAATTGCTTCAATTGCTGGAGACTCATTCCATCGATGGCATGACATTGATCTGCGACAGACCCGGCCCACTGGGGTTACAAGTGACGATCAAGATAAAGCAGGGGTAAGCGATCTTGCTTTCCAGAAGCCTCATTGCGACTTGTGCGTACTTGAGAATCATCCGTCGGGACTGAGCAACTAGCCAGCCAAGCTTTCTGGCCTGATGCTTGGAACAACGGTGTCCGTCAACTTGAGTGGACACCGTTTGGGTTTTGTCCAAGGTATCGCCATACAGCAGTCCCTTAAGTGCTCTCAAAGTCGGTTTACCGCCAGAAAACTCCTGGCCTTTCCCGACTCCACAAACGCGACTGCCGCACGACCCAAAAGTCGTGCGGCAGGATGAGCGGACGCGAAACGGCCTTCCGTCAGGAAGTCACGCGCTTGACCTCCAGGCGTCCGCAGGGTGGACCGCTGAGCTGTTCACCGGTTTCCAGGCTGAACACCGAGAAGTGCAAGGGGCAGGTGATGCTTTTGCGCTGCTCATTGATGTTGCCATGAACCAGCCAACCCTGGCGGTGTGGACAGGTATGGGGCACCTCGTACTGCTGGTTGTCGATCTCAACGGTGAAGGTGCCGGGGCGATGGAACTCAGATAGCTCGCTCAACGGCCTTCTCCCGATTGAAATGCTTGAGACGCTGGGCCTTTTCCACGGCGGCGTCGAACGCCGCGTTGGTGATGTCGCGGCCCATGCAGATGCCCTGCCAGGCCTTGACCGGATCCAGGTCCCCCGCCACGTCCATGGCCTTGAGCAGGCGCTGGCCTTCGATGGCGTGGTACACGTCGATGTGCACATGCTCCGAGTAATAGGTGTGGGCCTTGATCTTCAGGCGATCGCAGATCGCGGTGTAGCACTCGAAGAAAAACGGCACCACGGTCTCGAAGTAGGTGATCACCCCGGCGAAGTACGAAGGATCGTCGGCGCGCATGGTCAGCCAGCAGAACATGTTGGGGAATGAATAACCTGCCGAGGAGTTGGCCTCGATGTAGAACGGCAGGTCGGTGGGCATCTCCAGTTCCTTGAGCAAATCCATGTACAAGGTGGTATGGGAGCGCTTGATGTTCCCCGAGCCGAACTCGTCGATCATCATCCGCAGCATCGGCATCTGCGCCTCCAGGCTCAATCGCGGCATCAGGTGGTAGAACACCTGGGCCTCGGTCAGGCCATCGAGGGCGAACTCCTGGACCAGGATCCGGAACTCATCGAGGGTCATCTGCTCGGCAACATACACCGCGCTGGGCGGTACTTCGCTGCGATCCTGCTCCACCAGGTCAGCCAGCTTCTGGCGCAGGCTGGCCAGGTCGCGCGGCACCTCGGCGGTAAGGGTCTTGTCGATGGTGGAGAAAATCCAATCGTGCTCGAATTCGGCGATCCGGCGGTCAAGCGGCTTGAGATGCTTGATGCAGGAACGATTGGCCAGAAACAGTTCCTTCTGAAGATCGTTCATCACGCTGCTCCCTCTTCTGCCAGCACCCGGTCAGTGGTGATGACACCCCGGGCCTTGAGTTCCTTTTTCACCTGGGCGTACCAATCGTCGGCACCCAGATCGAAGTAGCCATTGAGTGTCTCCACCCACTGCGCCACTACTTGCTGGCGCGCGCCTATGGCCAGGCGGCACAACGCCGGTTCCAGGTTGGCCAGGGACACCACGTTGCCATCGGACTCCAGGTCGCGCGCCAGGGACATCTCCCAGCCGATGAAGTAGTCCAGGCCTTCGGCCCGCAACTGCTGGATCTGCTGCTGGGTTCGCGGCTGCGACGGCGAATCCTTGATGCCGATCACCCGCGGCAGGCGAGCGATGGTCATCAGGGTCTCGAAGCTCTTCTCGTTCCCCGACAGCGCGGACTCGTTGTAGATGAAGATATCCAGCGACGTGGCGTCATGGACGGCACGATAATGCTCGATGATCTCCTCCTGGGTAGTGCCTTTGGCGAACGGCGAGGTGAACATCACCCCGTGTGCCCCCAGTTCCTGGGCCAGCCGGGCATATTCCAGGACTTCGGCGGTGGTGCCACGCTCGATGCCGGCGATCACCGTACGGTCCTGGGCGTGGGCCAGGGTCAGTTCCAGCATGCGCTGCCAGTCCCGCCGGCCCAGGCGCCAGCCCTCGCCTGAAGTCAGGCAAGGGATGTAGCCATCGACATAGGGCTGCGAGCCATGCAGCAACTGGCGCACGCTGGTTTCACAGATCTGCGACCGCTCGTCCAGTGGCGAGATCAGGGGCACGAAAATGCTCTTAGTCGACATCATGGAAATCCTCCTGCTCGATCAGCATTTCCTTCGACTGTTCGAACAACCCTTGCAGGAATTCCGGAAAAGCCGGCCCGGAGGCCGGCTGGGGGAATGGCTGCAGATAGGGTTGCAAGGCTGCCAGGTCACGCAGCTCCGGGTCGTGGGTGTACAGCGGCTGGCCGTACTCCACCACCTGGGCGGCGAGCAACTTCTTCTCGACGCTCAGGTGCGACCATGCCGGCTCCCGGGTGGCGCGTTGCAACACAGCGTTGCAGTAGCCCTGGCGCTGGATGTCCATGTCGGTGTGCAGCACGTCCATGAACGGGTAGTAGACATCCTGCAGGTGCCGGCTCTTCTTCCAGATGATGGCATCGCAGATGCCGATCTGGCCGTAGTTCATCTGCACCTGCTGCTGATAGAAGTGGCTGAAGAACCCCAGCGACTTGGCCCGCAACTGCGGATCGGCGTGATGCATGCCCATGAAGACGGTGGCATCGATCACCGGCAAGAGTGCCTCAGCCATTGTACTTCTCCAGTGCCCGGGCGATGGTCTCGACCGCCTGCTGGAACTCTTCCGGCTTGCGCGCCAGCGCCAGGCGGATGTACTTCTGCCCGGCTTCAGGCTGGCTCCAGTAGAAGTACTTGCCCGGCAGCACGTAGACGTCGTAGTCCATCAGGTAGGCCTGCAGGTCATCGGCGCTCACCCCCTCACGAGTGATTTCGAACCAGGCCACGCTGGTGTCGACCATCGGCGTCAGGTAGTTGAGGAAGCTTCCGTCCAGACGCTTGCGCGCCACTTGGCGGTTGATGTCCAGCACCGAGCGCACCGACTCGAAGCCATCTTCGCTGCTGTCGAGGATGTACTGGGTGACCACGTTGAGGATGAACGGCGAGACGTTCAGCAGCACGCTGGTGACGATGCTGTAGATATCGGCATTGATACCCTTGCTCGACATGATGGTGGCGCACTTGGCGTCCTGCAGCGGCCAGGTCTTGCCAGTGTCTTCCATGATGATGTACTGGGTGCCGATCTCGTCGAGGATCGCGTAGGCGTCATAGCGGCTACCGCCGGAGGCCTTGATGAATGCGGCGAAGCAGAAGTCGAGGATCAGCAGCTTGCCGTGATCCTTGCAGTAGCGCGCGACCTCGATGAAGGTTTCCGGGCCCTCGGCGAACAGGCTCGAACCGGTAGGGTTGTTCGGGTCCACCAGGAAGATCGCGTCGACCTTGGCCGCCGCGGTCTCGAGGTTGGCGTAGACATGCTCCGGGGAATGGAACAGCGACTCGTTGAGCGGCGACAGCGGTACTTCCATGTGCTTGAGCAGGTCATGCAGGTTGTCGAAGCACGGCTCGATCAAACCAACGCTCATGTCACGCTTGCGCAGGTAGGTCGCGGTGATATGCATGGCAATCGACGCGGCGTAGACCAGGTAGATCTCGTCGTGGCGCTTGAGGGCGTGCTCCTGGCCGTGGAAGGTGAAGAACGCCTTGATGAACTCCTGTTCGCTCTGGTACTGGGTCTGGCCCTGGGCGCGGTACCACAGCTCCGGAAGTCGTTCGACGATCTGGCGCTGGGTTACGCTCTGGTCCTGGTGAGTATGGGCATCTGCAAGATTGAAACGGGTCTTCAGGGCAGAGATTTCATGCTGAGTGATATCCTGCTTAACTTCCTGACGCGTAATTACGACACTCATATTATTATTCCTGTAAGAGCTAAATAATCGCCTGCGGGATAGGTGTAGTTATCAAACCACGGGTAAATCCTCTCCATGTTTATCGCTCCGCGACAGGCCGACAACTGTACCTAAGTGCAGATCGACACTTATAAAAACGAGCGTTTAATTCTTTCCGCGAAGACTGACCTTAGGTACAGTTGCTTTCTCGAAACAGGCAATTCATCCTTTCCGCGACCCGGCGCGATGGATGAAGGTGGCCTGTCTTTATTCCTCGGATGGAAATAACAATAAGTATGGATAAAGTAAGTTTTTATAATATCGACTACACAAATGCGTCCCAGGACTTGTTGGGAAACTTGTATGGGCTGCGCAAGGAAGTCTTCGCCGACCGGCTCAATTGGAAGGTCAATGTCTGCGGTGACCAGGAAGTCGATGAATATGACAATCCCCACGCCACTTACCTGGTTGGAGTCCACACCGGAATCCCCCTGGCCAGCCTGCGCCTGATCAACACGCTGCACCCCTACATGGTGGAAGGGCCATTCCGCAGTTTTTTCAGCCAGCCCGCGCCCAAGCACCGCCTGATCGCCGAATCCAGTCGCTTCTTCGTCGACAAGACCCGTTCTCGCGCCCTCGGCCTGGAGCGCCTGCCACTGACCGAAATGCTCCTGCTGGCCATGCACAGCCATGGAGCCCACACAGGCCTGGAGGCGATCGTCACCGTAGTGAGCCAAGCCATGTCACGCATCGTGCACCGGGCCGGATGGCATTACGAGATCCTCGACAGCGGGCAGGCCTCACCCGGAGAGCGGGTATTGCTGCTCAAGATGCCGATATCGCCAGACAATGCCCTGCGCCTGCAGGCGATGATCGCCACCAAGGGCGGCGATCATCTGTACGAACTACACGCCCCAGGCCCATGCCACCGCTCCAACAGCGCCAGGCGAGCGCCTCAGACCATGCCCATGCTCACAGCCTTGTAGACCGCCTGCTTGGCATTGCAGACCTGCAGCTTGTGCACGATGTTGGACATGTGGAATTTCACCGTGCGTACGGAAATCGCATGGATCGCGGCGATTTCCCCGTAGGTCTTGCCCTTGACCACCCATTGGAGGACTCCCATTTCCCGATTCGACAAACTGGCATCGTCCTTCTCGGGAAACAGCTCATTGGGTGTGAACCTGTCCATCAGGCTGTTGTGAAACTGGATCAGCGCCATCTGGATCTCGGCGGTATGCCGGGTCATGACCTGGTCGAAGTCGGCCCGCAATTCGGTGTTACAAATGCTGAGCGCGGCGAACAGGCCATTGGAGTCATGGAGATTGAAGGTGAAACCAGTGGATATCCGGTATTTCTCGGATAGAGCGAACAATTTATCGCCCTGCCCCGGCTTCCCGGATTCAAGCGCTTCGCGCCAGGAAAACGGGGCAATGGACTTCAATCCATGATTGATTACCGGATCGATCAAGTGGTAATTGGAAGCCTTGTAGATATCCAGCCAACGTCTTGGGTAACTGGAGAAGATCAGCGGCTTTACTTGCCGCCCTTTATGCATGGTGAAATAGGCATATTGACAGCCATCGAGGGGCGGCAGACGCTTCTCGAAGGAATTTTTCAGCAGATAATCCAGTTCAGCTTCATCATCGGTTACTTGTCTGCCACTAACTAATTGAGTGTTCATAAGAACTCCATGTTCTTTATAGTGTTCAGTCCGTGAATCTTGTTGCTCTGACTTCGCCACCCCTGACACTCAACTCAAAAGCTTTTAGGTAGTAAAGACAAATAATCACTACACAAATTAACTACAACGTGAGTTCAACAGGGGTTATCGACCTTCTCGAAGCCCGTGACTCAATGACCGAACCGGCAGTAAATCCAACCTCGTACCCACTATGAATGCAGAAAACCGCTCTTTCCCGACAGGGCCAGAGCGGTTCCTCGAACCAGCTGACATTCCCGGGTTCGCCTAGGCTTCCCGGGAGTCGGCCAAGCCAGCCTTTACCGCCGGCCGCGCTTCGATCACATCCAGCCAACGGCGAACATGGCGGAACGGAGTGATATCCAGGTTCAGTTCCTCATGGGTGCGCAACCAGGGAAACGCCGCGACGTCGGCGATGGAATAGTTGTTCGAAGCCAGGTAGGCATGCTTGGCCAGCTGGCTGTCGACTACGCCATAGATACGCAGCGACTCCTTGCGGTAGCGCATGATGGCTTCCTGGTTGGCGGTCTTGCTGCCATGGAGGAACCACCAAAGCTGGCCGAGCATCGGACCGATGGCGCCGACCTGGAAGAACAGCCATTGCTGGACCGCCAATTGTTCGGTCGGCGACTGGGCTCGAAGGCAGTCGTATTTTTCCGACAGATAGCCAAGGATCGCTGCCGACTCGAATACCGAGACTCCGGCCTCATGATCGACGATCGCCGGGATCTTGCCGTTGGGGTTGATCTGCAGGAACTCCGGGGAGTGCTGGCGCCCTTCGGACAGATTGAATTTCACCCGTTCACAATCGATGCCGGCTTCCTTGAGGAAAATGCTGATTTTCTGTCCGTTTGGGGTGTCTGCGGTATAGAAAGTGAGGGATTTTGGCGTGTTCATGAGTCCTCCGTTGACTGCTGCGAATGTCACTGCGTTTGAATCTTATTGCATTTGCAATCATATTGAGGCGTACAGTATGGTGCAAGAATGACGGAACGCACGGAGAGCTTCGAAGTTATGATGGGTTTTTCCAGTTTCAGGACCACGCGCGAGACCGGCGAGGCCGCGCAAGCCTGCATCGACAAGATCCAGACGTTGGCCGTCCAGGCCAGCGAAGGATGCTCTTCACCGCTCTACACCATGATCGACATCGCCAATCGTCTGGAGAGGGATCCGAGAACGGCGAAGAACATCTGGGTGGTGCGTTCCAACACGCGTCCCGGTGCCGCGCCCGAGCACACCCGTATCAGCGCCTGGCCCCTGCACTTCAGTTCCCAGGCCCGCGCCAGCGAAAAACCGCTGCTGTACCTGACCAGTTCCTCCACATCGGCCCAGTTATGCGCCCTGTCGAGCGAGTCCTCCCAGCGCGGGATCCTGTGCAACGACATCGAGACCATTTCCTCGATCTGGCCCAAGGGTGCACATCCATGGGTGCCGTTGTGGCTGGCGGCCAATCCTCGCTGCCTGCCCTTCGACCCGGCCAGCGGTGCCGAGGCCCGGGCCATTGCGTTGGCGGCGCTGAAAAGCCTGTATGTGGATGGAAGCAACGGCTTCTACTACATGGCCCTGCACGACGAGCCCAATGACTTCGTCGGTCCGATGGACAAGCACAGCGTCAGCCAGGCCCTGCAAGGCATGTACAAGATCGCCGAGCTGGAGGCCGGGCCCGATCGCCCCAAGGTCCGCCTGCTGGGAGCCGGCCTGAGCCTGCGCGCGGTGATCGCTGCGGCGCAGATCCTGCACGAGGATTGGGGCGTGGGTTGCGAACTGTGGAGTTGCCCCAGCTATACCCGACTGGCCCGGGATGCCGACAGCGCCCTACGCTGGAACCGCATGCACCCGGACCTGCCGCGGCGCTCATCGCATCTGCGCGACAGCCTGAACGTCGAGGATGCGCCGGTGGTCGCCGTGACCGGTTACGCCCAACATGTGGCCGAGCAGATCGGTGCCCATCTGAATTCGCGCTTCGTCGCCCTGGGTGCCGACTCCATCGGCTCACTGCCGACCCGTCCGATCTCCAGCAAGACCGTGGACAAACGCTGGATCGCAACCCTGGCCCTGCGTGCACTGGCCCAGGACGGCAAGGTTCCTCAGGAATACGTCAAGCAGGCCATGCGCCGCTACCTGCTGCAATGAAGGCCTAGGCCTCTCGCCCACTCCTGCGCGCGGCGCTGGCCGCACGCTCCAGGGCATCACTGAAAAAGCGCTGTTGCTGTTCATCGAACTGCGCCAGGAACAACTCGGCGACCGCATCTTCGTAGATTCGCCACATCTTTTTGCGCAACACCTTGCCGGCCTCGGTGATCGAGGCGCAGGCACCACGGCCGTCCTCGCTGGCCCGGCTGCGCTCGACCAGGCCTTCGGCCTCCAGGCGGTCGATCAAGCGTGTCAGGTTGTAGCGTTCGATCGCCATGACATCGGCCAGCTCGTTCATTCGCCGGGTACCACCAGGGCCGCTTTCCAGCCCCCACAAGGCGTCGTACCAGGCATAGGCCGGAAGCCCGGCGGCAGCCAGGCGGCGTTCGATTTCGCGAATCAGGCAGCGGTGGGCCCTGACGAATCTGAACCAGGTATCCGGCTCGCTGGAAGACATGCATCACCTTTTTTCAAGAATCGATTTAGTTGCAATTGTAACGCGGTGCACGATAAATTCCCGAGAATAATTGCAATTGCAATCATCTGGATTCTGAACAATATCGGCAACCGCCGATGCCCCTCGCTATGGCACCGAACGACTCGGTGTTCCCCGCAGTACTGCCCAGGAGACGACGATGGCACAACAATCAGTGTTTCTCGACGAGGATCCACAAGAGACTCGTGAATGGCTCGAATCCATTGAATCGGTTCTTAATGTCGAAGGCCGCCCTCGGGCGCATTACCTGATCGACCAACTGCTGGATTTCGACGTTGCCCAACATGGCGACTTCTACGGGCGCGTGACCACGCCCTACGTCAACACCATCCCGGTCAGCCGCCAACAGCCCTACCCAGGCGACCTCGCCGTAGAAAAGCGGATCAACGCCTACATCCGCTGGAACGCCCTGGCCATGGTGCTACGCGCCGGCAAGCACTCCAACGTCGGCGGGCACATTGCCTCCTATGCCTCGGCGGCAGTGCTCTACGACGTAGGTTTCGACCACTTCTTCCGTGGCCGCACCGAGCAGTTCGCCGGTGACATGGTCTACATCCAGGGCCACTCCTCGCCAGGCATCTACGGCCGCGCCTTCCTCGAGGGCCGCCTGAGCGAAGAGCAACTGGACAACTTCCGCCGCGAAACCGACCGCGATGGCGTGTCCTCCTACCCTCATCCACGGCTGATGCCCGACTTCTGGCAGTTCCCCACCGTTTCCATGGGCCTGGGTCCGATCACCGCCGCCTACCAGGCACGCTTCATGCGTTACCTGGAGAACCGTGGCCTCAAGGAACACCAGGGCCGCAAGGTCTGGGCGTTCCTGGGCGATGGCGAGATGGACCAGCCCGAATCCCTGGCGGCGATCTCCCTGGCCGGTCGGGAAAAACTCGACAACATCATCTTCGTGGTCAACTGCAACCTGCAGCGCCTAGACGGTCCGGTACGCGGCAACAGCAAGGTGGTCCAGGAATTCGAAAGCCTGTATCGCGCCGCTGGCTGGAACGTGATCAAGGTGATCTGGGGCAGCGGCTGGGATGCCCTGCTGGACAAGGACAAGAGCGGCCTGCTGCGCCGGCGCATGATGGAATGCGTGGACGGCGACTACCAGAACTACAAGTCGCAGAACGGCGCTTACGTGCGCGAGCACTTCTTCGGCAAGTATCCCGAACTGCTGGAACTGGTCAGCGACATGACCGACGAGCAGATCTGGAAACTCTCCCGTGGCGGCCACGATCCGGAGAAGGTCTACAACGCCTACGCCGCGGCCATGCGCCACACCGGCGGGCCGACCGTGATCCTGGCCAAGACCGTCAAGGGCTTCGGCATGGGTGAGGCCGGCGAAGGCCAGAACATCAACCACCAGCTCAAGAAGATGGGCGACCAGGCGGTCAAGGCCTTCCGCGACCGTTTCGGCCTGGAGCTCAGCGATGAGCAACTGGGCGACATGCCATACCTCAAGCCAGCGCCGGACAGCGTCGAGGCCAACTACCTGAAGGCCGTGCGCGGCAAGCTCGGCGGCCATATCCCGGCGCGCTTCAGCGATGCCCAGTCCCTGCAGATCCCGCCGCTGTCGGCCCTGGAGACCCAGCTCAAGGGCACCGGCGATCGGGCGATCTCCACCACCATGGCCTTCGTGCGCATCCTCGGCACCCTGCTCAAGGATCCGAACATCGGCAAGCTGGTGGTACCGATCGTGCCGGACGAGTCCCGTACCTTCGGCATGGAAAGCCTGTTCCGCCAGATCGGCATCCACTCCCACGTGGGCCAGTTGTATACCCCGCAGGACGCCGGCCAGCTCAGCTACTACAAGGAGAGCAAGGACGGCCAGATCATGCAGGAGGGACTCAACGAGTCCGGGGCCATCTCGTCGTGGATCGCCGCCAGTACCTCCTACAGCAACCACGGGGTGATGACCGTCCCGTTCTACATCTTCTACTCGATGTTCGGCTTCCAGCGGGTCGGCGACCTGGCCTGGGCCGCCGGCGATGCCCGGGCCCGTGGCTTCCTGCTCGGCGCCACCTCCGGGCGCACCACGCTGATGGGCGAAGGCCTGCAGCACGATGACGGCCACAGCCACGTGATGTCGTCCACCATCCCGTGCTGCGTCTCCTATGATCCGACCTATGCCTACGAGCTGGCGGTGATCATCCAGGACGGCATGCGCCGCATGTATGTCGAGAACGAGGACATCTACTACTACATCACCCTGCTCAACGAGAACTACGCCCACCCGGACATGCCCGAAGGCGTCGAGCAAGGCATCCTCAAGGGCATGTACCGCTTCTCGGCCCCGGCCAAGCAGAACAAGGGCAAGCACGTGCAGCTGATGGGTTGTGGCTCGATCCTGCAGGAAGTCAACGCCGCCGCGAAGCTGCTGGAAGCCGACTTCGGCGTCAGCAGCGAGGTCTGGAGCGTCACCAGCCTGACCGAGCTGCGTCGCGACGGCCAGGAAGCCGAGCGCTGGAACCTGCTGCATCCCGAGCAAGAGCCTCGCGTGAGCTATGTGGAAAGCTGCCTGCAAGACAAGGAAGGCCCGGTGGTGGTCGCTACCGACTACATGAAGATCTTCGCCGACCAGATCCGTCCCTTCGTACCCAAGCGCCGTTTCGTCGCCCTGGGCACCGACGGCTTCGGCCAGTCGGACACCCGTGAGTCCCTGCGTCGGTTCTTCGAGGTCGACCGTCACTTCATCGCCGTGGCCGCCCTCAAGGCCCTGGCCGACGAAGGCAGCCTGCCACGGGAAAAGGTCGCCGAGGCCATCGCCCTGTACGGCATCGATCCGGAGAAGAAGAACCCAGCCAAGGTCTGACGCTGCAAACTGCCTTGCCCACCCGGGCAAGGCACACCTTCGCTGTACCCCCTCCCAACGCCAAACGCCCCGGGGCTTGCCCCGAGGCGTGGACGCGTTCCCCGACCAGCCCAGGTCAGTCGTGCATCTGTTCCTCGTAATATTCGTAGTTATCGGCGTTTTCCACTGCCCGGCCCGGGTGATGGGTCGCCAGATCACGCGCGCCCACCGGTCCATAGCCACCCGGGATATCGGCGGTGTGGCCGATCGAGTGGGTCAGCTCATGCACCACGCTACCGGCCTGGGTATCGAAGCCCCCCCGTGGCGGCAAGGCGAAGAACGCCGTGCAGAACCAGGCTTCGATGTCCCCGCGGGGCATTGACGTAGGTCGCCGCGATAACATCTGCGCTGTCGCAGGCATCGACGGGGTTGGTCCGGCAACGGGCCGTCAGGGTATTGCCACTGTTGAACTTGAAGCGCACTCCGTCGAGTACCGCACGCACTCGCTGATAACGATCCTGGCTGAAGACGCCGGACCATGTCTGATAGACCGGGTCGCCGTTACGACCAAAGACCGCTTCGTTGTTGTTGATCCGGTTGTAGGCATCATTGGACCAGGTAGTGGCCACCGCCACCGCGTTGCTCACCGCGGTGCGATCGGCCTGGGTCGAACACCAGGCATCGAAGGCCACGTTGAACGCCAGCGCCGATTGCGCCGCCGTACTCAGCCCCAACAACAGCAATAGTCTCCACAGCCGGTACGCCAGCCGGGGGCGGGATGAATAGACAAGGGATCGGATCTCCATGATTCTGCATCTTTTGCACATTCCAGAGACCACCCCGAACGGGGCGGTACCTGCATTGGATTCCCCGCCCGAACGCTGTATCAGCAGGAACTGCTTTCGCAGCTGCGCCAGCGCCTAGCGCCATCTCCCGAGCACAACCTTGATGGAAGTCAACGAGCGGTGCTTTGCGCTCCCTACACTGGTCGCTACCCCTTTGAACAAGATCCGCAGGCCCCGCCATGAGTGAAGATTCCCGCGCACTTCCCCTTCCTGAAGTGCTGCCCAAGACCAGCGCAACCAGCCCCGCCAAGCCCCCGGCCCGCAAGAGCGCCACACCCCGCGCCCGCCGCCCGCGCAGCACTCCCGCCAAGGCCGCGGCAGTGAAGGCCATCGAGGTCGATCTCGAACAGACCCCCATGGCCCTGCAGATCGCCAGCGCACCTCGTGGCTCCAACGAAGACAGCGTCTCGGCCAAGCTGCCAGGCAACTATCCCTATCGCAACCGCATGCGCCGCGCCGAGTACGAGAAGGCCAAGCACGAGTTGCAGATCGAATTGCTCAAGGTGCAAAACTGGGTCAAGGAAACCGGGCAACGCATCGTGGTGCTGTTCGAAGGCCGCGACGCCGCGGGCAAGGGCGGCACCATCAAGCGCTTCATGGAGCACCTGAACCCTCGCGGCGCGCGGATCGTCGCCCTGGAAAAACCCTCCGAGCAGGAAAAGGGCCAGTGGTACTTCCAGCGCTACATCCAGCACCTGCCGACGGCAGGGGAAATGGTCTTCTTCGACCGCTCCTGGTACAACCGCGCCGGCGTCGAGCGGGTCATGGAATTCTGCTCGCCCCTGCAATACTTGGAGTTCATGCGCCAGACTCCAGAACTGGAACGCATGCTGTGCAACAGCGGCATCCTGCTGTTCAAGTTCTGGTTCTCGGTCAATCGCGAAGAGCAACTGCGACGCTTCATCTCGCGCCGCGACGACCCGCTCAAGCACTGGAAACTCTCGCCCATCGATATCAAGTCCCTGGACAAATGGGACGAATACACCGGCGCCAAGCAGGCGATGTTCTTCCACACCGACACCGCCGACGCACCGTGGACGGTGATCAAGTCCGACGACAAGAAACGCGCCCGGATCAACTGCATCCGCCACTTCCTGCACGAGCTGGACTACCCGGGCAAGGACCCCAAGGTCGCCCACGCTCCCGATCCGCTGCTGGTGGGTCGCGCCTCGCGGGGGCTGGAAGAAGATGAGCGCCCCGGCCAGCTGGCGGCGGACATCGACACCACCGGCCCCGCACTGTCGTTCTAAGGTCATCCTCGCGCGCTGCACACGGGCCTCGGGACCCGTGTCGCGGTGCGCCTGGCCCGGGCCCTTGCCAGGTGTTAAATTGCCGGCCCCGGCAATGACCGCGTATTGCACAGACCGGACTTGGACATGGATGCCCAGCAACGCCCTCCGATACCCGCGCTCCCTGGCGCCCGCTGTTTCGCCCGCCCCGCAAACCTTGTGTGCGGCAGGCTACTCGCGACAACCCGACTGTTTCCGGCCACCAGCGCCCGGAACCTGCGTCGCACCCGCTCACCCGGCAAGCGTCAGCCCTGCTCGAGCGCTTGCCATGTGTTCTTCCTGAATCGCGCAGTGGCTTGCGCACGTTAATCGCCCGATACCAAGGATGTTCCATGCCCACTATCCCGACCCCGGAATTCAACCAGCTGCCGGCTGGCGCCGTGGCCTACCCCGAAGCCCGTGACCTGTTCGTCGCCGACCAGCAAGAGCTGGCCGAACACCTGCTGCCGCTGCTGTCCTTCGATGCCAGCCTGATCAACCCCGAATGGTCCGCTCGCCTGCACCTGCTCAACCCCATCGAACCCAGTGGCGGCCTGGTCGGCATGTTCACCGAAGGCCAAGGCTTTGGCAGCGACTTGCTGAAGACCAACTGGATCGGTTTCAAGATCGAGGACGGGCGCTATCGCCTGTGCGGTGATCCGCGCTACTTCTTCCTGCACCCGGACAACGCCCACCTGGCCGATCCCGAGCGCAACGCCCGCGCCGACCTGGAACAGCACTACACCGAGCAACGCGCCGCCTACCAGGCCGCCCGCCAGCGCTACCAGGAACTCGGGCACCTGACTTGGCCGCGGGACAACGGGCAGAAGCTCAACTTCATCGAGGAAGTCGGTGGCGTGGCCGAAGGTTATGGCAACTGGGTGGAAACCGTGGAGTTTCCCATGGACGTGGTCGAAGCCGAGGATGACAGCGGCGACATCGACGTCTGGCCCCTGAGCCCCGCGGGCCGCCGCTTCCAGCACGTCCTGGGGGTACCGGCCTACAACTACGGCATCCGCGGCGCCGACCTGATCGTGATGTTCTACGAGCCGGTTGAAGGCCTGGTGCTGTTCTGCTTCGACTGGTCCTGACCGGCGACACCTGTCGCCGCTGTCGAGCGACGCGAGATTGCGAAAAGGCCCGCAGGGCCTTCAACCACAACGGCCGCTACGCGCCCGTAAGCAGCCTCGCAGGTTCGGCAGCGGCTACAAGAACCGCCCAGGTACAAGGGTTACAGCGGCAGTTCCACCCGAGCTTCGAGCCCGCCGCCATCGCGGTTGAACAGGCGCAAGCTGCCGCCATGCTCACGCACGATGGCCCGGGCCGCCGACAGGCCCAGGCCAACGCCGCCGGTGCTCTTGTTGCGTGACGTCTCCAGGCGGAAGAACGGTTCGAACACCTGCTCCAACGCCTCGGGCGCAATGCCCGGGCCACGATCCAAAACTCGCACCCGCACCTGCTCAACCCCCTGCTCCAGCACGATGGCCGGCTCGACGCCGTACTTGAGGGCGTTGTCCAGCAGATTGGTCATCACCCGCTTGAGCCCCAGGGGCCTGCCGCCATACACCAGGCGCGATGGGCCGCTGAAGGTGATCTCCAGGCCCTGGTCGCGATAATCGTCCACCAGGGTCTGCAGCAGCTCGGCCAGGTCGAACTGGGTCGCCTGCTCCAGGCGTGCATCGTCGCGAAAGAATTCCAGCGCCGAGTTGATCATGGCCTGCATCTCGTCCACGTCGCGGAACAGCCGTTGCTGCTGGTCGGCATCCTCGATGAACTCGCCGCGCAGGCGCATGCGGGTCAGGGGCGTGCGCAGATCGTGGGAAATGGCTGCGAGCATCTGCGTACGGTCCTTGATGAAGTGCTGCAACTGCGCCTGCATGGCGTTGAACGCCAGGATCGCCTGGCGGATCTCGTGGGGGCCCACCGGCTCGATGGGTGGCGCGTGAAAATCCAGGGCAAAGCGTCGTGCGCCCTGGGCGAATTGCTGCAACGGCCTGGCCAGGCGGCGGGTGGCGATCCATGCCACCAGGCCGGTGGACACCAACACCAGGGCGATGACGATCAAGTTGCGGGTGCTCTCATCCAGCCCCCAACTGCGGGATGTCGAGGAGAACATCAGCCAGGATTGATCGGTCAGTTGTACCAGTAACGCGTAGCGGCCATTGGGCCCCGGCCAGTCGCTGGGCATGTAGGCCTCCATGCGCCGCGTAGGCGGTTCCAGCGCCTGGCGAATGCCCTCTCCAACGTACTCAGAGTCCTCGACGACCGGCAGATTGAAAGCCTCGCGAGTCGGCTGCCAGACCACGCTGGAATACTCATGGCTGACCGCTGCCGCCAGCCGCGCACGCTGGCCCGGTTCCGAGGCCTCGATCATGCGCACGATAGACGCAGAGCTCTCCAGGATTCCCGACTCTTCCAGGGACGGATAGGCCCAGACGCCGGCCAACTGCACGAACAACGCATTGAAGGCCAGGGCCGTGAGCATGGCCATGATGATGGTCAGGGCGATCCAGCGCGCCACCGTATCGCGCAGCCGATAGCGCCATAGCGGCTTGAGCGCCTTCACTGGCGGGTCACGCTGGGGGTGAACAGGTAGCCGCCGTTGCGCACCGTGCGGATCATCGCCGGGCGCTTGGTATCGAACTCCAGCTTGCGCCGCAGGCGGCTGACCTGGACATCGATGCTGCGGTCGAAGGCATCATGGGCGTGACCCCGGGCCAGGTCGAGCAACTGCTCACGGGTGAGGATGCGCTGCGGATGCTCGACGAACACCAGCAGCAAGTCGAACTCCCCCGCCGACAGCGGGATCATCACCTGGTCCGGCGAACGCAGTTCGCGCCGGGTCAGGTCCAGTTGCCAGTCGGCGAAGCGGATCAACGGCCGTGGCACCTCACCGGCCAGCGGCCGGCTCTCGCCGGAGCGGCGCAACACCGCGCGCACCCGCGCCAGCAGCTCGCGGGCATCGAAGGGTTTGCCCAGGTAATCGTCGGCGCCCATCTCCAGGCCCACTACCCGGTCGCTCAGCTCGCCCATGGCCGTGAGCATGATCACCGGCGTGGCATGTTGCAGCCGCAGGCGCTGGCACAGGGTCAGGCCGTTGTCGCCGGGGAGCATCAGGTCGAGGATGATCAGGTCCGGCACCTGCCGCTCCATGGCCGCCCACAACCCGGCGCCATCGGTGGCCACGCCGACCTCGTAGCCCTGTTGGACAAAGAATTTCTTCAGCAGGGCGAGGACTTCGACGTCGTCGTCCACGATCAAGAGACGGCTCACCGGCGGGGATCACTTCAAGTGGAAAGGAGCGTTATCTAAAACCATTCGCCGCATCGCGTCATATATTTCAACCCGGTAACAAACCTGCAACGCTGCAATAAAGCAGACATCTTTGCGCAAGGTTCGGCTGCCAGCATCGGCCTCCCCCTACTGGAGAACAGCCGACCATGCACCTGATCAAGAACACCTCGGCGCCCGCCCCAGCCATCCGCGAAGAACTGCCCGAACCCTGCCTCACCCAACCGGTCCTGACGCTGCTGCAGCGGGTGACCAAGCTCGACGACGCCAGCTTGCATTGTCGCGAGGTCAGCCTGCGCCTGTCCGAGGATCAGAACCACCTGGTACTGACCCGCTACAGCGAACACTACAGCCCACAAGGCATGGAATGGGTGGAGCGCAAGCATCGAGTCTCGGTCACCGACCTGCTGCGCTGGGTCATCGAACAGGGCCAGCCCCAGAGCGTCGAACGCGGCGACGACAAACAGGCGTAAAGACAGCTGCAAGCGACAAGCTTCAAGATTAAAGCTTGTCGCTTGCAGCTTGCAGCTTGCGGCTTAGATTCAGAGGTTTGCATCGGACTTCCGGCACGCCAACGCACTCAGCGCCAGGCACACTGCCGCCAGCGAATACACCCACACCGTGGAGGCCACCGGCAGCAGCATGCCGGCGATCAGCGGTCCGAGCCCGGCGCCGATATCCCGCCATACCGCATTGGCCGCCAGGGCTCGCACTCGTCCCGCGCCCGGATGCCGCTGGGCCACCACCGTTACTACCAGCGGCAGTTGCAGGGCCCGCAGTATCAATACCAGGGCGCCGCCGACGATCAGCCAGTGGCAACCGAACCCCACCAGGGCCGCGCAGGTCAGCAGCGAAAAAACGATCAGCATCCGCGTCGCGCCAAAGCGTTGCGCGGCGATGCCGCCCAAGGGACTCAGGAGCATTTCCGAGATATAGCGCAGGGCCAACAGCGCACCCGCCACCAGCAGCGCGTTGCCGGCCATTAGTTGTTCGGCCTGCAACGACAAGCCAATGATGAACAGCCCGTCCAGCACCAGGCCTTCGATGAAGGACCACAGCGCCACGCTGTCGGGACGTTGCAAGCGCCGGCCGGAATTCGCCAGTGGGTGAGGCCTGCCAGGCAGGCCGAAGGCCAGCAGCATGGCGAGCAGCGAGGTCAGGGCCATGAGCCCGAAGATCACCCGCGGGCCGTATTCGACGCTGACCAGTGCACCGATGGGCAAGGCCAGCATCGGCCCGGTGGCGATCAGCGCGCGGGAGCGGCCGGTGCGGCGGGCGGCGCCCGTGGGCTCGGCGGTGGCCATGACCTGGGTCGAGAGGTTGAGGGCGGCGTAACTCAGGCCCCAGCCCAGGCGCAGCAGCAACAACCACCAGAAGCCCGACAGCGTGGCGTAGCCCAGGGCGCACAACGCGGCGGTCGCAGCGGCCAGCACGCACACCGGGCGGTCGCCGTGCCGGGCATAGAAGCGCATCACCTGGCCGTAGCCGAAGATCCGCACCAGGCGGTTGGCAGCCAGCAGCAAGCCGGCCTCGGCCAGGGTCACGCCGAATGCTTCGTGCTGCATGGGCAGCAACAGGTACAGCAGGACATCACCAGGCAGGCACAGGCCGAGGATGCTGGCGCAACGGGCAGAGTCTTGATCGGTACGGCGAAGCGAAGTATCGGGCATGTCAGGCAAACCGGCAGATCGTGAACCCGACGCAGCGTGCCGCCCGTGACCTGCGCTGACAAACGCTTTATTTGCGCCGTATAGGTAACTAAATTAGACACATGATCAGCGACCTGCCCCCCCTGAACGCGGTCCGCGCCTTTGCCGCGGCCGCCCGCCACGAAAGCTTCAGCCGCGCGGCGGATGAGTTGCACGTGAGCCACAGTGCCATCAGCCGACATATCAAGTTGCTGGAAGAACACCTGGGCGTGCTGCTGTTCGAGCGCCGCATCCGCCAGTCGGTCCTCACCCCGGCCGGACAGGCTTTTTATGAACAGGTCAGCGTGGCCCTGACCCAGATCGCCCAGGCCGCCACCACCCTGCGCCAGGGCGCGGCGCTGCGCAAGGTGACCATCAACGTGCGACCGTCCTTCGCCGTGCGTTGGCTGATTCCGCGCCTGCCGCAGTTCATGGCGCAGTACCCGCAGATCCACCCGGAGGTGGTGACCAGCACCCTGCCCCCCGACCCGGCCCGGGAAACCTTCGACCTGGTGATTCGCCGTGGGCACTCGGGGTGGGCGGCAGCGCTGCAACCGCAACCCCTGCTGGACGACGAAATCCTGGTGGTGGCCGCCCCCGCGCTCTTGCAAGGCACTCCCTTGCACAGCCCCAAGGACCTGGTACGCCATACCCTGCTGGTCAGCCGCACCCGGCTCGGCGATTGGTCGAAATGGCTCGAGCACTGCCGGCTCAAGCCGCTGCGCAACCCGCCGACCCTGCATTTTGACCATATGCACTTCGTCCTCCAGGCCTGCGTCGACGGCCTCGGCTTGAGCCTGTGCCCCGCCTCGCTACTGGCCAAGGACCTGGCCAGCGGCCGGCTGGTCTGCCCGTTGCCAGAGTTGCGCCAGCCCCTGACCCACTATTACTACGCCTTGGCCTGCGACGCCGCGCCCGAGGCCCAGGTGTTCATCGACTGGATGCAGGCCCAGATCCAGCAAGACGCCATGCTCAACCTGCCGCAGCTGCCGGCGCGCCACGGCGACCAGTGAACCGGCCCTGCAAATCGCCCATGTGTCTGATTCAGGCACAGCAGCGGTGCAATTAAAGCGTTTGTCAGCGCTTGCCTTCGCGCTCACCCTGCACCACGGCGCCGGCCATTGCCACGGCGCTCTTCCATCATCCAAACCCGGAGTGCCCCATGGCGAGCTACGGACTGTTCCTCCTGCTAGCTACCCTGACCATCCTCAGCCCCGGGCCCGGGGTGGTGCTGACCCTGTCCAACGCCCTGCGCCATGGCTGGACGGGCGCCTTGCCGGGCGTCCTCGGCATTGCCCTGGGCGCCTTCGTGGTGGCCGGGCTCTGCGCCAGCAGCCTGGGCCTGGTACTGGCTGCCTCGACTACCGCGTTCACCCTGTTCAAGTACCTAGGCGCCCTGTACTTGCTGTACCTGGGTATCAAGATGTGGCGCACCCAGCGCTTCATTGCGCAACTCCAGGCCAGCGCCTCGCGCCCGTGGCGGCGCTTCGTCGAGGCTCTGTCGATCCAGTTGCTCAACCCCAAGGCCGGGTTCTTCTTCCTCGCGGTGTTCCCACAGTTCATCCACTCCGAGGGCAGCTATCTGGGCCAGTTCCTGTTGCTGGTGACCAGCTACGGCCTGCTGGTGGTGGCGGTGCACAGCGCCTACGCCGGGCTGGCCAACAGTGCCCGGGGCTGGCTGTCCAGCCGGCGCGGGGCACGGATCGCCGGCAGACTGTCGGGGATCACCTTCCTGGGCTTCGGGGTGATGATGGCCACGGCCAGTCAATGAGCGGCATGTTTCGCTCTTGAGTACCGGCTACTTGTTGGCGTCCCGTTTCATAAGCGGCCGGTCCCAAGAGGAGGATTACTTAGTCTTTCCACTGATCGAAGCTTTCAAGATCTTCCAGTTTCATGACTTCATTATAAATTGCCATTAGCCGCTCATCTTCCTTGGGCTGGGGATAGCGAGGATTGACCTGCGCAATAATTGGCGAAAAGGGATCATCTGGAACAGGATCAGCCAGCCCACCAAAAACCTTATTCAACTGGTACTTGCCCACCCAGATAACAACATCACACTCAAAGTTGAACAAATCACCTGTTTCACTCACTGCCGGCCTGGTCATATTCGAACTACCAACGATGCCTGCAATGGGAACACCATTGATGAGAAACAGGGCCACCTTGGCATGCCAATTCTTGTCTTTGGCAATATAGGCCTCAAACCCCACCCCTTCTGCATTCAAGCGCTTCAAAAAGTTTTTATAAGAGGGAAACCATACATCTTCAGAATCAACCTGTTGAGTTTTTTTATCGACCTTAAACTTCCCAGCAATAAAATTTAATTTAAACTTTTCATTATCAGCCTTGGACTTCAGGGCTTGCAAAACATCATCATCAAGAACCGAATAGCCCCATAAATCCTCCTGAAAATAACCTGAACACAAAACAACTTCATTCACAGCCTCAAACTTGAGCATCCTGAGCAGATATCTTTTGAAGTAGCTAAGACGTTTAGAATTTCGCAGAAGAATATTGAAGCCCATAAATTCCCTATAAAAAATCCGATAAAAAACTCTACAAACTCTGAAGTACCTTCCCTGCTGCCAGCAGTGACTCGCCGCAGGAGTTCACATTACGCTTTATTGACAAAGACTACGGTAGTATCCCGAGCACTTTTTTGACAAGGCTACTTCTGGCACATGCCCTCTTCCGACTCTGGTGCTCTCCCTCCCGTACTCGCCGGCCCGCTGTTGCGCCGCCTGGAACCGAGCCGGCTGGTGTTGTGGCTGGTGGGCTCGCAGCCTTTGTCCCTGACCCTGCAACTGCAGGCCGAAGGTGCGGCCATGCAGGAACTGGCCCTGGATGAACACCAGTGCCAGGTCATCGCCGTGGGCCGCGATGCCTACATCCACCTGATCGACGTGAGCCTGGACGCGACCCTGTCCGAGGATCTGCCGATCGCCTATGACCTGCTGATCAGCGATGCACAGCACGGCCTCCTGGGCATGGCCGCTTGGGCGCCCCACTTGCTCTATGGCGATGCGCAGCGGGCCGAATTCGTACTGCATAGCCGCATCGACAACCTGCTCCACGGTTCCTGCCGCAAACCCCATCACCCGGCCCCCGACGGCCTGCTATGCGCCGACCGCCTGCTGGCGCAAAAACCGGCGACCCAAGACCGCCCCGCATTGCTGCTGATGAGCGGCGACCAGATCTACGCCGACGATGTGGCTGGCCCCATGCTGCGGGCCATCCATGCCCTGATCGAACGCCTGGGCCTGTTCGACGAACAGCTCGAAGGCGCCGTGGTGGACGACAGCCAGGCGCTCTACTGCCACCACGCCAGCTACTACCAGCGAGCCGAGTTGCTCCCCGCGCTCAAGAGCAACGAGACCCTGCGCGAGCGGTTCTTCGGCGGAGTGAAGAAGCCGATCTTCACCAGCAGCAGCGCCGACAATCACCTGGTGACCTTCGCCGAGGTGCTGGCCATGTACCTGCTGGCCTGGTCGCCGGTGCCCTGGAGCCTGATCGCGCCCCAGATGCCGCAACTGAGCCCGCAGCACCAGGCGCGCTATGCCAGGGAGCAACGGCATATCGAGGCCTTCGTCGCTGGCCTGGACGGCGCGGCGCGGGTCTTCGCCCACCTGTCGTGCCTGATGATCTTCGACGACCACGACATCACCGACGACTGGAACCTCAGCGCCCAATGGGAAGAAACCGCCTACGGCCATCCCTTCTCCAAACGCATCATCGGCAATGCCCTGCTGGCCTACATGCTGTGCCAGGGCTGGGGCAACGACCCCGACGCCTTTCCGGCATTGCTGGAGCAGACCCAGGCCCTGAGCGCCAGCGCGCGAGGCAACCGGCGACTGGACCGACGACTGCACGACTCGTTGCTCGAGCAACTGCTGCGCTTTGCCCAGTGGCAATACGTACTGCCCAGCACCCCGGCCCTGGTGGTGCTGGACACGCGCACCCGGCGCTGGCGCAGCGAGTTCAGCCTGGGCCAGCCTTCGGGCCTGCTGGACTGGGAAGCCTTGAGCGAACTGCAGCACGAACTGCTGGACCACCCTTCGGCGATCATCGTCTCGCCGGCGCCGATCTTCGGCGTCAAGCTGATCGAAACCGTGCAGAAGGTCTTCAGCTGGTGTGGCTACCCGCTGCTGGTGGACGCGGAAAACTGGATGGCCCATCGCGGTTCGGCGCAGGTGATCCTCAATATCTTCCGCCACTCACGCACCCCGGGCAGCTACGTGATCCTCTCCGGCGACGTGCACTACTCCTTCGTCTACGAAGTGCTGATCCGCCACCGCCAGGGCGGCCCGCGAATCTGGCAGGTCACCAGCAGCGGCATCAAAAATGAATTTCCCGCAACCCTGCTGGACTGGTTCGACCGCCTCAACCGCTGGCTCTACTCGCCCCGCTCGCCGTTGAACTGGTTCACCAGGCGCCGGCGCATGAAGGTCATCCCCCATGTGCCCGAGCATGCCAAGGCCGGTGAACGGCTGTGGAACTCTTCCGGGCTGGGCCAGGTGTTCTTCGACGACCAGGGCCAGCCAGCGGCCATCTACCAGCACAATGCCAACGGCCGCGAGCCGACGCGGATGATCGCACCAAGATAGAATCGCCATTCGCCGGCAACCAGGAAGGACCCGCCCGATGGAAAAACAACCGCTGTATCGCAAGGTCAACACGCGGACCCACGGCGTGCACCACAAGATCCATCCGGCCTATGCCCGGCAGCGCCACAGCAAGGCCCTGGCCGCCAACGAAGAGCAGCAGCGCGGCAGCATGCATTCCGGGCTGCGCCTGGGACTGGACTACACGCCGCTGTTCCGCTTCCTGCTCAGCCGGGTGGGCGAACCCTGGGATTCGGTGTTCAGTGAGGCCAAGAGCCGCCTGGATCGTGAGGAGCCGGTGTTCTGGCTGGTAGCCCGGCATGAGCATGAACGCGAGGACTACGTGCGCATCGGCCACTTCAGTTTCTTCAGCGGCTTGTACGTCGATGCCCAGGGGTTGTTGCAAATGGTCGATCCGCAACTGCGCGCAGCGCACATGAGCCCCGACTGCCCTTGCTGTACCCACACCCTGAACGGGGTACCGTTCGGCTTGCCCTACCAGCGCTCCTGAGTTCATTCGACCATGCCTAGCAACCCCATCACCCGGGAACAGTTGGACGAGATCCGCTATGTGCTGTCGGATGCCTTCGTCGACAACCAGGTGGACTATGCCTACATCGCCCGGCAGACCCAGGCCTACGAGCGGGCCGAGATCGAGCGCATCCTCTACTGCGAGGTGGCGCCGGTGTGCTACGTCAACCTGATGGCGGTGATCCCGGAAATCTGGACGGGTTTCGAGCGCACCTCGCTGCTGGCGGATATCGAAGAAAGCCTGCAGCGACGCCGCAACAGCCGCTGGCAAGCCTTTGTCGACCATCTGTATATCCGCTGGATCCGCTACAGCGGTGGCTATATCTGGAAGGAAATCTGCCAGCACTACCCTGGCTAAACCCCCTGTCAGCGATCTCTGATCCGAGCATCGGGGCTGCAGTAGTCGCTGGAGTGCAGCCCCACAGGCTCGGCTTGCATCTGCCCGTGCTCATCGATCTTGCGCAGCAGCGCGGTGCATTGCTGGTCCTGGAGGAACACCAGCTGGTAGGTCGCGCCAGCCTCAGGCACGAAGCTCACGCTCTGCTCACAGACGGCGCGGAAATTCTCCAGCTGCCCGGGTTCGCTGTTGTAGAACATCAGGGCGAAGGGACGATTGGCCGGGAGCTTGAGCTCGTTGGCGCCAAACCCTTCCTGGCGCCGCATACGGTCGGTCTCGGCGCTCATGGGAATGCCCAGGCTGCGGAACTTGGGATGGGCAATGCCCCGATGCGGCTTGACCATCACGCCCGAGCCCGGTTTGCGCCAGTCGATGCAATCGCTGTATGGCACGCCACGGACCGAGCCCTGGGAAACGATGCGGATCAATGCAGTGTCACCGGCATCCGCCGGAACGCGATAACTGACGGTAGTGGCCTTGAGGGTCGAGACGAAAGTGCAACCGCCCAGGCCCAGGGTCAGGCCGAGCAACACCACAGAAGGAAATCGCATGCTTCATCCTTGGCAGGAGCAGCCAACGGTGGCCGCGAAAGGATGGCGATCTTAACTCGGCGCGATTGGCCTGCCACAGGTTTTTCGCCGCTCGAAAACAGCGGCTACGGGCTGCTCAAACCGAGCATGGCGGCTACCGAAGCAGCCGCCATGGTCAGGGTCAGTAGCGAGCGTCCGCCGGCCGGCCACCATTGGGCCAATCCTTGACCTTGTCCGGGAAGTCCGGACGCGGTTGATGGGAGAAGTACTCGGCCACGTCCAGGGCTTCCTGATCCGAGAGGCCACCCTGGCCCAGGGGGAATTTCTCGTGGAAGCCGATCGGCATGTTGCGCTTGACGAAGGCCGCGGCGGTGTAGGTACGGGCCATGCCGGCGCCGATGTTGAACGACTCGTCGCCCCACAGCGGCGGGAAGATCAGGCTGCCGTCGGCACGCTTCAGGCCTTCGCCATCAGCGCCATGGCACACCGCGCACTGCTTGGCGTATACCTGCTTGCCGTTCTCGGCGTTGGGCTTGAGGGCGGGATCGATCTTGCCCACGCCACGCCCGGCCACCTTGTCCTCGGGACGGGTATTCATCTTCATCCACTCGAAGTAGGCCACCATGGCTTGCATGTCCGGGCCAGCCACCGGCAGCGGCTTGCCGTGCATGGAGCGGCGGAAGCAACCGTTGATGCGCTCTTCCAGGGTAATGGTCTTGCCTGCCCGTGGCGCGTAGCCGGGGAAGAATGCCGAGACACCGACAAAAGGCGAACCATCGGCCACGGTACCGGCGTTGAGGTGGCAGCTGGTGCAATTCAGCGAGTTGCCGACGTTGTCCGGCAGCAGGGCCTTGGTCTCCAGGTGCAGGCGCATGCCGCGCACCAGTTGCTCGGCGTTCGGCGCGGCCAGCAAGTTGGCCAGGCGTGGGGTTTCGAACGGCGTACTCTCCACTTGCGGGCTCAGTTGGGCACGCATTTTCTTGACCTGGTTGGCGTCGATGGCCGAGCCCTGGTTGCCCCAGCTGCTGCGGACGAAGGTCAGGATCTCGGCGATTTCCTCATCGGCCAGCTGGGCGAAACCCGGCATGGTGTAGACCCGTGGATGGGCCGCGGTCTGGGCGGTCTTCCAGCCGGTCAGGGTGATGTGCAGCAGGGAAGTCGGGTTGCTCGACGCCACGCTGGGGTTGCCCGCCAGGGACGGGAACATCTGCGGTACGCCGGCACCATCCTGGCGGTGGCAGTCGGAGCAGAACTGCGCATAACCCAGGCCACCACGAGAGGTGAACAGGTTGCTCGGCGGTGCTGCCGGGGCCTGGACCTCGGACGGCATCGGCAGGTCGTCCTTGCCTGCCGGCAACGACTTGAGATAGGCCGCGATGGCGGTCAGGTCGGCATCGGTGAAGTGCTGGGTACTGTGGTGGATCACATCGGCCATGTTGCCCGAGACCGTGGCGAAGCGGTTCTGCCCGGTCTTGAGCAGTTGCACGGTGTCTTCCACGGTCCACAGGTTGCGCAGGCTCAGGGCACGCCACTCTTCTACCGTCTCCCCGGCCAGGTAATGCTGGCCACCGGATTCGGTGTCGCTCATGGCCTTCTCCTGGAAGGCGATGCCCCGTGGGGTGTGGCAGGAACCGCAATGGCCCAGGCCCTGGACCAGGTAGGCGCCACGGTTGAGCTGTTCGTCACGCTGGGGATCGGGCTTGAAGGGCTGTTTGTCGACGAAGGCGAAGTTCCAGAACCACAGGCCCCAGCGCTGGTTGAAGGGGAAGCCCATGTCGGCTTCCAGGTTGCCCTGGGCCACCGGCTCCACGCCATTGATCAGGTAGGCAAAGAGCGCTCGCATGTCCTCTTCGGTCATCTTCGCGTAGGACGGGTACGGCATGGCCGGGTACAAATGGCTGCCATCAGGGGTCACGCCTTCGCGCATCACGCGGTCGAACTCTTCGAAGCTGTAGTTGCCGATGCCGGTGGTCTTGTCCGGGGTGATGTTGCTGGAGTAGATGGTGCCCATGGGCGTCTTCAGCTCCAGGCCGCCGGCCATGACCGCGCCGCCACGAGCGGTATGGCAGGCGATGCAGTCGCCAAGCTGGGCCACATACTGGCCACGCTGGATCGTTTCGGCATCGGGGGTGGGGGTAGCTGCCGGAGCAGGCTCGCTACCGTGGGCAGAATGTACGCAGAGCAACGCAGCGCCCAGGAGGCACAAACGTGACAGAGAAAAAGCCATCAGGTTATTCCTTTAAAACCCGCCTGGGGTGATCCCCTCGGCCGATATCCGCAAAGGTTTTTATTGGTTATCTCGGGCCCTTGGGAGGTAGGCCCGGGGCCCGGTACCTTGTGGGTCCGAGCCTGGGTCCCTTGTAGCGGATTTCTCTGAAAATCCTGTTGATATGGATCATGCACCTGTAGGCAATGGCTTATTCGCCCTGTTTCTCGGCGTTTTCACTCGCTAGCTTCGACACCCAGCCCTGCGGCCTGCCAGTCGGTGAACCCCTCGTCCAGGCGCCGCACCTTGAAGCCCTTGGCCCGCAACAACGCCGCAGCGTTGTGCGAAAGCACGCAGTAAGGGCCGCGGCAGTAGGCCACCAACTCCTGCTCCGACGGTAGCTCCGCCAGGCGCAGTTCCAGCTCATCCAGCGGGATGTTGATCGCCCCCGGCAGGTGCCCCTGGGCAAATTCCTCCGGCGAACGCACATCCAGCAAGGTCATGCCGCCTTCCTGCAAGCGCTGCTGCAACTCGCCCCGGGAGATGCCCTCAAGCCGCGCCGGCTGTTGCACGCTGTCGCTGAGCAGGTCGCGAATCTGTCCATGGTTGTAGTCGACGTACTGGCGCAGGGCATCGAGCAGGTTCACCACCGGCCCCTGGGCCAGGCTGTAGAGCACGCGCTTGCCATCGCGCCGGGACTGCACGAAACCGCCGCGACGCAACTGCTGCAGATGCTGGGAAGTGTTGGCTACCGAAAGGCCCGAGGCCTCCACCAGGCGCTCCACCGGTTGCTCGCCGCGAGCGATGTGCTCCAGCAGGATCAAGCGATGGTGATGCCCGAGGATGCGCGCCAGCTCGGCCATGTCGGCCAGGGGCTGCTGTGGGGAAAACGAATCGGTCATTGACAGTTCCTGCTGCTTTATTGATCATTCAATCATTAAATTGAATGAAATCTTATCATGGGAATACCTGGCACTGTACTGCCAGGCTCCCGTATCCGAAGGAGTCCTTATGCATGCACTCATGGCGTTGATCTTACCGGCACTGGCGATCGGTGTCGGCGCAACCGTGGTCCTGGATCTCTGGAACCTGTTCCTGGCCCGGTTCCTGAACATGCCCGGCCCCAACTGGGCCATGGTCGGGCGCTGGGTCGGCCACTTCCCCAAGGGCCGGTTCGTGCACCAGAACATCGCCCAGGCGGCGCCAATAGCCGCAGAACAAACGCTGGGCTGGCTGGCCCACTACCTGATCGGGATCGCTTTCGCGGTACTGTTGCTGCTGACCCAGGACCCGCAATGGCCGTTGCAGCCGACCCTGGCCCCGGCGCTGATCGTCGGCGTGCTGACGGTGGCAGCGCCATTCTTCCTCATGCAACCGTGCATGGGTGCCGGAGTCGCGGCCAGCAAGACGCCCAAGCCGAACGTGGCCCGGCTGCGCAGCCTGGTCGGCCACTCGGTGTTCGGCCTGGGCCTGTATGGTTCGGCCATGGCCTGGGCCTGGGTGATAGGACAGTAAGGGGTGTCGGACTTATCTAGGGTCTGTTGCCATTTCGCCGCGACCGCGCCGGAGCCAGTTTTAGCGCGGAGCTAGGCACGAGACGCGAAGTTTGGCCGTCCAAATGAGCCGTCGAGTAACGACGCGCCGCGCTAAAACCGGCCCGTCCACAAATGGCGCCATGCGTCGTTGCAGGACTTGACAAGGGAACGACCATTGCCTGCGTCCTACGCCTAGCCTGGCGCCATTTGACGCGGCAACGCGGTTTGCGCCGAAACGGCAACAGACCCTAGACCCAATCCTCGACGCGCAACCCGGGCACACGCTCGAACTCACGAAGATTGTTGGTGACCAGGGTCAGCCCCAATGACCTGGCATGTCCCGCTATCAGCTGATCGTAGGGACCTATCCGTTTGCCCTTCTGGGCGAGTTCGGCCTGTAGCTGGCCACTATGGATCGCAGCGTTATCGTCATAATCCAGCACTTGCAGGCGTGCCACGAAGCTTTCGACACGCCCCAGGTTTTTCTCCGGCACGGCAGATTTTTCCGCACCATAGATCAATTCCATCAACGTGATGGAACTGATGCACAAACGTCCCTGATTACGGCTGAACGCTTCGCGAACCTGCTGGGGTTTGTTCTTGATGGTAAAGATGCAGATATTGGTATCGAGCATGTACTTGAACATCAGAACTCCTCACGTATCTGCTCGGCTGGCTGCTCCCGTTCAGTCATGAAGTCAGCGCTCACGCTGTCCTGCTCATCAAACCAGCTGTCCCAGGACTCGCCCGCCGGAGTGATGATGCGGGTGCGGCCGATCGCGACGATGTCCACCCGTGTGACATCGTCCGGCAACGCCACGGCCTTGGGCATGCGAATAGCCTGGCTGCGATTGCTTTTGAATACGGAACCGGTTTCCATCGAATCACCTGCTGCATGAGCCAAAGGTGCCCTCAAGTCTAGTGAAGCAAAGGGATATGTCAAAGGTATATCCCTTACGCTCAGCCATCGCCGACCGAACGCTTCAATCCGGTAGCACTCGAAGCAGGATGGCGGATCGAAGCCATGACCCACCTCGAACGTACACAAGGGATAGCCATGCTCGAACACCTGGACCTCAACGCCTTGATCGCCACCTACGGCTACTGGGTGATCTTCGTCGGTTGCCTGCTGGAGGGCGAGACTGTGTTGATCCTCGGTGGCATGGCGGCGCACCAGGGCAACCTGGAGTGGCCCCAGGTGCTCGGCCTGGCCACCCTCGGCGGCATCCTCGGCGACCAACTGCTGTTCTGGACCGGTCGCTACTCCGGTGCCCGGATACTGCCCAGGCTCAAGCGCCACCAGGCCGCCATCGAGCGGGTCAAGGGCCTGATCGAGCGCTATCCCCTGACCTCGGTGTTCGCCGTGCGCTTTCTTTATGGCATGCGCCTGGTAGGACCGATGGTCATCGGCGCCAGCGGCCTGGCACCCTGGCGCTTTGCTTTGCTCAATGTGCTCGGGGCCGCAGTCTGGGCCATGTTGTTCGTCGGGGCTGGCTATTGGGCCGGCGAGGCCTTGCAGCATTTTTTCGGCGACCTGAAGCCCTATCGCCTGCCGATCTTCCTCGGCGTGGTGGCCCTGCTGGCGCTCGCCGCCCTGGTGCGCCACCTGCGTAACCGCCACAAGGCGCAAAGGTCCTGAGCAGGAGGCAAAGACCAGATCGGGAAATTTCATACTGACCCGGCGACTTTATTTCGTTTGTCCCAGGCGGCCGAGGCCGGCTTAGATAACGGCTCGTTCCCGGCATCCAGAGCCCATCCCATGAGCCACCAGAACATCAGCCGTTCGATCGCCACCGTCCATCCGATCCAGCTCAGCCACGGGCGCAACGCCGAAGTCTGGGACACCCAGGGCAAGCGCTACATCGACTTCGTCGGCGGCATTGGCGTACTCAACCTCGGGCACTGCCATCCGCGTATCGTCGCGGCCATCCAGGCCCAGGCCAGCCGCCTCACCCACTACGCCTTCAACGCCGCTGCCCACGCGCCCTACCTTGAGTTCATGGAGCGCCTGGCCAGCTTCATCCCGGTGAACTATCCAGTCAGCGGCATGCTCACCAACAGTGGCGCCGAAGCAGCGGAAAACGCCTTGAAGATCGTCCGCGCCGCGACCGGGCGCAGCGCCGTGATCGCCTTCGATGGTGGCTTCCATGGCCGTACCCTGGCCACCCTCAACCTCAACGGCAAGGTCGCCCCCTACAAGCAGAAGGTCGGCGTGCTACCGGGGCCCGTGTACCACCTGCCCTACCCCAGCGCCGACAACGGCGTGAGTGCCGAAGAAGCCTTGAAGGCCATGCAACGGTTGTTCAGCGTGGAGATCGATGTCGGCGAGGTGGCCTGCTTCATCTTCGAGCCAGTACAGGGCGAAGGCGGCTTCCTGGCTCTGGACCCGGGGTTCGCCCAGGCCCTGCGTCGCTTGTGCGACGAGCAGCGGATCCTCCTGGTGGCCGACGAGATCCAGTCCGGCTTTGGCCGCACCGGCCAGCGTTTCGGCTTTTCCCGGCTGGGTATCGAACCGGACCTGATCCTCTTGGGCAAGAGCATCGGCGGCGGGCTGCCCCTGGGCGCGGTGGTGGGTCGCCAGGAGCTGCTGGACAGCCTGCCCCGAGGCGGCCTGGGGGGCACCTATTCGGGCAACCCGATCGCTTGCGCCGCGGCCCTGGCGACCCTGGAGGAAATGACCGACGAGCATCTGCAAGCCTGGGGCGAGGTCCAGGAACGAGCGATTGTCGAGCGTTACCGGCACTGGAAGTCCAGTGGCCTGTGCCGCTACCTGGGGCGCTTGACCGGGGTCGGCGCCATGCGCGGAATCGAGCTGCTGGATGAGCAGGGCGCGCCAGCGTCGGAGCCGTTGAACAATCTGCTGGCCAGCGCCCGGGAAGCCGGCCTGCTGCTGATGCCCAGCGGCAAGTCACGGCATATCGTGCGCCTGTTGGCGCCCCTGACCACGGAAGCGGAAGTCTTCGAAGAGGGGCTGGATATTCTCCAGCAATGCCTGGCGCGCCTGTGACTCCAGGCGCCCCGGACAGAAAGGGCTAGAACAGGTAGCCCATGTAGATCGCCGCACCGCCGCCGGCTTGCAGGCCGGCGTTCATCCCGGCCATGACTACCGCACCCTTGGCCGACTGCAGCAGTTGGCGGTTGACCGTGGTAGCCGCGAAAATCGAGGCCGCAGTGGAATTCACCGCTACCGCCAGGGCCAGCAGCTTGGGGTCCAGGCCGAACAGCAAGGCCGTGGCCGAACCACCCACCCCCAGCCCGGCACCGACTTCGGTGTACAGGCAAGGGCCGGTGATGTCGTCGCTGGTCAGGTCGCGGCTGGCCAGGGCGTCGGAAACGAACACCTTGCCGGTGCTGGGAAAGGCTTCGGCAGCACCGGCGCCACCGACGGTCTTGCCCTTGATCCGGATATTGACCTTGCCGAAGCGCGGCAGGCGAGCGCCGAACCCTACCCCCACCCCAAGGCCGCCATAGTGGTAGTGCACATCCTCGCCCTGGGGCGAGCGCAGTACCAGGGAAGCGCCGCTGCCAGCCAGCAGGGCCACGGTCAGGCCGCCGCCACTGGCGGTCTGGTACTGCCAGCGACTCTCGTTGACCGGGATCGGGATGTCATAGCTCATGGGTTCAAAGTCCTTTTAATGGTTGTGCGGCGCGACGCCCGCGCTGGCTGGCGATGCCGATGAGGCCGGCAATGACGAACACCAGGCCGATCAGGCCCAGCACGCCCGGGGTGGCCCAGAGAGCGGCCGGATCGTCGATGACCGCACTGTTGGCCGCGCGGTCGGGCTGGTAGTAGACCCGGACCGGCTGGTCTTTCTGGTAGCCGAAGATGAAGCCGCCCTGGGGATAGGAGATCTTCTCCCCACTGGCCGTGGTGAAGGCGATCTCGGGGTGCGAGCCGCCGGCATTCAGGTCGCTGACGATGCCGTCGGCGGTCTGGGCGCTGGCGAGGAATTCGCGGCGGTCGAGGGCAAGGTTGCCGGCGATGACCAGCAGGCCGATGCCGATCAGGGCGAACAGCAGACCCTGGAGGATCTTGCCGAGGCGTGACGGGGTGGAGTTAGCCATGGGCTGTCTCGATATTCGTCCGTGAATGGGGAGGCCAAGATTACAAGAAACCTCGAGCCAGAAAAACCGCTGCCAAGGTGCGCGCACCGTTCGCCAGCGGACCCGGGCCGCCCAGGGTCACGGCCATGTGCGCCTGCGGGAGGCGACTACAAACCGAAAACCCGGCGGGCATTGTCCTGGAGGAATTTGTCCGCGATTGGCGGCGGAAGTTCCAGGGCCTGGACCTGCTCCAGGCATTTTTTCAGCGACAGCTGGGGGAAGTTGCTGCCGAACAAGACCTTGTCCTGGCCGTAGGTGCGGATGAAATGCAGTAGCTGCGGCGGGTAGTAGGCCGGCAGGTAGGCCGAGGTATCGATGTGGATATTGTCGTGCTTCCAGGCCAGGCCGATCATCTCGTCGGTCCAGGGATGGCCGATGTGCCCGCCGATGATCACCAGCTCGGGAAAGTCCAGGGCCACCTCGTCCAGGTAGGGCACCGGCCGCCCGGTCTCCGAGGGCATCAGCGGGCCGGTATGACCGACCTGGGTACAGAAGGGAATCCCCAGCTCGATGCACTTGGCGTACAGCGGGTAGTACAAGCGGTGGTTGGGCGGCAGCTTCCATAGCCAGGGCACGATGCGCAGGGCCTTGCAACCCAGCTCGCCCACCGCCCGATCGAGTTCGGCCAGGGCGGCCATGGGCCGGCTCAGGTCCACCGTGGCCACGCCGACGAAACGCTCGGGAAAGGCCCGGGTATAGGCCGCCACTTCATCGTTGCTGAACACCCAGCCCTCGGGCCGGCACCAGGCGCTGAGCATGAGCTTTTCCACTCCGGCCTGATCCATCAGCGCCACGGTCTGCTCGATGCTCACCGGCTGGTCGAGCAGGTGCGCCGAGCCGGACTTCTCGAACAGCCGGGCGACTTCCGGCAACAGCGCCCGCGCGCGGCCATTGGCCGGCTGCGCCCAGGCATCGATGGCTCCCAGTTTCACGGTCATGCTTGCGTCCCTCCAGGCAGATCCAAGTCCAGGCACCACGCTACGCCTGGCGCCAGCCGGCAACAATGTTCGCAATGCTCGCCCGGCTTGACCGAAGCGTTCAGCCGCGCTTGACGAATAACCCGCCGGCGGGATGCAATCCGCGATCGCTACCCATTGGAGACATGCCCATGCTGATCCGCGACGCCCGGGCCGAGGACTGCGAAGCCCTGTGGCAATTTCTCGCGGACAACGGCTGGGGCCATCGCATTGGTACCCGCGAGTACTTCAGCCAGTTGCTGGCCAACTCCCAGCGCACGGCAGTGGCCCTGCACGACAACAGCATCATCGGTTTTGCCCGCGGCCTCAGCGATGGGCTCTCCAACGGCTACCTGTCCATGGTGGTGGTTGCCCAGCAACATCGGCGGCAAGGTACAGGCCGGGCCCTGGTGCACTGGGTGATGGGCGACAACCCGCAGATCACCTGGGTCCTGCGCGCCGGTCGTCCTGGAGCGGCGCAGTTCTTCCGCTCGATGGGCTTCGAGCCCTCGGACATCGCCATGGAGCGCAAGCGCCATAGCGCCTGATCGCCCTTCACCTGCCGCTCACCCAAGGAGCCCTCATGTCAGAACAACACGACACCAACGCCGACTGGCCACCGGCCGGCTGCCCGCCCCTGGCCTGGCCGGACCTGCCCGATCAGGCCACGCGCCTGGCCTGGTACCGGGCGGCGATTGGCGCCTACGGCGCGCTATGGGAAGGACACATCAACGAACCCGAGCTGACACCCGTCAGCGAAGACGCCTTGCAGGCCCTGGAACAGCGCCTGGGCTGCCCGCTGCCACTGGCGCTGCGCGACTACCACCGCCAGCTGGGGGTGCTGTCCCTGGCCGAGACCCTGTGCAGCGTCGAGCCCGGCGACATCTCGATCCAGCCTCTGCTGGAGGCCTACCCCGGCATCGTCGAGATCGACGAGCAATACCTGGACCTGGCACTGGCGCAAAGGCTGGTGGCCTTCGGCGACTACCTGGGCAACGGCAACCTGTTCTGCTTCGAGCGCGACACCGGCGCGGTCTACTATTTCGACCACGATAGCGGCATGGCCTTGACGCCTTTCTTCGATTCGCCGCAGGACTACCTGGACGCGCTGATGCTGCTGTGCCTGGCCGAGGTACATGACGACGATGACGGCGTCGAAGCGCTGATCAGCCAGCGCTATGGCGAGGATCTGCTACGCAAGTGGCGCTACTGACCTCCCCGCCCTCAAGATCGGTCATCAACCGCCAGTCTTCACCCGTATCGGCTGTTCCTGGTAACGCTCGGGAAACAGCTGCTTGAGGTGCGCCACCTTGGGCAGGTCATTGATCACGATGTAGGGATAGCCAGGGTGCTCGGCAAGAAAATCCTGGTGATAGGCCTCCGCCGGGTAAAAAGTCTGGTCCGGTTCCAGGCGGGTGGCAATGGGCTTGGCGAACGCCCGTCCTGCATCGAGCTGGGCGATGTAGGCCTGGGCCACCCGTTGTTGCTCGGGCGTCTGCGGGAACAGCGCCGAGCGGTACTGGGGGCCGCTGTCCGGCCCCTGGCGATTGAGTTCGGTAGGGTCGTGGGCCACCGAGAAGTAGATCTGCAGCAAGCTGCCATAGCTGACCTGGGCCGGGTCGAAGGTCACCTGCACCGACTCGGCATGCCCGGTGTCACCTTCGCTGACCCGCTGGTAGTCCGCCGTCTGCGCCGCGCCCCCGGCATAACCGGACACCGCGCGCTGCACGCCTTTGACATGGGCGAACACGCCCTGCACACCCCAGAAGCAACCACCGGCAAATACCGCCGTCTCGCTAGGGGCCGGATTGCGTTCATCCAGCGCTGGCGGTGCGATCACCACCGCGTCACCGGTACCACCAAGGGAAAAGGCCGAGCACTGCCCCGCCAGCCCCAGCACGGTCATTGCCAGCACTGCACCCAGAATGTTCTTCATACCTGCCTCTCTTGCCATGAGTGAACCTGCAGGTCCGCGCCCGGCCTTTCCACGATCCTGGCCAACCGACTGTCGTGTCCCCACCTTTCAACCAAAAGTGAAGGCATAGGCCTGCACCCCTGGTTCGAGAAACTCGATGCTGAAGGTGTGCTCCGCCACATCGCCGGCCTGACGCACCAACTGGTACAGGCGCTGCTCGGTCACCTGGCCGCTGCCGTCGGGCGCCACATCCACGCCGTGGTCCGCCCCCGGTGCCTGGCCGTCGATCAGCACCTTGAAGCGCACCGGCTTGCCATCCACACCCGGACCCAGTACCAGGTGCAGGTCACGGGCGTGAAAGCGGTACACCAGCGCCCCGCCTGGCGCAGTGGATCGAGCACTTTCGGCCCCGACCTTCCACTGCCCGCGCAGGCCCCAGTCGTTCAGCGCCAACTGCGCTGGCACCTCATAGGCCGCGACGGTGTCCGGCGCCAGGCTGGCCTGGGGCACGAAGTTCTCCGAGCGCTGGTAGCCGACGTAGGTTTCCGGCGAGCGCACCTCGTTCATGTCCGCCGCTTGCTGCACCCCCTTGGCCTCGGCCTGGATCAAGCCACCGGCGACTTGGGCATTGCCGGCCTCGCGCAGCAGTTGCTGGATCACTCGCTCAGACTCGGCGTACTCACCCTCGCCGAAGTGCTGGTAGCGAATGCGCCCCTGGGCATCGGCGAAGTAGTGCGCCGGCCAGTACTGGTTGTCGAAGGCACGCCAGATCCGGTAGTCGTTGTCGATGGCCACGGGGTAGTCGATGCCCAAGTCCTTCACGGCCTTGGTGACATTGCCCACGTCCCGTTCGAAGGCGAACTCCGGGGCGTGTACACCGATCACCACCAGCCCCTGGTCGCGGTACTTCTCGGCCCAGGCTTTGACATAGGGCAGGCTGCGCAGGCAGTTGATGCAGGAGTAGGTCCAGAAATCCACCAGTACCACCTTGCCCTTCAGCGCCTCGGCATTCAGGGGGGCCGAGTTGAGCCACTGCACGGCGCCACTCAGCGGCGGCAACTGGCCCTGCACCGGCAGGGCCGGCGCGGACATGGCGCCAGCGGCAGCCATCATTGCGCCGCCGAGGTGATCTTGCGCCTGCATCGCCCCCTCCGGTGCAGCCGCCCCACCCGCCAACCGTCCCACCAGGGCCTGCTCCAGGCCGGCGGTGGAGGCCGTGGAAAGACGCGCGAGAATCCCGGTGTCCCAGCCCATGGCAATGGCCGCGACCCCGGCGAGCATCGCTGCCCCCAGGCCCTTGCGCAGCCATTCACCGGCGCCCAGGGAGCGCTTCATGGCGGCGAACACCTTGCCACCGAGCAACAGCGCCACGGCCAGCGAGGTCGCAGCGCCGCCCGCGTAGGCCAGCAACAGCAGGCTGGTCGCGAGGTTGGCGCCCTGCAATGCCGCTCCGGTCAGCAACAGCCCGAGAATCGGCCCGGCGCACGGCGCCCAGAGCAGGCCGGTGGCAACGCCGATCAACAATGAAGCGCCGGGCCGCGGCCGTGGGTCGTGGCCGGCAGCCTCCGAGAGCCGCCCGCCCACCGCCACCAGCGGCCGGGTCAGGCGCTCGGCCAACCGCGGCAGCAGCAACGTCAGCCCGAACAGTGCTATGCACAGCAACGCGAGCCAGCGACCGTACTGATTGGCTTGCACCACCCAGGCGCCGCCCACCGCCGCCAGGCTCGCGACCACGGCGAAGGTCAGGGCCATGCCCAGCAACAGCGGCAAGCCACTGCGCAAGAACGGCTGGCCGGTGCGAGCGAAGACAAAGGGCAATACCGGCAGAATGCAGGGGCTGACAATGGTCAGCACACCACCGAGATAAGCGAGAAGCAGTAGCCACATGAGGTCATCCTTCTATCGGTGAGAAACAGCATCAGGCCGCTTGTACGGTGAAGTTCATGGCCAGCCCGTTCATGCAGTAGCGCAGGCCGGTAGGCGCCGGGCCATCATCGAATACATGCCCCAGGTGGCCGCCGCAGCGCCGGCAGTGCACTTCGGTGCGCTGCATGCCCAAAGAACGATCGCTGCGCTGCGCCACTGCCTGTTCCAGCGGGGCCCAGAAGCTTGGCCAGCCGGTGTGGCTGTCGAACTTGGTGGCCGAGGAAAACAGCGCCAGCGCACAACCGGCGCAGGCAAAGGTGCCGGCGCGGTGCTCCTCGTTCAGCGGGCTGCTGTAGGCGCGCTCGGTGCCCTCCTGGCGCAATACCCGGTACTGCTCGGGGCTGAGCAAGGTGCGCCATTCAGCGTCGCTGTGACTGACCTCGAAAACCTCGTCGGCCAGCGCCGGTGCGACCAGCGCGTCAACGCCGCCCAAGCGTGGCAGGACCTCCAAGGCCAGGGCCGCCACACCCAGGCCGCCACTGGCCAATAAGAACTGTCGCCGTGAAAACATGGCTGCCTCCCACAATCATCCGCTCTGGTAGTGGGTTGAGCCTAAGCTTGGGCTGATCGCCAAATCCTCACGCACAGTTAAACAATTCGTGATAACTGGCCTCGGCGAAACACCGCACAATGCGCCCATTGCCTAAAGGACCCTGTGTCGATGGAACAAGCCAAACGCGTGCTGGTGGTCGAGGACGACCAGCACATTGCCGAGCTGATTGCGCTGCACTTGCGCGACGAGCAGCTGGAGGTGGTGCACAGTGCCGACGGCACCGAGGGCCTGCGCCTGCTGCAACAGGGCGGCTGGGACGCGCTGATCCTGGACCTGATGCTGCCCGGGGTCGACGGCCTGGAAATCTGCCGCCAGGCCCGGGCCATGACCCGCTACACCCCGATCATCATCACCAGTGCCCGCTCCAGCGAGATGCACCGCATCCTTGGCCTGGAACTGGGCGCCGACGACTACCTGGCCAAGCCGTTCTCGGTGCTCGAGCTGGTGGCCCGGGTCAAGGCGCTGCTGCGCCGGGTCGATGCGCTGGCACGCAACCTCAAGCTGGACAGCGGCAGCCTCGCCCTCGACGGCCTGGCCATCGATCCGCTGACCCGCGACGCCAGCCTGGACGGGCGGCGCCTGGACCTCACGCCGCGGGAGTTCGACCTCCTGTATTTCTTCGCCCGCCAGCCGGGCAAGGTGTTCTCGCGCATGGACCTGCTCAATGCCGTCTGGGGCTACAACCACGAAGGCTACGAGCACACCGTCAACACCCATATCAATCGCTTGCGGGCCAAGATCGAAAGCGACCCGGCACAGCCCGCGCGGATCCTCACGGTCTGGGGCCGCGGCTACAAGTTCGCCGCCCAGGAGCCGACATGAGGCTGACCCTGAGCCAACGCCTGTCCGTGGTGTTCGCCCTGTTGCTGCTAGTGTGCTGCTCCACCTCGGCCTGGCTGCAGGTGCGCTCCAATCGCATGCATGAGCTGGAAGTGGTGCAGGGGTTGTCCCGGGATCTGGCCGGGCATATCGCCCGGGACACCCAACTGATGGATGCCAACGGTCTGATGCCCAACGCCCTGCGTGCGCTGTTCGGCCAGCTGATGCTGGTCAACCCCAGTGTCGAGCTGTACCTGCTGGACAGCCAGGGACGGATAGTCGGCAATGCCGCTCCCGCCGGCCGCCTGCGCCGCGAACAGGTGGACCTGGCGCCAATCCGTCGCCTGCTGGCTGGCGACCCGCTGCCGATCCTTGGCGACGACCCGCGCAGCCAGGATGGGCGCAAGGTGTTCAGCGCAGCGCCGTTGATGGTTGCCGGCAAGCAGGCGGGTTATCTGTACGTGGTGCTGCTCAGCGAGGAACACGACCGCATCGCCGAACGCGGCGCCAATGGCGCGGCGCTGAATATCGCCCTGTGGTCGATCGCCCTGGTGGCGCTGCTGTGCCTGATCGCCGGCCTCACGGCTTTCGCCCTGATCACCCGGCCATTGCGCACCCTCACCGAGCGGGTTGGCCACTTCGACATCGAGGGTGCTTCGCCGCCACTGGAGCCCACGCCACCAGCTCACCCCAAGAACGGTAGCCTGGATGAAATCGCCGTACTCGATGCCACGTTCCGCCAGATGCAAACCCGGCTCAACGAACAGTGGCGCACCCTGACCCGCCAGGATCAGGAGCGCCGCGAGCTGGTGGCGAACATTTCCCACGACCTGCGCACGCCACTGTCGTCCCTGCATGGCTACCTGGAAACCCTGTCGCTCAAGGACGCCAGCCTGAGCCCCGAGGAACGTCGGCGCTACCTGGGCATCGCCCTGGACCAGAGCCGCAAAGTGGGCGGCCTGGCCCAGGCACTGCTGGAACTGGTGCGGCTGGAACATGGTTTCGTCCAGCCGATTCTCGAACCCTTCTCCCTGACCGACCTGTTGCAGGACCTGTTCCAGAAATTCGAACTCACCGCCGAGGCGCGCCAGGTGCGCTTCGAAGCACGTTTCAAGCCGGACACCTGGGTGGTCTGCGCCGACCTCGGGCTGATCGAGCGGGTACTGACCAACCTGTTCGACAACGCCCTGCGCCATACCCCGGCCGGCGGCGAGATCGAAATCAGCCTGCAGGCCGAGGGGCCACAGGTGCAGGTACGAGTCAGCGACAGTGGTCCCGGCATTGCCGAGCACCTGCGCGAAGGCCTGTTCCTGCGCCCCTTCACCATCGGTGGCGCCCGCCGTGACGGCGGCCTGGGCTTGCGCATCGTCCATCGCATCCTGCAATTGCACGGGGTGAGCATCCGCCTGGTGGACGAACCCGGGCGCGGTGCGACCTTCTGCTTTGCCCTGCCGGTGGAGGCGAAAACGGCCGAGGAGTGGGCCAGGCAATCGCGGACAAGCCAATAGCGCTGATTCCGAAACTCATCGCTTCGACCGGTTGCACAAGGCCAAGCCTCGCCCGCTGCCTGCCTGTCGCAAAGCAGCCGGGCTGCCCGTCTTGCCCAAGGGCTCGCCACCCGTTCAGGGCCAGGGCTTCAGCGCTGCTAAGGCGCGGCCCGATACAGGGTTTGCAGGTGGGAAAGGCGCAAGCCGCAGTGTTCCAGGTTGCGCCGGCTTTGCGAGTTCACCAACGCCGTGGCCGCCACACTCCGAGCGCCGAGGGCGACGGCCTGGTGCAACCTGTGGGCGATCAGGGCCCGGTGATGACCCTGGCCGCGCGCAGCCTTGGTGGTAAAGGCGGTGCCCAGGTAGGCCACGCCGTTGTCGGCGATGAACAACGCCGCACCGGCCACCGCGACACCCTGTTCGCGTATCAGGTACAAGTGCCCGCGAGCATCGTCGAGCAAGGCGCCGAAAGCCGCTTGGGTAACCGGCCGGGCAGCCGCGGGTGTGTTGAATGCCTCGCGATGCAGCACACAGAAGCTTTCCAGGGTCGACAGGTCCACTGACTCGATATCCGAACACGCCGGCGGGGACGGGATCGCCTCCACGGGCGCAAGGAATTGCCCATGGGTCCAGCCCTTCAGGCGTTGCAGCAGTTGCCCTTGCAGCTCCAGGGTGGGTGCGATCCTGGCCGATGCGGCGATCAGTGCGATCGCCGGGTTGCAGGCGTTGCAAGCCTGCAGCAGGCTGGCCAGCTTCCCGGCGTCTCGCTCCTGGTCACCGTGCACCCGATTCAGCATCGGGCTGGGATAGTCGGCCACAAGGAACGCACCGCAGCTCGAATCGCCCTGCACGCTTGCCCGATAGGGGTTGCCCGAGATGCTCGCCAGGCCCTCGACCCGGGTGCGCAAGTATTGGTTTTCCGCATGTTCAACGGCCAACGCCTGTGAGCGATCCATATCAGCGGCCTCCCCCGGCCGGCGTCTCGCTGACCCAGGGCACCCGTACCTCGCCAGCGATGAGCGCGGCCTGGCGTTGCAGGGTGTCGACCTTCGCCTTGGGGCCGAACAGCCCGGTGAAGTGCAGCAGCAGGCGAGCGGCGAAACCCAGGCCATCGCCGCTGCGCCGGGGGATCAGGTGCATGTGGGCATGGGGAATATGCTGGTTGGTGGCCCGGCCATCGTTGACCAACAGGTGCGTGCCCTCCACGCCGAATCCGGCACGACGCTGCGCGGCCACCAGGCCATCGAATACCTGGTACAGGTGCTGGCGGACGAAACCGGGCAACTGGTCGAGCTTTTCCACATGGGACCGGGGAATCAGCAGTACATGCCCCTGCCCCAGGGGGTGCACGTCCATGAAGGCCATGCAATGTTCATCGCGGTAGATCACGGCGGCAGGCAAGGCGCCAGCGATAATCTGGCAGAAAATGCAGTTCATCCATGAGTCCTCGAGTGACAAGGTGCGTCCCGGCGAAAACCTGAATGTAACCCAGCTTGTCCCTGCCTGCGCGTTTCTTGCGGCGCCTTGCCGGGGCGCCGGAAAATCAGTCCAGGGCCAGGTAGGCGCCGGCATCGACCTCGATCATCACCGGTTGGCGAGTGCTCGCATGATTCGCCAACAGTTCCTGCAACTGCGCCGGGCTGGCCGCCTGGTGGTAGGCCACATGGCAACTGGCGGCCAGGGCCTGGAAATCCGGAGTGAGGATGTCCACCCCCAGCGGCTGGATGTCCCGGGCATGCATGTAGTCGCGGATCTCGCCATAACACTGGTTGTTCCAGACCAGCAGGATCACGCCGATCTGCGCTTCACAGGCCGCGATCAGCTCGCCGCTGGTGAACTGCAGGCCGCCGTCGCCCACCAGCGCCACCACCGTTCGCCCGGGCTGCGCCAGCTTGGCACCCATGGCCGCCGGCAAGCCGTAGCCCAGGGTGCCGTAGCCACTGCCGGCGTTGAACCAGCTGGCCGGGGCCGGGGCCTGGTAGCCGCACGCGCCCTGGTACACCGGCTGGGTCGAGTCGCCCACCAGGATCGGTGCGTCGAGGTTGTCGCGCAGCAGGTCCAGCAAGCCTTGCAGCCCTCGCTGCCGGGGCGTCCAGCTGGCGCGTTCGGCCTGGTTCACCCGTTGCACGCTGTCCACCGCCCAGCGCCCGCGAGCGCCCTGCGGGGCGACCTGGTCCAGCAGCGCCTGCAAGCCTTGCCGGGCATCGCCCAACAGGGCGACATGGGCCCGTTGCACGCCCATGACCTGCAGCGGATCGATGTCCAGGCGGATCAGCGAACCCTTGAAGCGCAACGGCCCCAGGCCAAAGAAGTCGTAGTCGGTCTCGCCCAGTTCGGTACCCACCGCCAGCACCACGTCGGCTTCGTCGATCAATGCCCGGCCATGGGCCGCCGACTGCACCCCATCGAGCAACAACGGGTGGGCCTGGGGCAGCAGGCCCCGGGCGTTGGTGGTCAGCGCCACCGGGGCTTGCAGGCGCTCGGCCAGTTGCTGCAGCACCTGGGCGCAACCCCGGGCCCCGCCACCGGCGAGGATCAGCGGCCGGTGGGCGGCATCGAGCAGGGCCAGCGCCGCGGCCAGCGAATCCCCGGCCGGAGCCGGTGCGCCGGGCAGGCTGCGCGGCATCAGGTTGAGGTCGACGGCCGGCATCTCCAGCACGTCCAGGGGAATCTCGATGTGCACCGGCCGTGGGCGCGCGCATTTGAACAGGGCAAAGGCCCGGGCCAGGATCTCCGGCAACTCCGCCGGCGACTGCAAGGTATGGCTGAAGGCGCAGACCCCGGCCACCATCGCCCGCTGGTCCGGCAGTTCATGCAGGTGGCCATGGCCCAGGCGCAGGTGCTCACGCCGGTTGACCGTGGAGATCACCAGCATGGGCACCGAGTCGGCGTAGGCCTGGCCCATGGCGGTGAGGATGTTGGTCATGCCCGGGCCGGTGATGATGAAGCACACCCCGGGCTTGCCGCTGGCCCGGGCGTAGCCGTCGGCCATGAACCCCGCGCCCTGTTCGTGGCGCGGGCTGACGTGGCGCAGGCGGCTGCCGTGCAGGCCGCGATACAGCTCCACCGTGTGCACCCCGGGAATCCCGAACACCGTGTCCACGCCATAACCTTCCAGCAAACGAACCAGCGACTGCGCACAGGTGGTCATCGACTACTCCTCTTGTTCTTATGGCGGGCGACACCCTGCGCCCGGCTGATGTCGAGGGACATTAGTCGCAGCCACCGAGGCGCAACAATCGAAAAAAATCCTCGCTATTGATCAATAAAATTCACGCTTTGCCAGCGCGTCGCGGTTCCGGATGCAGGCGGGTGATGCCGTGCAACTGCGACTTGACCCACTCACTGAAGGCCAGCACCACCGGGCGCTCGGCCTTGAGCTGGTCGGCCACCAGGTAGTAGCCGCGGTTGGATTCGATCTCGGTGTCGAACGGCTGCACCAGCAGGCCCTTGGCCAGGGCCTCGCCGCTGAGCAGGTTGTCGCCCATGGCGATGCCCTGGCCGGCGATGCAGGCCGACTGCACGAAGTGCGCATCGGCGAACACTATGCCCCGGCGCACGTCGACGTTCGGCGCCCCGGCCGCCGCCAGCCAGATCCGCCAGTCGGAGTAGTCGATCATGTGCAGCAACAGGGCGTGGTCCAGCGCATCCAGGCTCTTGAGCCCGCCCATGGCGTTCACCAGGCTCGGGCTGCACACCGGGAAATAGCGCAAAGAGACGATCTTCTGCACATGCTGGTTGGGCCAGTCGCCCATGCCGTAGGCGACGAACAGGTCGACGTTGCTGTCGCTGGTATCGCCCGGGGTACGCGGCGATACCAGGTGCAGCTCGATCTGGGGATACAGCGCCTGGAACTCGGCGATATGGGTGCACAGCCAGTAGGTGGCGAACCCTGGCGGGCTGCTGATGCACAGGCGCCCGCTGACTTGCTGGCCGTCCGAACGCTGCCCGGCCTCGAGGATATTGGCCAGCAGCAGGTGGATGTCCCGGGCGTAGCGCTCGCCCTGGTAGGTGATGCGGATGCTGCGGCCCTGGCGCTCGGTCAGGGCGAACCCCAGGGTCTGCTCCAGGCTCTTGATCTGGTGGCTGATGGCGCTGGGGGTCAGGTTCAGCTCGCTGGCGGCTTCGGCGACACTGCCCAGGCGGGCCACCGCATCCAGGGCCCGCAGCGCCGTCATGGAGGGATAACGCATACCGATCGTGCCTCGACTGCAAGAAAACGAGTGGCTGCACCATAGCGATAATCGGCGTGCGGCAATAGCCTTGTCCGTCGCCAAAAAAATCACCAATTACTGAAAAAAATTTCCGTGTCCGGCTAAAAAAGCTCGATTGACCCTATGCCGCCGATGGCTAATTCTCAGGTCCTACCCTGTGCCGGGGAATGCCCGGCCATCGCACAATAACAAGAGGGTCGACCCTTGCAATCGCAGCCCAACTCCACCCAGCCCGTGGTGGCGATCGACGATCTGCACAAGAGCTACGCCGATCACCACGTTCTCAAGGGCATCGCCCTGCGCGCCAACGAAGGCGAAGTGGTATCGCTGATCGGCTCCAGCGGTTCGGGCAAAAGCACCCTGCTGCGCTGCATCAACCTGCTGGAGATTCCCTGCAGCGGCAGCCTGCGCATCAATGGCGAACAGGTGCGCCTGAAGACCGACCGCGCCGGCAATCCCCAGGTCGCCGACCCGGCCCAGGTGGCACGCCTGCGCACCCAGCTGAGCATGGTGTTCCAGGGCTTCAACCTGTGGCCCCACCGCACCGTGCTGGAGAACGTCATCGAGGCACCGGTGTATGTCCTGGGCGAAGACCGCAAGGAGGCCATCGCCCACGCCGAGCACCTGCTGGAGAAAGTCGGCCTGGCCCACAAGCGCGACACCTTCCCGTCCTTTCTCTCCGGTGGCCAGCAACAACGGGTGGCCATCGCCCGGGCCCTGGCCATGCGCCCCAAGGTACTGCTGATGGACGAGCCGACCTCGGCCCTGGACCCGGAACTGGTGGGCGAGGTGCTCAAGGTCATCCAGGGCATCGCCGAGGAAGGCCGGACGATGATCCTGGTGACCCACGAGATGGCCTTCGCCCGCGATGTGTCGAGCAAGGTGATGTTCCTCCACCAGGGCCTGGTGGAGGAGGAAGGTGCGCCGCAGCAAATATTCTTCAACCCGGCCAGCGAGCGCTGCCGGCAATTCGTCATGGCCCAGGAAAACCGCGTCTGACGTCCCGCTGCAATCCTTGAAAACAACAACTTAGATAAAGGGTCAAGCCATGAAAAACCTGCTCAAGGTGCTCGCCACCGGTTGCCTGTTCAGTGCCCTGTCCAGCCATGCCCTGGCCGCCGACAAGATCGTCTTCGGCATCGCCCTGGAACCCTACCCGCCGTTCTCGATGAAAAGCGGCGCCGGCGACTGGAGCGGTTTCGAACCGGAGCTGATCAAGGCCCTGTGCGAACGCATGCAGGCCCAGTGCCCGCTCAAGGAAGTGGCCTGGGACGGGCTGATCCCGGCCCTGCAATCGAGCCAGATCGACGCCATCCTCAACTCCCTGAGCATCACCGAGGAACGCCAGCAGGTCATCGATTTCTCCGCGCCCTACTACCAGACCCCGGCCATGTGGGTCGCCGACCAGTCCCTGGAACTCACCCCCACCCCCGAAGGGCTCAAGGGCAAGCTGATCGGCGTGCAGGGCTCGACCTCCAACGCCACCTTCGCCAAGGCCTACTACGGCAAGACCTCGACCTTGCGCTACTACACCACCCAGGACGACATGCTCTCCGACCTGCAGAGCGGGCGCATCGATGTGATGCTGGCCGACGCCCTGACCATCGAGCCGGTCCTGCAATCGGCGGCTGGCGCGGGCCTGGCCAACAAGGGCCTGGCGCCCCGGGACCCGCTGTTCGGCTCCGGCATCGGCGTCGGCCTGCGCAAGGGCGACAGCGCCCTGCAGCAGCGGATCGACAAGGCCCTGGCGGCACTCAAGGCCGACGGCACCTACGACAAGATCCGCAGCCGCTACTTCAGCGTCGACATCTCTGCCAACTAAGCCGCCCGGCGGCCTGCTGCGGCAGGCCGCCGGCGTTGACTGGATACGCCATGATTTCTCTGTCCGACCTTTCCCAACTGTTCGTCGCCGACGGCTGGCTCGGCGCCCTGGCCCAGGGCGCACTGGTGTCCCTGCAGATTTCCGCCGGGGCCTTCGTCCTCGGCCTGGGCATCGGCCTGCTGGTGGCGATGATCAAGCTGCGCGGGCCGCGCTGGCTGGTGAAGCTGGCCAACCTCTACACCACCCTGTACCGGGCCATGCCCGAGCTGCTGCTGATCCTGCTGCTGTACTACGCCGGCACCGACCTGCTGAACATGGCCATGGCGGCCATGGACCGCCCAAGCGTCACGGTCAACGGTTTCATCGCCGCCGTGCTGGTGCTGGGCATCGTCCAGGGGGCTTATTCGGCGGAGATCATCCGCGGCGCGATCCTGGCCATTCCCCATGGCCAGATCGAGGCGGCGCGGGCCTACGGCATCGAACGCTGGCTGCTGGTGCGACGCATCCTGCTGCCGAGCATGCTGCCCTTCGCCATGGCCGGGTTGTCGAACCTGTGGCTGGTGCTGGTCAAGGACAGCGCGCTGATCAGCATCGTCGGCTACAGCGAGCTGCTCTCGGTGGGCAAGCAGGCCGCCGGTTCCACCAAGCACTACCTGGTGTTCTACCTCGCCGTCGCGGCGTTCTACTTCGTCATCACCCTGGTGTCCGGCAGCGTGTTCCGCGTGCTCGAACGACGCACCCACCGCTGGCTGCCCCAGCACTAGGAGGCTGTGATGGATTTTTCCTGGATCAATGGTTTTTCCACCGAGCTGGTACGTGGCCTGGGCATCACCCTCAAGCTGCTGGCCCTGAGCGCAGCTTGCGGTTTCGTCCTGGCGGTGCTGGTGGGCCTGGGCCGAGTGTCGCGCAACCCCCTGGTCAGCGCGCCCATGCGCTTCTACATCAGCGTGTTCCGCGGTACGCCGCTGCTGGTGCAGATCTACATCCTCTACTACGGCGTCGGCAGCCTGTTCGCCGCCTACCCGCCGATCCGCGGCAGCTTCCTCTGGCCCTACCTGCGCGAAGGCTTCTGGTACGTGGCCCTGGCGCTGACCCTGAGTGTCGGCGCCTATGTCGGCGAGGTTCTGCGCGGCGGCCTGCGGGCAGTGCCCCGGGGCGAACTGGAAGCGGCCCGTGCCTATGGCATGGGCTACTGGCTGACCTTGCGCCGGGTCTGGCTGCCCCGGGCCCTGGAGCTGGTACGCCCGACCCTGGTGGGCGAATGCGTGCTGCTGCTCAAGGCCACGGCCCTGGCTTCCACGGTGGCGGTCACCGACCTGCTGGGCGCCGCCAACCTGGTGCGGGCCCAGACCCTGAAGGTCTACGAGCCGCTGCTGGCGGTGGCGCTGATCTACATCGTGCTGGCCTTCGTCATCGAACACCTGTGCGGCCGCCTGGGCGCCACCCCCAACAAGCAGGCGCCCCAGCGCCAGGCCTGAACCCATTCATTACGCGGGCAACGCGCCCGTGAGGAGCACCACATGCGTTATTCCCCTTTCGTCCAGCGCATCAGCGGCGAATCCGTCAGTGCCTGGGACATCCACTACGCCGCCATCGAGGCCCGTGGCCGTGGTGAGGACGTGATCGTGCTCAGCGTCGGTGATCCGGACTTCGCCACCGACCCGCGCATCGGCGCCGCCGCCGGCGCCGCGCTGGAACAAGGCGATACCCACTACACACATGTGCTTGGGCGCCCGGCCCTGCGCGAGGCGATTGCCGCCAAGCAGCGGCGCCTGCTGGGCATCGAGGTCGAGGCGGCCAACGTGGCCCTGGTGGCCGGGGCGCAGAACGGCCTGTTCGCCGCATCGCTGTGCCTGTTCGGCAGTGGCGATGAAGTGCTGGTGCCCGAACCCATGTACCTGACCTACGAGGCTTGCATCCATGCCTCGGGCGCCAGCCTGGTGGCGGTGGAGCAACCGGCGGCCAACGGTTTTCGCCTGACCGCCGCGGCCCTGGAAGCGGCCCTGACCGACAAGACCCGGGGCATCGCCCTGGCCACGCCGTGCAACCCCACCGGCAACGTCTACAGCCGCGAAGAGCTGGAAGCGGTGGCCGAGGTCGCACGCAAGCACGACCTGTGGGTGATTTCCGATGAGGTCTACGGGCAACTGACCTACGACCGCCAGCACCTGAGCATCGCGGCCCTGCCGGGCATGGCCGGGCGCACGGTGATCCTCAACAGCCTGTCCAAGACCCACGCCATGACCGGCTGGCGCGTGGGCTGGGTGGTGGGCCCCGAGGAGCTGGTGGGGCACCTGGACAACCTGCTGCTGTGCATGCTCTACGGCCTGCCGGGATTCATCCAGGAAGCTGCGCTCAAGGCCCTGGAACTGGATGACGAGGTGGTCGACAGCGCTCGCGAGGTCTACCGCCGCCGTCGCGACCTGGTGATGGCAGGCCTGCGCCAGGTGCCGCTGCTGGACTGCCGCGAGCCAGAGGCCGGGATGTTCATGCTGGTGGACGTGCGCCGTACCGGCCTGTCGAGCATGGACTTCGCCTGGCAGCTGTTTCGCGCCACCGGGGTCTCGGTCCTCGATGCCCAGGCCTTTGGCGCCAGCGCCGAGGGTTTCGTGCGCATTTCCTTCACCGTGGCCGACGAGGTGCTCAAGGACGCATGCCAACGCATCGCCGGGTTCGTCGAGGCCCTGGGCGCACAACGCTGACCCAGGGACCGACGCTGGCGAGGCGGCTTGCTCCCTCGCCATAGCGGCGCCCATGAACCACTGCTTTGCCACTGCGCCTGTCGCCCATTTTTTGCCCACTGTTGAAGGGCCCTGCTTGAGAGGTTGACCCGTGACCGCTTCCGACCAATTCAACTCCACCCATAGCGCCGTCGACCAGCACGCCGAACTGGTGCTGCACAACGGCCGGATCTACACCCTCGACCCGGCGCAGCCCTGGGCCGATGCCGTGGCCATTCGCCAAGGCAAGCTGATCGCGGTGGGCAGCCTCGCCTCCTTGAGCTCGCTGGTCGGCCCCAATACCCGCCAGCACGACCTGGACGGGGCGTTCTGCATGCCCGGCCTGCACGACATGCACACCCACCCCGACCTGGCCCTGGCACCCCGCTACGCCGACGACCTGGACGTGGGCATCGAGGACCCGACCCCGGAGCAACTGGCGGCGGCGATCCACGCCTATGCCGACAGCCATCCGGGCGACGGCTGGATCTACGGCCAATACTGGGTGCGCTACACCTTTCGCGAGGCCGGCCTGACGCCGGGCCGCGAGTGGCTGGACAGCATCATGCCGGACCGCCCGGTGGCCCTGCTGGACCGCATGTGGGGCACCATGATGGTCAACTCCAAGGCCCTGGAACTGGCCGGTATCGATCGCCATACCAGCGACCCGCGCAACGGCTACCTGGAGCGCGACTCGCTCACCGGCGAGCCCAACGGGCTTTTGATCGACGGCGCCTACGCGCTGATCCACGCGGCCATGCCGGCGACGCCGGTCTCGGTACTGCGCCGGGCCTATCGCGATGGCGTGCACTTCCAGACCTCTCGCGGGGTCACCGCCACCAAGTACGTGCACGTCTGCGAGAACCGCTTGCAGGCACTCAAGGAACTGGACGACGCTGGCGAGCTGACCCTGCGGGTGGAAGCCGCCATCAGCTGGCAGGACGATATCTTCCCGGTACGCCGGCGCTGGGAGCTGCTCAGCGGCGAGCGGCACTTCTATCGCAGCTCGCGGTTGAGCGCCAATGCGGTGAAGTTCCATTTCGACGGCACCGTGGAGCCCAAGTCCTCGTACCTGCTGACCCCCTGGCCCGAGGAATCGAGCTGGCGCGGCAAGCTCAACCTGACCCCGGAACACATCACCGACATGGTGGTGGACATGGACCGCCGTGGCTTGCGGGTGATCGCTCACTGCACCGGCGACGGCGCCTCCGACGTGTTCCTCGATGCCGTGGCCGAGGCCCGGCGCCGCAACGGCCACAGCGGCGTACGCCACCAGTGTGCCCACAGCACCTTGCTGCACCCGGGCAATCTCAAGCGCTTCCAGAGCCTGGACGCGATCGCCGAGTTCTCCCCGGCGGCCTGGTACCCGACCCCGTTCGCCAGCGGCGCGCGCTCAGGCTATGGCCAGGAACGCCTCAAGCGCATCTACGACTTCAAGGGCGTGCTGGCCGCCGGTGGCATCGCGGTGTTCGGCACCGACTGGCCGGTGGCATCCATCGACCCGTGGCTGGCGCTGGAAACCATGGTCACCCGGCAGAACCCCTGGAACCAGGAGCCCGACACCTTCGGCGACCCCATCAGCCTGGAGCAGGCGCTGCAAGTGGCGACCCTCAACGGCGCCCATGCCATGGGCCTGGAACACCTGACCGGCAGCCTGCAGGTCGGCAAGTCGGCGGACCTGATCGTGCTCGACCGCAACCTGTTCGCCCAACCGGCCCGCAACTACATCCACCACACCCAGGTGCAACTGACCTTCGTCGAGGGCCAGTTGGTCTACGACCGCCAGGGCACCTTCAGCGACACGCCGCTGCAGGCGGTATGGGAAGGCCTGCCACCGTTGATCGAGGGCCAGGAGCCATGAACAAGCTGCAGAGCATTCCGGTCACGGTGGTCTCGGGTTTTCTCGGGGCCGGCAAGACCACCCTGCTCAACCGCCTGGTGCAACGCGCCGACAGCGGCCGGCTGGCGGTGATCGTCAACGATTTCGGCGAGCTGAACATCGATGCGGCGATCATCGCCGAGGTCACCGACGCGGTGTACAGCCTGCAGAACGGCTGTATCTGCTGCACCGTGCAGGAAGACCTGCTGGCGCAACTGGTGAGCCTGTCCAAGCTGCGCCCGGCCCTGGAGCGGATCGTCATCGAGTGCAGCGGCGTCTCCGACCCGCAACGCATCGTGCAGACCATCGGCTACCCGCAACTGCGCGACCGCCTGCACCTGGATGCGGTGGTGACCCTGGTGGATGCCAGCGGTTTCCAGGCCCTGGAGGGCGACATGGCGCGCCTGTCCCGGGCCCAGGTGGCCTGCGCCGACTGGGTGCTGCTGAACAAGGTCGACCTGGTCACGCCCGAGCAGTTGCAGGCGATCCGTAGCAGCCTCACCTGCCGCGCCCCGGTGTTCGAAACCGTACAGGCCGAACTGCCGGACGAACTGTTGCTGGCCCCGACGGTACGCTCCAGCGAGGTGCTGTTCAAGGCTTTGCCCCAGGCCCACGACCAGTTGTTCGAAAGCTGGGTATGGAACAGCCCCCGGCCCTTGCAGGCCAAGGCCTTGCGTGACTGGCTGGCGCAGTTACCCGCCGACCTGCTGCGCCTCAAGGGGCTGGTACGCCTGGACGGCAGCGAGCAGCCCTACTGGTTGCAGCATGTGGGCAGCCGCAGCCAGTTCACCCTGGCCACCGGGCAACCCAGCGAACATGCCGCGCAACTGGTGTTCATCGCCCGCCGCGGCAGCGACCTGCGCCAGGAGCTGGAAGCCGGGATCAGCGCCACCCAGGTGGCCTGATCCTGGGTGGCTTCACGGCCTGGTCGGCAAGGCGCAATTTGGCCGCACCTCCCCGCCAAGAAGCAAGGACGCTGAAAATGATCAACATTCTCCAGGACACGCCTCTCTGGGTGTATCCGGTCTTCGCCATGATCCTCTACTACGGCTTGCGCGCTCGCTTCGGCAGCCGTGAAAGCCTGGGCTCGCTATTGATTGCGCCCTTGATCCTGCTGGTATGGTCGTTGTGGTCGATGAGCCTGGGTGGGCATCCCCTGTTGGCCCTGGGAGCCTGGACCGCTGGTGCGGTGCTGGGCAGCCTGGTGGCCATGCTGCTGTTCTCCACGTTCGGCGCGGTACTGGATTCGGGCCGCGCGGCTGCAGGCTTCACCGTAGGGCTGTTCTGGGGCCGGGCACTCAAGTTGTACCGCCACTTGCGAATCCTGCAGGCCAGGCACTGAATCCAGCGGGAGACAGGGGCCGGGGAATCTTCCCCGGCCAGACCGGTCTGTAGGGACGGCCAGCACCTCCGGGCGCTTGGTCCGTGACAATGGCCGTGCGCTCCAATAGATTAGGCGCCCCCGAAAATCCCCCCGGGGTTTTCGCGCCTCAAACCTGTCAAACCAAGTAGTGGATGTTCAATGCCTGATTCCAACACCGAAGAATCCGTAATCGCCTTGTCGAACAAGACCGAGTACGAAAACGCCATGCATCTTTCCCAGCATGTCTCCCAGGCCAAGACCATCAGCGAGATGGTGCTCGACGCCTTCCACACCTCGAAAGAAAGTGACCAGATTCGCGAGCTGCGCGCCGCCATCCGCCAGGCCCACGACCGCTTTGACGACGATACCGCCTATGAACTCATGGGCCAGCTCAAGCAACTCAAGGACGCCGAAGCGGCGGACCTGGCCGCCCTGGAGGACCTGAGCAAGAAATTCCCCATCAGCCGGATTCTCTCCAGCTACAAGGACGACCCGGACTTCCAGGAACTGGTCTATGGCCTGGCCCTCAAGGTGCTGAACCAGACCCACCAGGCCATCAGCAACCCGAGCGGCAAGAGCAAGGCATCGCGGCCCAAGAAGGAAATGGAAGTGTTCGCCATCAGCAAGGACGGCATCAGCGTCACCCTGCCGATGCGCCCGCGCTCCAAGGCCAATGCCGACCGCGAAGCCTTCGAGTTCCTGGGCTTCAGCTTCATCGGCGAAGGCGAAGAGGCCGAGCTGGAAAGCGAGGTGTTCGTCGACAACCTGGGCAACGAACAACCGGCCACCCGCAAGAACATCGTCACCGCGATCCAGCAGCAGACCGCGTTCGCCGGCTACAGCGCCATCCAGCAGTAAGCCGATGCCCGGCCGACCGGCCGGCTGGCAGCCCCGTATTCACGACGAAGGCGGGGCTTGCCCCTCTCAACGATCCCCATACTCGACAATCGGGTACATCGCGCACAGCGCCTCGGTCTGCCGCCGGAACTGCTGCTGCAAGGCAGGCTCCAGGATGTATTGCTGCCCACCGTGGGGCTTGACCTGATCCAGTATCCGACACATCAGGTCGACGAGCTCGCGACATCCCTGGGAGTCCAGGTAGCGCTGGGCAATGGAGCCGGTGCCAATGCACAGGCCATTGGCGGCGAATGCCGAACGGATCTCTCCCGGCCCACGTTTCTTGCTGACGATGATTGCGCACTTCTCGAGCGCCGATTCGGCGATGGAGCCGCTGATGCCTCCATGCAAGCGCAGCAGGATGGTGTGATTCTCCGTGCCGCCGCCCACGACTTCATAGTCCCGCTCCATGAATGCATCGGCCATTTCATCGGCGATGGTGCGTACCCGCCCCATGTAGGCATCGAACTGCACCGACTTGGCATAACCCAGCGCGGCCGCCTTGGCGGCGATCATGTTGACCGCCGGCGCCCCCTGCATCCCGGGAAACACGGCCTGGTCGAGCACTCGACGAAAGCTCGACCTGAGGCCCGGCACCTTGGTGTCGGCATCGCGTCCCGAGAGAATCAATCCGCCGCGAGGCCCGCCGAGCTGCCTGTGGGTACAGCAAGTAGTGACGTGAGCCGCATCGATCGGGCTCGGATGACGCCCGGTGGCCACCAGCCCGGCGATATGGGAAATGTCGGCCAGGAGAATGGCTCCGGCCTCATCGGCGATGGCACGAAAGCGCTGGAAGTCGACGATCCGTGAATAGGCCGTCGCCCCACAGATGATGATGCGCGGACGATGGGCCAGGGCCAGTTGCCGTACTTGCTGGTAGTCGATGGCGCCCTGGGCCGTGGTGCCATAGCGGATCGCCTTGTAGTGGACGCCGCTGAACGCCAGGGAACTGCCATGGGTCAGGTCGCCACCATGGTCCAGGGCCATGCCGAGGATGGTGTCGCCGGGCTCGGCCAGGGCCGACAGGACCTGGTAATTGGCATTGGAGGCCGAGTGCGATTGCACGCCGGCATACTGGGCAGCGAACAGTTCCTTGGCTCGGCGGATCGCCAGGGATTCCACCAGGTCGGCGTTTTCGCAACCGGCATGATGGCGTCGACCGGGAGTGCCCTCGACGGTGACGTTGAGCAAGGCCGAGGCAGATGCCGCCAAGGTCCGGGGGCCCGCCGCGCAAGAGGATGAAACCAAGGACAACGTGCGGTGTTGGCGTGTGATTTCCGCATCCAGGATGCTTGCCAACTCGGCGTCTTCAGTTCGTAATTCGGCCAGGCCACGTCGCAACAGGTCTGCCTGGGTCCTGAGTGGTTCAGTATCGGCTGCCATGATTCTCTGTCCCTTCCTTGTGTGTCGCATGCCACGAACGAAGGCACGCTTCCTGGGTTTTACGTTCGTTTGGGCACAACGGGCTATCCATCCCTGGCGATGACTGTACGAGATGTAACAAAATTAATCAAAAAAATGAACATAAGCTAAATTAAATGAGGCTTTTCTTGAGAGGTCGAAATGACATCGACCTTGCCTTGTGTTCAGGTTTGTCATCAGGGTCATGACGCCGCGCCTCGAGAGCTGTATGGTCACGGCCGGCTCCCACGCCGCCTTTCTCCCCTGAACCAGCAATCCGGCCGTTTCCAAGGGATTTGATCGTCCTGGATATCGACCATCAAGGATTCCAGGAGGAACGCGGCACGCAAGGGAGCACTAGCGAGCTGACAGAAATTGCCAAAATTGCCCTGGCAGGACTCGTGCCAGCGTCAGGCAGTTGTCCCCAGGCACTGCACGATCGCTATGCAGGACTCGAGGGATCAGGACCAAAAGGAAGTGGTGAGCAACTGATGCACAAAAGAGAAAGAACAGAGCATTTAAAGAGCAACATCAAGTACCTGATAAAAAGTCGTGGTGAGACACAACTGTCCTTGTGCAACGCCAGCGGCCTGACCAGAACGACCATCTACAACATCCTGGAAGGCAAGGTCAGCAACGTACAGCAGTCCACCATCCGGAAAATCTCCGACTTCTTCGGCGTTTCCTATGAAGAGATAGAAACTGTCGACTTCGAGGAAAAGGAGATCATCGAGAGCAGTATCTCCCCTCAAGGAAACATGAACCCGGCAGCCGTTCCGATCATCAAGGAGAGGCTGCTGATGGCCAGCATGGGAAAGCGAATTGGCGAGCTGGTCACGCTTTACCCATTGACCTACTACTTCGGCACTTCCGCTAATCTGATAGCCGTGTTGCTGGAGAATGAAATTCCAGGCGTGAATGAAGCCGGCGACCTGTTGATCGTGCAAAAAGGTTCATCGAGTGACGACAAGGAAAAGCTGATCTACGACAAACTGACAACAAAGCTTCTGATATCGAATGATGCTCGCTCCGACTCGGACCGCATGATCGTAGTCGGCGATATCATCGAGGAGCGGTTCCATGTCGGCCTTTGAAATTGACAACAGCAAATACAAGCTCCTGGGATTCGATAACAACAAGAAGCTTGCGATAATCATGATCATCGCAACCGGCAAGGTTATCAAAATCAAACTAAGCGAAGTCTTGAACAGCGAAATAATAGACAACCTGAACAAGATAGAAATCAAGAATCTTTATCGAAAATTCTACTCCCAAGGAGATAGTCTCACTGCCTATGACTTGAATGACCGCCATGAAACCTCATGGATGATCTATATAACCCTGAATCTGCTGCTCGTTACCTTCTATATCTTCACCAGCATCGCCGCAACCAAGCCGATCTACCTGGAATCGCTGGGCATCGTCATCACTCCAGGAACCTTTCTTTACTCCCTGACCTTTTTGATCGTTGACCTGCTAAACGAAAACTTTGGGCTCCGCCTGGCAAGAAAAGCCATTTTCTTCGCGTTCGCCAGTACCTCCACCGTATTCATTCTCCTCTATGGCTCGACCTTCCTCCCTGGTCTGCCCGGCTGGAAATTCGACTCGCCTTATAATGATGTGATCACCCAGGTATCGTCCGTATTGGTGGCGTCATCCATCTCATTCCTTGTTTCGGAAAATATAAACTCCTATTTACTGTGCAAAATAAAAGAACTGACGAACTCCAGATTCCTGTTCCTGCGAATATTCTTGAGTACCTTCTTTGCAGTGATCATCGATAGTTTTCTATTCTGCTACATCGTCTTTTATGGGCTGATGCGCAACGCTGACATCCTCAACATGGTTCTCTTGCAGATCGCGATCAAGGTGTTTTTTGCACTCTTCAATATCTTGCCCGCTTATGGCGCAAGGTCATTGCTCAGTAAGTACATGACCAGCAGCCAGGCAAGATAAGAACGCTTGAACAGTGCCCTGAATGCCCAACAATGACGGCCAGTAAAAAACCCCGCACTTCTCTCGAAGGCGGGGTTTTCTTGCTGCAGGTTAAAATACTCAAACCGCAGAGGCATTGCCCAGCATACGACGCAGGATATGCCCCTGGCCCTTGGCACAGTGCAAGATCAACGCCGCGACATGGCCAAGGATCAACACCAGCAAGATCCAGCCCAGGAGGCTGTGGAAGTTGTTGCCCAGGTCGGTCATCCACTGGATCTTCGGCCCTTCGAAGCCACTCATTACCGGCAGGCCGAAGGCGGAGAAAGCGCGCCCCGAGCCGTACTGGCGCAGCAGGCCGAGAAACGGAATGGCGAACATTCCCACATATAGCAGCCCATGCCCCAGCGTTGCCGCGAGGTTGAGGCTCGGTGGCCGCCGACGGCGATTCAACAGGCTCCACAGCACCCTCGCCAGCAACAGGGCCATCAGCAGCAGGCCCACCTGTTTGTGGGTCGGCCATAGGAACTCGTCCAGGGCCGAATCAGCCAGCAGGTAATGCGCACCGGCAGTGCTGTAGATCCAGGCGAAGGCCAATGCCATGGCCCAGTGCAATCCGCGACTGACGGCGCCGTAGCGCTCCTTCGAGTCGTATAGTTCGATACCGCGTTCCATTCCATCCACTCAGGTTCATCACGAGCGGCGCATTTTACCCGCCCAGGCAAAAGCTTCGGGCCTAAAGCTTTAAATGATGTGACCGCCATGAAATGAAAAAGCCCCGCGCTTCTTGCGAAGGCGGGGCTTTTTCGTGGCCCGGGCTTAGTGGGCGTAGGTCAGCAGCAACTCGGTCGGGGCCTTGAAATCCACCGACATCATCACGCTCAGCGCGGTGATGGTGAAGATCGAGAACACGAAGAGCTTGCGGGCCCATACGGTGTCATCCACCGCCTTGTAGCCGGTCCAGGCCATGTACAGCCAGTACATGCCCATCGCCGCCGCTACCGCCATGTAGCCCATGCCGGCATACCCGCTGAAAGTCAGCATCAGGGTCGCCACCAGGAACGCCAGGATGTAGAGCAGGATGTGCTTCTTGGCCACGCGAATACCGCGCTTGACCGGCAGCACCGGGATCGATGCGGCCAGGTAGTCGTTGAAGCGGAAGATCGCGATGGCGTAGGAATGCGGCATCTGCCACAGGCTGAACATCACCAGCAGGGTCAACGCGGCCATGTCGAAGCTGTTGCTCACGGCCACGTAACCGATCACCGGCGGCATGGCCCCGGACAGGCTGCCCACCAGCGTGCCATGAACCGACTTGCGCTTGAGGTACAGGCTGTAGAGGCCAACGTAGATGACAAAGCCGATTACCGCGAACAATGCGGCCAACGGGTTGGCCACGTAGTACAGCAGGGCGACGCCGGCGACACCGAGGAGGGAGGCATAGACCAGGGCCACTTCCAGGGAGATCAGGCCCTGGACCAGCACGCGGTTCTTGGTGCGCTCCATCTTCAGGTCGATGTCACGGTCGATGCAGTTGTTGAACACGCAACCGGACGCTACCACCAGCGAGGTGCCGATCATGGCGGCCAGGAAAATGGCCAGATCGACATGCCCCTTCGAGGCCAGGAAGAACCCGCCTGCCACCGAAAGCACGTTACCGAAAATGATCCCCGGTTTGGTGATTTGGATAAAGTGCTTGAGCGACATCGGGTCTACCTCACTTCGCCATCATGACGGTGTGGATGCTGAACATGATCCACAACGACAGACCAACCAGCAGGACAATGACCAACGCGGCGAAGATGAACGCCACCACGTTGTTGCGCTGTGCCGCGGAACGGTCCAGGTGCAGGAAGTACACCAGGTGCACCAGCACCTGGATCACCGCGAACGCCAGGACGATCCACAGGGTCACGTCTTTAGGCAGCGATGGGTACATCACCAGGCCGAACGGGATCAGGGTCAGGATGACCGACAGGATGAAGCCAATGGCGTAGGACTTGACGCTGCCGTGGCCGGCTTCGTCGTGGCCATTGTGGGAATGTGATGCGTTAGCCATTTACATAGTCCCCATCAGGTAAACAACGGTGAATACGCAGATCCACACCACGTCCAGGAAGTGCCAGAACAGGCTCAGGCAGCTCAGACGGGTCTTGTTGGTCGCCGTCAGGCCTTTTTTCTGCACCTGGTACATCATGATTGCCATCCAGATCAGACCGCTGGTCACGTGCAGACCGTGGGTACCGACCAGGGTGAAGAACCCGGACAGGAAGCCGGAACGGCTAGGGCCGTAGCCTTCGGAGATCAGCAGGTGGAACTCGTTGATCTCCATGCCGATGAAGCCCAGGCCGAACAGGAACGTCATGGCCAGCCAGCCCAGAACCTGCTTCTTGTTGCCCCGGAAGAACGCCAGCATGGCGAAGCCGTAGGTGATCGAACTGAACAGCAGCAGAGCGGTTTCGCCCAGTACATAAGGCAGTTCGAAGATGTCGTGGCCCGACGGGCCACCCGCTACGTTGTTAACCAGTACCGCGTATACCGCGAAGATCGACGCAAACAGAATGCAGTCGGTCATCAAGTAGAGCCAGAAACCGAATACGGTCATCTCGCCCGAGTCGTGGTGATGGTCATCGTGCCCATGGTCATGACCATGGGCGTGTCCAGCATTGGTCACTAAGTTCGACATGGATTAAGCCTGTTCCAACGAGGTTTCAACACGGGTAGCCGGGATCTTCTTCTCCGATACCAGACGCTTGTGCTGCTCGGCTTCGATGCGCTCGATCGTCTCGACCGGCACCATGTAGCCTTGATCATCACGGGCAGCGTGGATCGCGAAATAGATCACGGTGCCGGCCAGGCTTGCGATGGCCATCCACCAGATGTGCCAGATCATGGCGAAACCGAACACGGTCAGCAGAGCCCCCATGACCAAACCGGTAGCGGTGTTGTTGGGCATGTGGATCGGCTGGTAGCGGCCAGGCTGCTCGTAGGCAGTGCCGTTTTCCTTGGCTTCGGTGAACGGATCGATACCTTCGGCTTTCGGCAGTACCGCGAAGTTGTAGAACGGAGGTGGCGACGAGGTCGACCATTCCAGGGTGTGGGCATTCCACGGGTCGCCCGATACACACATGTTCTGCTTGCGATCACGCACGCTGACGTACAGCTGGATCAACTGGCAGGCGATACCCACGGCGATCAAGACTGCACCCACCATGGCGACGTACAGGTACGGCACCCACTCTGGGTTGGTGGTGGCGTTCAGGCGACGGGTCATGCCCATGAAGCCCAGTGCATAGAGCGGCATGAACGCGACGAAGAAGCCCGAGATCCAGAACCAGAAGGCAGCCTTGCCCCAGCCTTCATGCAGCTTGAAGCCGAAGGCTTTCGGGAAGTAGAAGCCGAAGCCGGCGATGTAACCGAATACCGCACCGCCGATGATCACGTTGTGGAAGTGCGCGATCACGAACAGGCTGTTGTGCAGAACGAAGTCGGCACCCGGGATGGCCAGCAGTACACCGGTCATGCCGCCGATGGCGAAGGTCACCATGAAGCCCAGGGTCCACAGAACCTGGCTGGTGATGCGCAAGCGGCCGTGGTAGATGGTGAACAGCCAGTTGAACAGCTTCACCCCGGTCGGGATGGAGATCAGCATGGTCGCCAGGCCGAAGAAGGCGTTGACGCTGGCACCCGAACCCATGGTGAAGAAGTGGTGCAGCCAGACCATGAAGCCCAGGATCGAGATCGCGCCGGAAGCGTAGATCATCGAATGGTGGCCGAACAGGCGCTTGCCGGAGAAGGTCGAGATGACTTCGGAGAAGATACCGAACGCCGGCAGGATCAGGATGTACACCTCGGGGTGACCCCAGGCCCAGAACAGGTTCACGTACATCATCGGATTGCCACCAAGTTCATTGGTGAAAATGTGGAAATCCATGTAGCGGTCAAGCGTCAGCAGCGCCAGGGTAGCGGTCAGGATCGGGAACGAAGCCACGATCAGCACGTTGGCCCAGGTGCAGGTCCAGGTGAAGATCGGCATGTCCATGATCTTCATGCCCGGGGTACGCATCTTCAGTACGGTGGCCAGGAAGTTGACCCCCGTCAGCGTCGTCCCTAGACCTGAAAGCTGTAGCGCCCAGATGTAGTAGTCCATACCCACGCCAGGACTGTATTGCAGGCCCGACAGCGGCGGATAGGCAACCCAGCCGGTCTTGGCGAATTCGCCAACGCCCAGGGACAGGTTGATCAGCACGACGCCGGAAACCAGCAGCCAGAAGCTCAGGGAGTTGAGGAATGGATAGGCCACGTCGCGAGCGCCGATCTGCAGCGGCACGACGAGGTTCATCAGGCCGGTGAAGAATGGCATCGCCATGAAGATGATCATGATCACACCGTGGGCGGTGAAGATCTGGTCATAGTGTTCAGGTGGCAGGTAACCAGGCGAACCCTCGGTGGCCAGGGCCAGCTGGGAACGCATCATGATGGCGTCGGCAAAGCCACGCAGCAGCATGACCATGGCAACGATGATGTACATCACGCCGATTTTCTTGTGGTCGACCGAAGTCAGCCACTCGGACCACAGGTAGGTCCATTTCTTGAAATAGGTGATACCCGCGACGACCGCCAGACCACCCAGCGCGATCATGGCAATGGTCACCATGACAATCGGCTCGTGGAACGGTATCGCGTCCAGACTTAATTTACCAAACATCGTTTACTCCTCTGCCCCGGCAGCTGAATGCGAGCTCATGTCCATTCCCTGCGAAGTGGCCACTTCTTTCTCTTTCTTCTCGTGCTTGAGCGGCTTGCCTGGAGTCATACCTTCATACTTGTCGACGATGGTCTGAAACAGGTTTGGCGCGTACGAGGAGTAGAGCTCCACAGGGTTGTTCTGGCTTGGCTTGGAAAGGGCCGCGTATTCAGCTGTGTCCAGCTGTTTAGGTGCCTTCTTGGCTTCGTTTACCCAGGCGTCGAACTCTTCCTGGCTGGTTGCGATCGCTTTGAACTTCATGCCGGTGAAACCCGCGCCGCTGTAGTTGGCGGAGATACCTTCAAGTTCGGTGTTCTGGTTGGCAATCAGGTGCAGCTTGGTGGTCATGCCCGCCATTGCGTAGATCTGGCCGCCCAGGCCCGGGATGAAGAACGAGTTCATCACGGTGTCGGAGGTCACGCGGAAGTTGACCGGGGTATGGGCCGGGAACACGATCTTGTTGACCGTGGCAATGCCCTGCTCCGGATAGATGAACAGCCATTTCCAGTCCATCGCGACCACTTCGATGGTCACCGGCTTGACGTCGGACTCCAGCGGACGATAAGGGTCCAGGGCGTGGGTGGACTTGTAGGTCACATAGCCCAGGGCCAGGATGATCATGATCGGCACGGCCCATACGGCCACTTCGATCTTGGTGGAGTGGGACCACTTCGGCGCGTAGGTCGCGTTCTGGTTGGAAGCACGATACTTCCAGGCGAAAGCGAAGGTCATGAGAATGACCGGCACCACCACCAGCAGCATCAGGATGGTTGCAGTGATGATCAGGTTTCGTTCGTCCAGACCGACCTGACCCTTGGGATCAAGCAAGGTCCATTTGCAGCCCCCCAGCATCAACATGCTGAGCAGCGGCAATAAGCCTAGTAATCTGGGGTACCTGTTTTTACTCATCTCACGACCTCTAAAGCAGCTTGCGCAATGCAGTTGGGTTTTGATCGCCAACACTTCACCCTGCCAAGGGTTGGCATTTTTCTTCAATTGAATAAGGGCCTGCCCGTTGCGGTGAAACGCTCAACGACACATCCCGGGCTAGCAGTGGTTCTTATTCGATCTCGTGGTCAAAGGCCTTGTTACAGACCAATTCCATTTGGTGCGGAAGTTAGGAAGGCGCCGACACCTGCAGTCGCATGGAGCGCTCAATCCACTCCTCGACCATCCTCGTGTGCTCAGGGGTGAGCAGCGTCGGAAATTCAGTGCGGGCGATTGTAGATATGTCGCGTTTTATAAACCATGTCTTATCCCGAAATAATTTTTATCGCTGACCGCAACAATCCCACATGATTGTTACGAAGGACCGCAATCATATCGATTTTCATTCGCAACAAAAACCCCAGAAAAGCCCCTCATGCCAGTATCGGCAAGCGCCTGAAAAAGTCGCTGCAAGCCGCCATCCGTATGGCTCAGCCCTTGTAAAACGGGGTCTGTGAAGAATTGTATAGATAGCAGGCTATGGTTTTTCTCGACATTGCCGGCATACACAAACTGACAGGCTCGAATTGAACCAGTTGCGGAAATTGCAGTCTCTTGAAACCATTCCCTTGCCTCTCTGCGGCTGCGACAGTGTGACAACATGTCGCACTTTTGTTGCCCCCTGGCTTGCCGCAAATCACGGACTTTTCAGGCACCTCATGCGCGACATGAAAAAGCCCCGGCTCCTCCACAGGAACCGGGGCTTTTGCAAGACGATCAATAGGTTTTCTTGCGATTGCGCACCACGCCCAGCGGTACCAGGATCACTGTCAGCACGAACGCCAGCAACGCCCACTGGGCCAGGGACAGGCCAAGGATCGGCGGGTACGGCGTGGAGCAGAAACCATCGACCTGGAAACCCAGGGGAAAGATGCTCGCCAGCGGCAGGCTGTCGACGATCGGCTGCAGTACATCGATGCCACAGCTCACCGCCGGATAGAACTGGGTGTACACATGGTGCCCGGCCACCCCCGCGCCGGCGATGGCGCAGATGACCACCAGGGTCTCCATGATGGTGACGCCGCGGCGCGAGCCCAGGGCCGCACCGATGAAGGCGAAGAGCGCGATCAGCAACAAGGCGTAGCGTTGCAGGATGCACAGCGGACAAGGCGCCTCGCCCAGCACCACCTGCATGTACAAGGCACCACCGATCAGTGCCAGGCAGATCACCCCCAGCAGTACCAGGAAGCGTCGTTCACGCCCCAAACGCAGTCTGTCGTCACTCATCCCTATTCCTTTTTCTGTGTGTTGCAGCGGCCCGCCCGCCTCTATCGCGGCGGCGCGCTGTGAAATTGCCAAATGGCCGGTTCGCCGTCGCAGTGCCCGGAAGTCTACACGCTGAACATGACCTTTGAATGCACGGCTTGCAGACTGCAAGCCAAGGCCTGCCGGGCGAGCGACGCAATCGAACGGCTCGCCCGGGCAATCGCGCCCCGGACGATATCGCAGGCAATTAACGACAGGCAGGTTAAGTCGGGATTAACCCGGCAGCCGCCCTTCCAAGGTCGGCCAATAGGTCTGGAGATTGCCGGCGCCCCATGGTGGCTGGAATGCACATGGTGGGCGCCGGCAAGCGGCCCCTGGAGGACAGGAGCCGGCAGGCGGGAGGGTTATTCCAGGGCTGCGGCCGGGCCGAAGAACTCGTAGCGGCTCTGCTGCTCAGGAATGCCCAGGGCCTTCAGGTGGCGCTTGATCGCGGCCATGAAACCCTTGGGCCCGAGGAAGTAGGCATCCAGGTCCCGCTGCTCGGGCAGCCACTGCGCCAGCTGGTCCTGGGTCAACAGGCCCAGGTTGTCGGCCGCCGGGCTGACGCCATCATCCTCGGCATAGCAGTAGAAACGCTTGAGCTGTGGATAACGTTCAGCCAGGGCGTCGACCCACTGGCGGAAGGCATGCACCTGGCCGTTGCGCGCACAATGAATGAAGTGCACCGGACGCTCGGTAGCCAACGCTGCCTCCAGCATCGGCAAGGTCGGGGTAATGCCGACGCCCCCACTGATCAGCACCAGCGGCTTGTCGCTGGCCTGCAGGGTGAATTCCCCGGCAGGCGGGAACAGCATGATGCTGCTGCCCACCGGGCATTGGTCATGCAGGTAGTTGGAGGCCAAGCCACCGGCCTCGCGCTTGACGCTGATGCGGTACTGGCCCTGGTCGGACAAGGCCGACAGCGAGTAATTGCGGCGAATTTCCTGGCCATCGATGAACAGTTGCAGGCCGATGTACTGGCCCGGTTCGGCGGCGAGGATCGGCCCCTGGTCGGCCGGCTCGAAATACAAGGAAGTGATTTCCGCGCTTTCCTGCACCTTGCGCACCAACTTGAACTCCCGAGCACCACGCCAGCCGCCCGGGGCCTGGGCCTTCTCGTCGTAGATGGCCGCCTCGGCGCCGATCAGGATGTTCGCCAGCTGGTTGTAGGCCGCGGCCCAGGCATCGATGACCTGCTGGGTGGCGATCTCGCTGCCCAGCACTTGCGCAATGGCCCGCAACAGGCAACTGCCGACGATGGGGTAGTGCTCCGGCAGGATCTGCAGGGCGACGTGCTTGTTGATGATCTTGGCGACCAGGTCTCCCAGCTGGTCGAGCTGGTCGATGTGCCGGGCGTACATCAGCACGCCATTGGCCAGGGCCCGGGGCTGGTCGCCGCTGGCCTGGTGGGCCTGGTTGAACAGTGGGCGGACTTCTGGATACTCCGAGAGCATCATCCGGTAGAAGTGGGTGATCAGGGCCTCACCACCGCTTTCCAGCAGGGGCACGGTGGATTTGATGATGGCGCGATCTTGGACGCTTAGCATGGGACAACTCCTGGACTTATGACTGCTTGCAGGTTTCCCTTGTCCAATCAGTATTCGTGCCAAGATAAAAATCATTTAAATTCAACAAGTTAAAAACATCGTAGTCATAAAGACCCCAATGAATTTATAGTCGAAAGGACTACAAGGAGTCTTTATGACTGCAAAAGCCCTGCTCACCACGCTGCTGCCCCTGGTCACCGACCTGTCCCGGGAATTGCCGGAAGGCGAGCGCTATCGACGCCTGCTGGAGGCCCTGCGCGTGCTCCTGCCTTGCGACGCCGCCGCGCTGTTGCGCCTGGATGGCGAGTGGCTGGTGCCGCTAGCCGTCGATGGCCTGAGCACCGACACCCTGGGCCGTCGCTTCAAGGTCAGCGAACACCCGCGTTTCGCCGCGTTGCTGGCCAGCCCGGGACCAACCCGCTTCGCCAGCGACAGCCAGCTACCCGACCCCTACGACGGTTTGGTGGAAGGGCTCGACGAACACCTGGAGATCCACGATTGCATGGGCTGCCCACTGTTCGTCGACGAACGCCCATGGGGCCTGCTGACCCTCGACGCGCTGGATCCGCAACGATTCGAACCCATCGAGCTGGATGCCCTGCAGGCCTTCGCCAGCCTGGCCGCGGCCACCGTCAGCGCCGCCGAACGCATCGAACGCCTGGCCCAGCGAGCGGAGAACGAGCACCAGCGCGCCGAGGTGTATCGCCAGGCCAGCGGCCAGCATCGGGAAATGATCGGCCAGAGCAAGGCCCACAAGCACCTGATGGAAGAAATCGCCCTGGTGGGCAGCAGCGACCTGACGGTCCTGATCACCGGAGAAACCGGGGTCGGCAAGGAACTGGTGGCCCAGGCCATCCACGCCGCCTCGCTACGCGCCGACCAGCCGCTGGTCAGCCTCAACTGCGCGGCCCTGCCGGATACCCTGGTGGAAAGCGAACTGTTCGGCCATGTCCGGGGCGCCTTCACCGGCGCCACCCAGGACCGCCAGGGCAAGTTCGAGCTGGCCAACGGCGGCACCCTGTTCCTCGACGAAGTGGGCGAATTGCCGTTGCTCGTCCAGGCCAAGCTGTTGCGCGTGCTGCAAAGCGGCCAGTTGCAGCGCCTGGGCTCGGACAAGGAGCATCGGGTGGACGTGCGCCTGATCGCCGCGACCAATCGCGACCTGGCCCAAGAGGTGCGCAACGGCCGCTATCGTGCCGACTTCTACCATCGCCTGAGCGTTTATCCACTGCGCGTCCCGGCGTTGCGCGACCGTGGCCGCGACGTGCTGCTGCTCAGCGGCTACTTCCTGGAGCAGAACCGTTCGCGCATGGGCCTGGGCAGCCTGCGCCTGAGCGCCGATGCCCAGGCCGCATTGCTGGCCTACCACTGGCCGGGCAACGTCCGCGAGCTGGAGCACCTGATCGGCCGCAGCGCCCTCAAGGCCTTGGGCAACCACCGGCAGCGGCCGAAGATCCTCAGCCTCGACGCCGCGGACCTGGACCTGCCCCATGCAGGCGAAAAACCCGGCGTGGCCGCCCAAGCAACGCCGCCGGCCATGCCACTGGCGGCTTCCGGGGACCTGCGCCAGGCCACCGAGCACTACCAGCGCCAGTTGATCGACGCCTGCCTGCAACGGCACCAGCACAACTGGGCCGCCGCCGCCCGTGAGCTAGGCTTGGACAGGGCCAACCTGAGTCGCCTGGCCAGGCGCCTGGGGCTCAAATGAGCGCACTCGGGGCGGCGCTTGCGACGAGCCGGATCGGCCAATCCGGCTAAAGCCCGTCCTGAAAACGTCGATAACCCGTTATCCATGGTTGTCCGTGGCTCGATCCACGCGCCAATTCTTCAAGAAGAAGGTTTTTATGTCCTCCAACAAAGCCCGCGCAGATTCGCTTTCGCTTCTGCTGTTTACCTTGCGCAGCGGCAAGCTGATGGCCATCAACCTGCTCAAGGTCAGCGAAATCATTCCCTGCCCGCCCCTGACCAAGCTGCCTGAATCCCATCCCCATGTGAAAGGCATCGCCACTTTGCGCGGCAACTCGCTGTCGGTGATCGATCTCAGCCGGGCCATCGGCGAGCGTCCCCTGGCCGATCCGGACGCCGGCTGCCTGATCGTCACCGACGTCAGCCGCTCCAAGCAGGGCCTGCACGTACAGGCCGTGAGCAAGATCGTGCACTGCCTGACCACCGATATCCGTCCGCCGCCCTACGGCTCAGGCGGCATCAAGTCCTACATCACCGGGGTGACCCAGGTGGACGGGACCCTGGTGCAGGTGCTGGACATCGAGAAGGTGATCCATGGCATCGCCCCGGCCCAGATCGAGATGGCCCCCACCGAATTGAGCATGGAAGACGCCGATGCCCTGGGCAACGCGCGCATCCTGGTGGTGGACGACAGCCAGGTGGCGCTGCAGCAATCGGTGCACACCCTGCGCAACCTCGGCCTGCAATGCCACACCGCCCGCAGCGCCAAGGAAGCCATCGACTGCCTGCTGGAGCTGCAAGGCACGGCCAACGAAATCAACCTGATCGTCTCGGACATCGAAATGTCCGAGATGGACGGCTATGCCCTGACTCGGACCCTGCGCGAGACCCCGGACTTCGCCCACCTGTATGTGCTTCTGCATACCTCCCTGGACAGCGCGATGAACAGCGAGAAGGCGCGCCAGGCCGGGGCCAATGCGGTGCTGACCAAGTTCTCCTCGCCGGAGCTGACTCGCTGCCTGATCGATGCGGCCAAGGCCATCGCCGCCCACGGAGCCTGAACCGTGGAAGAACGCTATTGCCTGTTGATGCGCCGCGACCTGAGCGGCCCGCAGCTCGCCCCTCGATGGCCGGCCGGGGTCAGCCTGAGCCACTACAGCCCGGATCTCGCACCAGAGGTGCATCATTTGATGCAGCTGGGTTACCTGGACGGCGGCGGCCGCGTCCCGGACCTCGATATCTGGCGCGAGGCTTTCGAGACCGATGCCGAATACGATCCTGAACTCTGCCTGGTGCTCCAGGAGGCCGGCCGGGTCATAGGCGTGGCCCAGTGCTGGACCAGCGCCTACCTCAAGGACCTGGTGGTGCATGCCGACGCACGCGGCCGAGGCCTGGGCCGGGCCCTTTTGCAACAGGTGTTCGTGACGTTCGCCGAACGCCGGGAAGAGCGGCTCGACCTCAAGGTGCTGGAAGACAACCTGCGCGCCCGCCGCCTGTACGACAGCGCCGGCATGCAAGTGGTCCGCCGCGAGCTGGAGCCATAGGCAAACTTGCGCCGACACGCACGGCCTCTAGCCACTGCTGAGCCTGCGAAGCCGCGACCAGACCCGCAAGACCTTCGCCCTTCCCTCCTGTCGCCGAGCGCAGCCTGCGACAGCAGCGAACCACAGGCCGTCGCCAGGGTCCATCTGGGTATCACGCCTTGAGATCGCGCTCCATGAACCACAAGACCCTGGTCCTGCTCTGTCTCGTCGCCGTCTCTGGCCCGGCCCACGCTTCCAGCGACCAGGCCTGGGCCGAACTGGAGCAGGCCATGCAGCGCGCCTGCGTCCAGGCCAGCGGCCTGAAAGACGCCAAACCGCTGGGCCCCGCCACCCAGTTCGACGACCGGGTCGGCTATAGCGCCCTGTTGCTCCAGGGCCAGTATCCACAGAAGCACATGCAGGGCCGCAACGGCATCGAGCTGTGCCTGTACCACCGGCCAAGCCGCAAGGCGGTGGTCAGCGAGTGGGACAGCATTGGCCCAGCGCTCAAGAGCCGTTGACTGGCGCATAACTTGCTTCGCCAGGGCCATTCGCAGCGTCGAACAACAGAAAGACGACGCGCCCTTTCGATCCGCTTTGGTTGCTCATGCCATGAACACTCGGTTTTCCTGCGTAGGCTGTGGCAAGTGCTGCCACGACCACCATGTACCCCTGACTCTCGCCGAAGCCCGGGCCTGGGCGGCCGATGGCGGCCAGGTGATCGTGCTGGTGGAGGCCTTTCTCGGCAATGGCCTGGGTTTGCCGACACAGCAACGCGAACATGCCCAGCGCCGTTCCTGCCGGGTGCCCAGCGGCAGTACCGATGCCTATGTGGCGATCACCTTCGCCGCCTATAACGTCGGCCCCTGCCGGAATCTTGACGAAGACCAGCTGTGCCGCATCTATGAGCGCCGGCCGTTGGTGTGCCGCATCTACCCCATGGAGATCAATCCGCACATTCCTCTGGTTCCCACGGCCAAGGAGTGCCCGCCGGAATCCTGGGAACAGGGCCCGCAATTGATCCTCGGCGGACAATTGGTGGATGAGCAACTGGCCGAACTGGTCCAGCGCTCGCGCCAGGCCGACCGGGATGACATCCAGGCCAAGCAAGCCATCTGCGCCCGACTGGGCATCCGCACCACGGCGCTCAAGGGTGACGGCTTTACCGCCTACCTGCCGGACATGGGCACCCTGGCCCAGGCCATCGACCAGCTCCAGGCCAACCCGCTCACAGCGCCGGAACAAGCCTGGCGCTTCCACCTGTCCAACGAACAAGTCGCCGCCGAGGTCGCGGCCAGTGGCGCCCAGGTGGTAAGCGATACGCCCCTGGACTACGCCTTCATCCCGCTGCGGGCCGCCTGAGTCCCGCGCCTGGCGGCAGCGAGACGCGGCTCAGGCGCGCTTGTGCCAGAACTCCAGGGCCAGTTGGCGCAGATCCCCTGCCAGGCCGGCCACGTCGCCGGAGTTCACATGGCTGAGCTGGCCGGCATGGACGGTCGCCTCGCAGGCATTGCGAATGCCGATGATATTGCGGTTGATGTCCTCGCTCACCGCGCTCTGCTCTTCCACTGCCGCGGCGATCTGCAAGCTCATCTCGGTGATCTGGTTGACCCGCTGGCTGATGCCGTCCAGGGCCACCGCCGCACGCTGGGCCTGGTCGACGCTGCTTTCCACATGCTGGCTGCTGTGCTGCATGGCCTCGACGGCATTGCGCGCACCGTTTTGCAGGGTGCTGATCATGCGCTGGATCTCATTGGTGGAATCCTGGGTCCGCTGGGCCAACCCGCGCACCTCGTCGGCCACCACGGCGAAACCGCGGCCCTGCTCCCCGGCGCGCGCCGCCTCGATCGCTGCATTCAGGGCCAGCAGGTTGGTCTGCTCGGCGATGCTGCGGATCACCTCCAGCACCCCGGAAATGTCGATGCTGTGGCTTTCCAACTGATGGATGACTTCAGTGGCTCGCTCCAGCTCGTTGGCCAGGCGCAGCACCGCGCTGCGGCTTTCCCCCACCAACAGGTGGCCCTCGCGGGTTTCGCTCTCCGCCTGGTCGGCCGCCACCGAAGCCTGCTGGGCATGGGTGGCCACCTCGGCCACGCTGGCCGCCATCTGGTTGATGGCCGCCGCTACCTGATCGGTTTCCGCCTGCTGCTCCAGGGTGCTGTTGTGGCTGCAATGCAAGTGTTCCACCAGCTCGGACGCATGCCCGGCCAGGCGCTGGGAAGCGTCGCCGATACGCCCCACCACCGCGCCGACCTGGGCCTCGAGCATCTGCAGGGCGAACTCGATACGCCCGAACTCGTCCATCCGCCCGGTATAGATGCCCTGGCTCAAAGGGTTGTCGCCGATCTGCCGGGCCCGTTGGTTCAGGCGCCCCAGTGGCCGCAACTGCCAGCCGACACCCAACGAACCCAGGCAGCATCCCAGGGCCACCGCCGCGCCCTGGTACATCCATGACTGGGGCAACAGCCACACCGAGATGCCGAAGGTGCCGATGAAACTGGCGCTGATCCAGGCCCAGAGGCGCAAGCGCAGGCTCATTACCGGCAGCAGGTTCCACCAGGACGGCCCCGGGTCGTTCAGGCGGCCATAGGCTCGCTCGGCGGCCTGCACCTGTTGCGGGCTGGGCTTGGTCCGCACCGATTGGTATTCCACCGCCTGGCCGTCGCGGGTCACGGGGGTGACGTAGGCGCTGACCCAATAGTGATCGCCATTCTTGCAGCGGTTCTTCACCATGCCCATCCACGAACGGCCGCGCTTGAGGGTCCCCCACATATGGGCGAACGCCGCCTTCGGCATGTCCGGATGACGCAACAGGTTATGGGGAGAGCCCAACAATTCCTCACGGCTGTAACCACTGATATTGATGAAATCAGGGTTGGCGTAGGTGATCGCGCTGGTCAGATCGGTGGTCGAGAGGATGTTCGCATCAGGGGCAAAGTCCACGTTTCGCCCAGTAACCGGAAGGTTGATCTTCATGGATAGCGCGCTCGTAATTGTTGGGTGGAGTCAGCAGGGCTGCTGACTCTAAGCGCACTGAAAGCACAAACACTGATCCAGCTCAGTTTTAAAGCAATTAGCCATCATCGTGCTTGAAAAGCGTAAATGGCTGCTTTATCCGCGAATGTCGGCGATCTCAGCGTTTGCCCATGGAGCGTCGAGTGCCCGGAGGCGCTACACCGGGGGTCTTGGCGTGGTAGTCGCCGGCACCGTTGCGATAGCTGGGCTGGCTCGCGTTTTTGGCCGCCAGGAATTGCGCAGGCTTGAAAGGAAACTTGAACGCCGGGATCGCGGCCTTGCCGTCGCTGTCGCTGGCGACCGACTCAGCCACAGGCTCGGTGTGCGAAACCGCATTGATATCGGGCTGTACGGGGGATGTCATGGAAACTCCGGGGAGATAGGACACCCGGGACCAGGAACGGACCACGGGGAGCGGCAGTATACCTGCAGGGCCCAGGACTTTGAGCGTGGCGACAGCGCCCATCGAGGACTTTTCTGACAGCGCTGACAGCTGGCCGTCACGCTGCTGACCCGCTCGCCGGAATATAACTGTCCACAGATCCTGGCCATCCTTCCGACATCACTGCCCCCCCGGCGCCTCTCTCCATGTCCATCGCCAAGAAAACCGCCGTCACCGCCGCCCTGCTCGTGGTCCTCGTCGCCATTGGGGCGTGGCTCCTGTACCGGCCGACGAGCGCCAGGTCGGCCACCCCCACGGCGATTCCGGTGCGGGTGGTGGAAGTGCTCCGCCAGGACCTGCCGCGCTATACCAGCGGCATCGGCACGGTGCTGTCGCTGCACAGCGTGGTCATCCGGCCCCAGGTGGATGGCATCCTCACCCGGTTGCTGGTCAAGGAGGGGCAACTGGTCAAGGCCGGCGACCTGCTGGCCACCATCGACGACCGGGCGATCCGTGCCGCCCTGGACCAGGCCCGGGCCCAACTGGCGCAGAACCAGGCGCAGCTCCAGGTGGCCCAGGTCAACCTCAAGCGCTACAAGCTGCTGTCGGTGGATGACGGGGTTTCCAAGCAGACCTACGACCAGCAACTGGCCCTGGTCAACCAACTCAACGCCACGGTCCAGGGCAACCAGGCGGCCATCGATGCCGCCCTGGTACAGCTCTCCTACACCCAGATCCGCTCTCCAGTTACTGGGCGAGTGGGTATTCGTACCGTGGATGAAGGCAACTTCCTGCGCATGACCGACAGCCAGGGCCTGTTCTCGGTGACCCAGATCGACCCCATCGCCGTGGAGTTTTCCCTGCCCCAGCAGATGCTGCCCACCCTGCAAGGCCTGGTGCAGGCCCAGGATCCAGCGGCGGTCGAGGCCTACCTGGGGGCCGACGGCGACCACCCCGGGGCGCTGCTGGGCAACGGCCACATGACCCTGATCGACAACCAGATCAACAGCGATACCGGCACCCTGCGCGCCAAGGCCGAGTTCGCCAATGCTCGCCAGGCCCTCTGGCCCGGGCAACTGGTGACGGTGAAGATCCAGACCGCCCTGGACCAGGGCGCGCTGACCGTACCGCCGACCGTGGTCCAGCGCGGCCTGGACCAGCGCTTCGTGTACCGGCTCAAGGGCGACAAGGTGGAAGCGGTGCCGGTGCAGGTGCTGTATCAGGACAGCAACCTGAATATCATTTCCGGGGTCCAGGCCGGCGATGTGCTGGTCAGCGACGGCCAGTCGCGGCTCAAGCCCGGCGCGCTGGTCCAGGTGGTGGGCGATCCGCCGCAGGTGGCCCAGGCCCAGGAGTCCAGGCCATGAAAGGCCATGGCTCGATTTCCGCCTGGTGCGTCGACCATCCAGTGGCCACCGTCCTGTTGACCTTCGCCCTGGTGCTGCTGGGGCTGATCGCCTTCCCGCGCCTGCCGGTGGCACCACTGCCGGAGGCCGAGTTCCCCACCATCCAGGTCTCGGCGGCCTTGCCCGGGGCCAGCCCGGACACCATGGCCTCCTCGGTGGCCACGCCCCTGGAAGTGCAATTCAGCGCCATCCCCGGCATGACCCAGATGACCTCCAGCAGCGCCCTGGGTACCAGCCTGCTGACCTTGCAATTCACCCTGGACAAGAGCATCGACACCGCCGCCCAGGAAGTGCAGGCGGCGATCAACACCGCTGCCGGCAAGCTGCCCAAGGACATGCCCACGCTACCTACCTGGAAGAAGGTCAACCCGGCGGACAGCCCGGTGCTGATACTCAGCATCAGCTCCACGCAGATGCCCGGGACCGAACTGAGCGACTACGCCGAGACCCTGCTGGCCCGGCAACTCAGCCAGATCGACGGGGTCGGCCAGATCAACATCACCGGCCAGCAGCGCCCGGCCATCCGGGTCCAGGCCTCGGCGGACAAGCTGGCGGCCATCGGCCTGACCCTGGCCGACATCCGCCTGGCAATCCAGCAGACCAGCCTCAACCTGGCCAAGGGCGCACTGTACGGCGCCTCGAGCATCTCCACCCTGTCCACCAACGACCAGCTGTTCCATCCCGAGGAGTACGGCCAGTTGATCGTGTCCTACAAGAACGGCGCGCCAGTGCGCCTGCAGGACGTGGCCCGGGTGGTGGATGGCCCGGAAGACGCCTATGTCCAGGCCTGGTCCGGCGACCAGCCCGGGGTCAACCTGGTGATCTCGCGCCAGCCGGGCGCCAACATCGTCGAGACCGTGGACCGGATCCAGGCCGCCCTGCCGGGCCTGGAGGCGATGCTGCCGGCCTCGGTGCAGGTCAAGGTGCTGGTGGACCGCACCCAGACCATCCGCGCTTCGCTGCATGAAGTGGAGATCACCCTGCTGATCGCGGTGCTGCTGGTGGTGGCGGTGATGGCGCTGTTCCTGCGCCAGTGGTCGGCGACCCTGATCGTCTCGGCGGTGCTGGGGGTGTCGCTGACCGCCAGTTGCGCGCTGATGTACGTGATGGGCTTCAGCCTGAACAATCTGACCCTGGTGGCCATCGTCATCGCCGTGGGGTTCGTGGTGGACGATGCCATCGTGGTGGTGGAGAACATCCACCGGCACCTGGAGGCCGGCGATGGCATGCGCGAAGCGGCCATCAAGGGCGCCGGGGAAATCGGCTTCACCGTGGTGTCCATCAGCTTCTCCCTGGTGGCGGCGTTCATTCCGCTGCTGTTCATGGGCGGCGTGGTAGGCCGGCTGTTCAAGGAGTTCGCCCTGACCGCCACCTCGACCATCATGATCTCGGTGGTGGTCTCGCTGACCCTGGCGCCGACCCTGGCCGCGCTGTTCATGCGGGCCCCGGTGCATCAGCCCCATGGCAAGCCGGGTTTCGGCGAGCGCCTGCTGGCCCTGTACGAGCGCGGCCTGCGCCGGGCCCTGGCGCACCAGAAGCTGATGCTGGGCATCTTCGCCCTGACCCTGGGCATGGCCATCGCCGGCTACATCCTGATTCCCAAGGGCTTCTTCCCGGTGCAGGACACCGGTTTCGTCCTCGGCACCACCGAGGCCGCGGCGGATATCTCCTATCCGGACATGGTGAAGAAGCACCAGGCCCTGGCCGAGATCGTCGCCGCCGACCCGGCGGTGCAGGCGTTCTCCCATTCGGTGGGGGTGTCCGGCAGCAACCAGACCATCGCCAACGGCCGCTTCTGGATCTCGCTGAAAAAACGCGGCGAGCGGGACGTCTCCGCCAGCGCCTTCATCGATCGCATCCGCCCGCAATTGATGAAGGTGCCGGGCATCACCCTCTACCTGCGGGCCGGCCAGGACATCAACCTCAGCTCGGGCCCCAGCCGTGCCCAATACCAGTACGTGCTCAAGAGCAACGACGGTGCGACCCTGGCCACCTGGACCCAGCGCCTGACCGAGAAACTGCGCGGCAACCCGGCGTTCCGCGATATCTCCAACGACCTGCAACTGGGCGGCAGCATTACCCACATCGATATCGACCGGGTCGCCGCCGCTCGCTTCGGCCTGACCGCCAGCGATGTCGACGAGGCGTTGTACGACGCCTTCGGCCAGCGCCAGATCAATGAGTTCCAGACCCAGGTCAACCAGTACAACGTGATCCTGGAGCTCGATACCCAACAACGCGGCAAGGCCGAGAGCCTCGACTACTTCTACCTGCGCTCGCCCCTGACCGGGCAGATGGTCCCGCTTTCCGCCCTGGCGCGCTTCGATGCGCCCACCGTGGGCCCGCTGTCGATCGCCCACGACGGCATGTTCCCGGCGGCCAACCTGTCGTTCAACCTTGCTCCCGGCGTGGCCTTGGGCGATGCGGTGATCCTGCTCGACCAGGCCAAGCGCGAGATCGGCATGCCGGCAGCCATCAGCGGCAACTTCCAGGGTGCGGCCCAGGCGTTCCAGAGCTCCCTGGCCAGCCAGCCGTACCTGATCCTGGCGGCGCTGGTGGCGGTCTACATCATCCTCGGGGTGTTGTACGAGAGCTTCGTGCATCCTTTGACCATCATCTCCACCCTGCCCTCGGCGGGCCTGGGCGCCCTGCTGATGCTCTGGCTGTGTGGCCAGGACTTCTCGATCATGGCGCTGATCGGCCTGGTGCTGCTGATCGGCATCGTCAAGAAGAACGGCATCCTGATGATCGACTTCGCCCTGGAAGCCCAGCGCCATGGCGGCTTGCCTGCGCATGAGGCGATCCACCAGGCCTGCGTCACGCGCTTCCGGCCGATCATCATGACCACCCTGGCCGCCCTGCTCGGCGCCCTGCCACTGATGCTCGGCTACGGCACCGGCGCGGAGTTGCGCCAGCCCCTGGGCATCGCCGTGGTCGGCGGCCTGCTGGTGAGCCAGGCGCTGACGCTGTTCACTACCCCGGTCATATACTTGTGGCTCGAGCGGCTGTTCCACCGGCCACGACCGGCCCTGGCGCCAGCAACCAATACCTGAGGCGGGTCATGCGCGTCCTGATCATCGAAGACGAAGAAAAAACCGCGGACTACCTGCATCGCGGGTTGACCGAGCAAGGCTACACCGTGGACCTGGCCCGCGATGGCATCGAGGGCCTGCACCTGGCGCTGGAAAGCGACTACGCAGTGATAGTGCTCGACGTGATGCTGCCGGGCCTGGATGGCTTCGGCGTGCTGCGGGCCCTGCGCGCGCGCAAGCAGACCCCGGTGATCATGCTCACCGCCCGCGAAAGGGTGGAAGACCGGATCAGGGGCCTGCGCGATGGCGCCGACGACTACCTGGGCAAGCCGTTCTCCTTCCTCGAACTGGTGGCCCGGCTGCAGGCCCTGACCCGACGCAGCGGCGGCCACGAACCGGTGCAGATCGGCATCGCCGACCTGTGGATCGACCTCATCAGCCGAAAGGCCAGCCGCGCCGGCACCCGCCTGGACCTGACCGCCAAGGAGTTCTCGCTGCTCAGCGTGCTGGCCCGGCGCCAGGGCGAGATCCTGTCCAAGACCGCGATTGCCGAGATGGTCTGGGATATCAATTTCGACAGCGACGCCAACGTCGTGGAGGTGGCGATCAAGCGCTTGCGGGCCAAGCTCGACGGGCCTTTCGAACACAAGCTGCTGCATACCATCCGCGGCATGGGCTATGTGCTGGAGAACCGCAGTGCCGAGTAATTCCATCGCCCTGCGCCTGAGCGGGCTGTTCACCCTGGTGGCGCTGCTGATCTTCCTGCTGATCGGCGGGGCGCTCTATCAACAGGTGGACAAGGGCCTGGGCCTGCTGCCGGAAGCCGAGCTGGATGCGCGCTACAGCGTGCTGGAGTCGGCCCTGACGCGCTACGGGAACCCGGAGCACTGGGCCAAGATCAACGCCAAGCTCAAGCTGCTCAGCGAGGAAGACAAGCGCATCCGCTTCTGGGCCATCAGTGGCGACCCGGGCTATGAATACGGCAACCCCGATGCACGGATCCGCGCCTTCGCCCAAGGCCCGCTGGGCATGCGCGACCTGACCCTGGAGGAACATCCCTATCCGTTGCGGGTGCTGGTCAGCCAACTGCCTGCCAAGGAACAGCGCCCGCCCCTGCGCTTTTTGATCGCCATCGATACCGATACCTTCCACCAGACCCAGCACCACCTGTTGATGGCCCTGATCGGCCTGGCCATCGTCGGCGTGCTGCTGGCCTCGGCCCTGGGCTACTGGGTGGCGCGGATCGGCCTCAAGCCACTGATCAAGCTGTCCCAGGAGGCCCAGCGCCTGGCGCCGCCACGGCTCTGCGGGCGCTTGCAGCTGTCACCGCTGCCGCCGGAACTGAGCCAGTTCGTCAACTCGTTCAACTCCACCCTGGAGCGGGTCGAGGTGGCCTACTCGCGCCTGGAGTCGTTCAACGCCGATGTGGCCCATGAGCTGCGCTCGCCATTGACCAACCTGATCGGCCAGACCCAGGTGGCCCTGACCCGGGGACGCTCGGCGGAACACTACTTCGAAGTGCTGCAATCCAACCTCGAAGAACTGGAGCGCTTGCGCTCGATCGTCAACGACATGCTGTTCCTGGCCAGCGCCGACCAGGGCAGCAAGGCCACCAAGCTCACCAGCGCTTCCCTGGCCACCGAGGTGGCAACCACCCTGGACTACCTGGACTTCATCCTCGAAGACGCCCAGGTCAGGGTCGAGGTGGAAGGCGACGCCCAGGTCCGCATCGAGATCGCCCACCTGCGCCGGGCGCTGATCAACCTGCTGAGCAACGCCGTGCAGCACACCGCCGCCGGCGAAGTGATCCGGGTCCGGATCGAGGTTCAGGAACGGCAAGTGGCGATCGCCGTCAGCAACCCGGGACAGGGTATCGCCAGCGAGCACCTGCCACGCTTGTTCGAGCGTTTCTATCGAGTGGATGCCTCGCGCAGCAACAGTGGCGCCAACCATGGATTGGGCCTGGCCATCGTCAAGGCCATCGCCCTTATGCATGGCGGCGACGTCTTCGTGCACAGCGTCCAGGGCATCAATACCTTCGGTCTCTACCTGCCCCGCTGAAACCACCACGACCCCTGACCTGGGACAAGAGGCAGTAAAATCCTGCAACCATCGCGCTCTTGACTGTTGTTTTTTTGGTAACAGTCCTTATCCTGTTCGGCTCTTTTTCCAGCCTCATCGTGGTTATATTTTTGTCGTACCGAATTGAACTTGCACTGCAAGAAGGTCTTCAGAAATGTCCAACAGCATGGGTATTGCCAGCGCGTTCGTCTTGTCTTCCCTGTTCGTGGCGCCAGCCGCCATGGCCGAAGAATCCCAGGCTTTCATCGCACGCAATGCCGCACGCGCCGCCGCGTTCGAACAAGCACAGATCGCCCAGGCGGCCCAGCAGCAGAACAGTCAGCAAGCCCAGAAGATCACTGCCGAGCACAGCAAGCCTGATGCCCGAAAGGACAGTTGATCCAAGCCACCGACTCGTTTCCCTCGATAACTTCTCTGCGCTCTACACCGGAGTAAGTTGTCTTAAAGCCGCTGAATCCAGCGGCTTTTTTTTGTCGTGGAGAAACCCGCGGCACGTTCGTCATCTACAGAACAAGAACGCACCGAATTCAAAATAAAAAATCATCTTCACCCACCAAAGGAGCAATACGTTGTTTAGGACTTCACTGAAGGTCAGCCCGCTATTCATTGCAATCGCTGCAACTATCCCAAGCCTTGGACAAGCCGCCGAGGACAGCGCGACCGAAGGTTTCGTCGCCGGCTCGAGCCTCAAGCTCAACGCTCGCAACTACTACATGCACCGTAACCGCCAGCAGCACAACGATGACAATATCGAGTGGGGCCAAGGCTTCCTTGGGGTTTTCCAGTCCGGTTATACAGAAGGCACCGTCGGTTTCGGCGTGGATGCCAATGCCATGCTCGGCCTCAAGCTCGATGGCGGTGGCGGCACCGATGGCTCGAGCATCCTGCCGATCAGCCGTAGCGGCAAGGACGGCGGCAAGGCCCCGGGCTCCTTCTCCACCGCTGGCGCGGCCCTGAAGATGCGCGCCTTCGACACCGAACTGAAAGCCGGTGACCTGTTCCTCAACAACCCGGTGATCGCCGGTGGCATGAGCCGCATGCTGCCGCAGACCTTCCGTGGCGTGAGCCTGACCAACCACAGCTTCGACGGCTGGTTGATCGAAGGCGGCCAGGCCAGCTTCACCAAGCTCTACAACCAGAGCGGTCACAAGCGCATCGGCACCGCCTACGGCACCTTGCCCAGCAATGATGAAAGCCGCCACCTGAACTGGGCCGGGGTGGCCTGGAGCGGCGTGCCGGGGCTGACCAGCAGCCTCTATGCTTCCGAGCTCAAGGACATCTGGAACCAGTACTACTACGACCTGGACTACACCTACGCGGTCAACGACCTGGTCAGCCTCAACCCGGGCCTGCACTACTACCACACCCAGGACACCGGCAAGGCGCTGCTGGGCAACATCGACAACAACACCTACAGCCTGCACTTCACCGTCGGCGTAGGCAGCCACAGCGTCACCGCCGCCTACCAGCGGGTCAACGGCAATACACCGTTCGACTACATTACCCAGGGTGACAGCATCTACCTGGACAACTCTCAGCAGTACTCGGACTTCAACGGCCCCAACGAGCGCTCGTGGAAGCTCAAGTACGCCTATGACTTCGCCGGCATCGGCCTGCCCGGCCTGACCTCGGCGCTGTCCTATTCGCGCGGCGAGCTGGACCTGACCAAGGTCAACCCGGACAGCCGTGGTTATGCCAACTGGTACAGCGCCGATGGCAAGAATGCCAAGCACTGGGAACGTGACCTGGATCTCAAGTATGTGGTGCAAGGTGGCAAGGCCAAGGACTTGGCGGTGCGCCTGCAATGGGCAACCAACCGGGGCGGCAATGGCTACGGCGCCGTGGATAACGACACCGACGAATACCGCGTGATCGTCGACTACCCGATCAATGTGTTCTAAGACGCTATAAATAGAAGGCCAGGAGGTTTTGCTGGCCTTTTATTCAGTCGGGATTTATATAGCGCGCAGACGTGACCGATTTCTTTAGCCCACGTCCACACTAGACTTAAATCCGTCGACGTAGCAGAAGTCAAAATCATGAGCGTGAGCAGTGCGACACCCCGCACAGGGAAAATCGCGTCAAATCCTGAACGTCTGCTGATCCTGATCAGTTCACTGACCGTTGTGGCCATTCTCGGTATCGTCACCTCCCTTTTGATCCGTGAACACGGTGCTGCCGAACAGGCCGCCACCCGTGCCGCCAACAATATCGTGCAACTGATCGACGCCGACGTATTGCGCAACGTCGAACTCTACGACCTGTCCCTCGAGGGGCTGATCAGTGCAGCGCAACGCAATGATCTGAAGAACGTTTCGGCGCCCATTCGTCATCTGGCGCTCTTCGACCGGGCCACCGCCGCGCCGTACAAGGGCGATATCCTGTTGCTGGACAAGCACGGCGATGTGCTTGCCGACTCGGCTTCGGTCGTGCCTCGCAAAGGCAATTTCGCCGATCGCGAGTACTTTCGTCCGCATATCGACAATCCGGACCTGGGGATGAAGATCAGCCCTCCGTTCCGCGCCCGCACCGTCGAGCATGACTGGCGGATCAGCTTCAGTCGTCGACTGAGCAACGAGAATGGCGAGTTCATCGGTGTAGCCGAAGCGGCCATGCGCCTGAGCTACTTCAATGAGCTGTTCAAGAATCTGGACATCGGCCGCAACGGCACGATCAACCTGATCAGCCGCGATGGCTTTCTGCTCGCCCAGCAACCGCCCCTGGCCGACGACCTGATCGGCAAGAGTTTCAGCAATCGTCCCAACTTCGTACGCATCCTGCACGAAGGCAATGGCAGCTTCAGCGGGGTGTCCAGCGTGGATCAGACACACCGGCTGTATACCTTTTCCCAAGTGGGCGACCTGCCGCTGATCGTGATTGTCGCGCTGTCCATCGATGAGGTCTTCAGCTCCTGGCGCCGTACCGCGCTGCTGGTCAGCGGTGCCACGGGAGTGCTGTGCATTGCCCTGCTATGGCTGACCTGCCTGCTGTGTCGCGAACTGCGGGGGCGCCACCGCGCCGAACAGGAGCTGTTGCGCCTGGCCACCATCGATCCCCTCACTGGCCTGGCCAATCGCCGCTGCCTGGACCTGGCCCTGAAAAACGAATGGGCCCGGGCTCAGCGCTCGCTCCAGCCATTGTCGCTGCTGATGATCGATGTCGATCACTTCAAGTCCTTCAACGATCATTTCGGCCACCCGCTGGGGGATGACGCCTTGCGCCTGGTGGCCCAGAACATCGCCGCCTGCATGGGCCGCCCGACGGATCTGGCGGCACGTTATGGCGGCGAGGAATTCACGGTGGTCCTGCCCGGGACCGATAGCGCCGGGGCGTCGCTCATGGCCGAGAAGATCCGTTCCAGCATCGAGGCGCTGCCGGCCGTGGCCGAGCACGCCGTGCCCTTGACTGTGAGCATCGGCATCAATACCTGGTCAGGCGATGCCGACACCCATCAGGAAGACTGGATAGGCAACGCCGACAAGGCCCTGTACCAGGCCAAGTCCAGCGGCCGCAACCGCGTGGTCTCCAATATGTCCCAGGGCCACTCCAGGCGCAGCGCCTGAAATATCGCGGGCATAAAAAAAGGCCATCCGGGGGGATGGCCTTCAAAACAAAAGGAAAGAGAGTATTACTTACACGGCCGCGACTGGACGCATGTAAGAGATCGGTGCAGTGCTGGCATCTTCGAAGGTCACCACTTCCCAAGCATCCTTCTGCTCAATCAACTTGCGCAGGAGCTGGTTGTTCAGGGCGTGGCCCGACTTGAAGCCTTTGAACTCACCTATCAGGCTGTTGCCCAGCAGGTAGAGGTCACCAATTGCATCCAGGATCTTGTGCTTGACGAATTCGTCTTCGTAACGAAGACCGTCTTCATTCAGCACGCCATCCGAATCGACCACAATGGCGTTTTCCACGCTGCCGCCGAGTGCGAGGTTGTGCTTGCGCAGGTACTCGATGTCACTCATGAAACCAAAGGTACGGGCGCGACTGACTTCTTTTACGAACGAAGTACTGGAGAAGTCCACACTTGCACTCTGGGTGCGGTCACGGAAAACCGGGTGATCGAAATCGATCTCGAAGCTCACTTTAAAACCATCGAAAGGCACGAAGGTGGCGCGCTTGTCGCCGTCTTCCACTGTCACTTCACGAAGGATGCGGATGAACTTTTTAGCTGCGTCCTGTTCTTCGAGGCCAGCAGATTGAATCAGGAATACGAAGGGTCCGGCGCTACCGTCCATGATCGGGACTTCGGACGCGGAGAGCTCGACGTAGGCGTTATCGATGCCCAGGCCAGCCATGGCCGAGAGCAAGTGCTCCACCGTGTCCACTTTGACGTCACCATTGACCAGAGTGGTCGACATGGTGGTTTCGCCAACGTTTTCCGCGCGAGCAGGAATCTGCACCACAGGGTCCAGGTCGGCACGACAAAACACAATGCCGGTGTCGACGGGCGCAGGCTTGAGGGTCAGGTATACCTTCTCCCCGGAATGCAGGCCTACACCTGTGGCACGGATAATATTCTTCAGGGTGCGTTGTTTAATCATGGCTTGGGCCGCTTCAGCGCAAATTGCGAACTGGTATCAACAAAGGCTGGCGATAATAGCAGACCACGCCTTTGCTGAACACCAATCACCCTAATACCCCTGATGCATTCCATCAATCGGCCTGACGACGCAGGAATGCCGGGATGTCCAGATAGTCCAGATCATCTTGCGGATTCAACTTCGCTGCGGTCGCCGCGTTCGATTGCGCCTGATTACGCATGACGGTCGGACGATCCAGGTCGCGGTAGTTCACCGACGGCAGCTCCTGGCGAGCAGGGGCTGGCGCTTGCGACTGCGCGGACGACATGGAGGTCTGAACGGTGTTGTCGATGACCTTCACAGGCTTCTCGATCTTCGCGCCCAGGCCGGTGGCCACTACGGTCACGTGCAACTCGTCACGCATGTCCGGATCGATAACGGTACCGACCTTGACCATGGCGTGCTCGGAAGCGAAGGCCTCGATGATGCTACCCACGTCGGAGTACTCGCCCAGGGACAAGTCGGGACCGGCGGTGATATTCACCAGGATGCCGCGAGCGCCTTCCAGGTTGACGTCCTCGAGCAGCGGGTTGCGGATCGCCGCCTCGGTGGCTTCGCGTGCACGGTTAGGACCGCTGGCGCAGCCGGTACCCATCATCGCCATGCCCATTTCGCTCATCACGGTACGAACGTCGGCGAAGTCGACGTTGATCATGCCCGGACGCTTGATGATGTCGGAGATACCGCGAACGGCACCGGCCAGCACGTCGTCGGCCTTGGCGAAGGCGGACAGCAGGCTGGCGTCCTTGCCCAGGATGGTCAGCAGCTTCTCGTTGGGGATGGTGATCAACGAGTCGACGCTTTCGCTCAGTGCGCGGATGCCTTCATCGGCGATCTGCATGCGCTTGCGGCCTTCGAACGGGAACGGACGAGTCACCACCGCAACGGTGAGGATGCCCATTTCCTTGGCCACTTCGGCGATGATCGGCGCCGCACCGGTACCGGTACCGCCGCCCATGCCAGTGGTGATGAACACCATGTTGGTGCCCGCCAGAACTTCGGCGATACGTTCGCGGTCTTCCAGGGCGGCCTGACGACCGACTTCCGGATTGGCACCCGCGCCCAGGCCCTTGGTCACACCGGTACCCAGTTGCAGGATGGTCCGCGCGCCGATGTTCTTCAGCGCCTGAGCATCGGTGTTGGCGCAGATGAACTCGACGCCTTCGATGTTGCTCTTGACCATGTGATTGACCGCGTTGCCGCCGCCACCGCCTACGCCGATAACCTTGATTACCGGACTTTGCGGGATGTTGTCTACGAGTTCGAACATTTTCCCTCTCCTTTCATTCTCTAATTTTTCGCCTACTGCCTACTGCTTTGTTGCCTGCTGCTTTACTGCGTACCGCTTGAAACCTGTTCTTGTAGCCGCGTATCAGAAGTTGCCCTGGACCCAGCTCTTGATGCGATCGAGCAAGGCGGCCTTGGGCTCGTCGCTGCTGTAGCTGTCGCGGTTGCCGATGCCGGAGAACTGGATGCCGTCGGACTGCTTCTGCAATCCGTACTGCAATAGGCCGACACCGGTGGAATAGATCGGGTTGCGCACGACGTCGGTCAGGCCCTTGACACTGTGGGGCACGCCCAGGCGGACCGGCATGTGGAAAATTTCCTCGGCCAGCTCCACCGCGCCTTCCATCTTCGAGGTGCCGCCGGTGAGCACGATGCCCGCCGGGATCAGGTCTTCGTAGCCGCTGCGGCGCAGCTCGGCCTGGATCAGGGTGAACAGCTCGTCGTAGCGCGGCTCGACCACCTCGGCCAGGGCCTGGCGCGACAGCTCGCGCGGCGGACGGTCGCCGACGCTCGGCACCTTGATGGTTTCGCCGGCACCGGCCAGCTTGGCCAGGGCGCAGGCGTAGCGGATCTTGATCTCTTCGGCGTACTGGGTCGGAGTCCGCAGGGCCATGGCGATGTCGTTGGTCACCTGGTCGCCGGCGATCGGGATCACCGCGGTGTGGCGAATCGCGCCTTCGGTGAAGATCGCCATGTCGGTGGTACCGCCACCGATATCCACCAGGCACACGCCCAGTTCCTTCTCGTCGTCGGTGAGCACCGCATAGGCAGAGGCCAACTGCTCGAGGATGATGTCGTCGATTTCCAGGCCACAGCGACGTACGCACTTCTCGATGTTCTGCGCCGCGTTGACCGCGCAGGTCACCACGTGGACCTTGGCTTCCAGGCGCACGCCGGACATGCCCAGGGGCTCGCGCACGCCTTCCTGGTTATCGATCACGTAGTCCTGCGGCAGGGTGTGCAGGACCCGCTGGTCCGCCGGGATCGCTACCGCCTGGGCCGCGTCCAGGACTCGTTCCAGGTCCGCCGAGCTGACCTCGCGGTCGCGGATCGCCACAATACCGTGGGAGTTCAGGCTGCGGATGTGATTGCCCGCCACGCCGACGAACGCCGAGTGGATGCGGCAGCCCGCCATCAGTTGCGCTTCTTCCACTGCCCGCTGGATCGACTGCACGGTGGACTCGATGTTCACCACCACGCCCTTCTTCAGGCCGCGGGACGGATGGGTACCGATACCGACGATTTCCAGCGAGCCATCGGCCGCGACTTCGCCCACCAGCGCCACCACCTTGGAGGTGCCGATATCCAGGCCGACGATCATTTTGCCGCTTTGCACATTTGCCATGGTCCTGCCTCTTCTTAATTCTTCGCGACGGCGGGCTGCGCCGTCGTGGGTGCCGCCGGATCGCGCCAGCCAACGGCCAGGCCGTTGGCGTAGCGCAAATCGATGCGCGCGATGTTCGTGATCTGTTCTTTCAGCGTTTTTTCATAAATGGCAATGAAGCGGCGCATCTTTTCCACCAGATGATCGCGACCCAGCAGCAACTCGATTCCCGGCCCGGCACTGCCGGCACCGGTGGTCAGGAACCAGCTGCCACGCTCGCGCAGTTCCAGACGGGCAATCGAGAAGCCCAGCGGCCGCAGCATCTGGCTCAACACCTGATACTGCTGCATCACTTGCTGCTGGGCCCGCTGCGGCCCGAACAATTGCGGCAAGTGCTCATAGTTCGCCAGTTCACGCGGGGTGAAGGCCTGGCCCTGGTTGTTCAACAGCGCCTCGTCGCCCCAGCGGGCCACGGGTAGTTGTTCTTCCAGGCGAATCACCACCTGGTCCGGCCACACCCGGCGTACCTCGGCATGGGCGATCCAGGGCATCTGCTCCAGTTCGGTGCGCATGCTCGCCAGGTCGATGGTGAAAAAGCTCGCCGCGACGTAAGGCGCGATTCGCTGCTGCACCGCCTGCTGGCTGATGTAGCTCAAGTCCCCCTGCACCGCGATCTTGGTGATCGGGCGGTCGGCATACGGCAAAAGACGCTGGGCGCCTTCGTAGGTGCCGAACCCCAATGCCACCAGCAGCACAGGCCAGAACAGGCTTTTCAGGAAGCCGAAGTTGGCTTTCGGCAGGCGCACCGACATCGGCTCTTTGGCCACCATCCGGCTGGCACCCCGCGGCACCGGCTTGCGGCCGGGTGCGGGTTGCTGATGACGAAGCGATGCGCCTTGCATGGACTTAACCTCGCGCCTCAAGACTGGCTGCCAGGATGGCCAACACCAGTTGCTGGAAATCCAGACCGGCCGCACGAGCGGCCATCGGCACCAGACTGTGGTCGGTCATGCCTGGAGCGGTGTTCACTTCCAGGAACCAGAACTGCCCCTGGGCATCCTGCATCACATCGGCACGCGCCCAACCGGCGATACCGAGCGCCTCACAGGCCTTGGCCGTGAGTTCCATGAGTTCCTGCTCTTTGTCGCTATCGAGGCCGCACGGGATCCGGTATTGGGTATCGGAAGCCAGGTACTTGGCGTCGTAGTCGTAGAACGTGTGGGGAGTGCCCAGGGCGATAGGTGGCAACACCTGGCCGCGCAGGGTCGCGATGGTGAACTCGGGACCCTGGATCCATTGCTCGACCAACACTTGCGAATCATAGGTACTGGCCGCCTTCCATGCCTCGATCAACTCGGAGCTGGTGGTCACCTTGGCCATACCGATACTGGAACCTTCATGGGCCGGTTTGACGATCAAAGGCATGCCCAGTTCCGCCGCCGCGCAAATACAGTCGCTTTCGGAGCTCAGTACCGCATGGCGTGGCGTCGGAATGCCCAGGCTGTGCCAGACCTGCTTGGTCCGCAGCTTGTCCATGGCCAGCGCCGAGGCGAGGATGCCGCTGCCGGTGTAGGGAATCCCCAGGCATTCCAGCAGGCCCTGCATGCTGCCGTCTTCACCGCCACGACCGTGGAGGATGATGAAGGCGCGATCGATCTTCTCGCTCAACAGGCGCTGCAGCAGGTCATCGCCGACGTCGATGCCGAAGGCATCCACACCGCCGCCCTGCAGGGCTTCGAGCACGGCCTTGCCGGACTTCAGCGACACTTCACGCTCGGCACTCTTGCCGCCATACAGCACGGCCACGCGACCGAAGTCGGCCGGAGGCACGGTGGAGAACAGCTTGGCGTAGGCAGCGGTCATTTCGACGCTCCCTTGCCAGCAGCCACGGCTCCGGCGAACAGTGGACTGTTGAGCAGCTTGGGCGCCAGACCGCCGATGTCGCCGGCCCCCTGGCACAACAGGATGTCGCCGGCACGCAGCAGCGGCTTGACCAGCGGCGCCAGGTCGACACCGCGTTCGATGTAGATCGGGTCCAGTTGGCCACGCTGGCGGATGCTGTGGCACAGCTGGCGGCTGTCGGCTCCGGGAATCGGCTCTTCACCGGCCGGATAGACTTCCATCAGCAGCAATACGTTGGCGTCGGTCAGCACCTGTACGAAATCGTCGTACAGGTCGCGGGTGCGGCTGTAGCGATGCGGCTGGTAGACCATCACCAGGCGGCGTTCCGGCCAGCCACCACGCACGGCCTTGATCACCGCGGCGACCTCGGTCGGGTGATGCCCGTAGTCGTCCACCAGCATCACGTTGCCACCTTCCACCGGCAGTTCGCCGTAGACCTGGAAGCGCCGGCCCACGCCCTGGAAGCCCGACAGGCCCTGGACAATGGCTTCGTCGCTGATGCCTTCGTCGGTGGCGATCGCGATCGTCGCCAGCGAGTTGAGCACGTTATGGTTGCCCGGCATGTTCACCGACACATCCAGTGGCTCGCGGTCGCGACGCAGCACGGTGAAGAAGGTCTGCATGCCTTGCTGGCGAACATTGATCGCGCGTACGTCGGCTTCTTCGCTGAAACCGTAGGTCACGGTCGGCCGCTTGACCTGCGGCAGGATCTCGCGCACCACAGGATCGTCCAGGCACATCACCGCCAGCCCGTAGAAAGGCAGGTTGTGCAGGAAGTCGACGAAGGTCTTCTTCAGCTTGTTGAAGTCACCGTCATAGGTCGCCATGTGGTCGGCGTCGATGTTGGTCACCACGGCCACCAGCGGTTGCAGGTGCAGGAAGCTGGCGTCGCTTTCATCGGCTTCGGCGATGAGGTAGCGGCTGGTACCCAGTTGCGCATTGGTGCCCGCGGCATTGAGCCGGCCACCGATGACGAAGGTCGGGTCCAGGCCGCCAGCGGCGAACACCGAGGCCAGCAGGCTGGTGGTGGTGGTCTTGCCATGGGTACCGGCCACGGCCACGCCGTGGCGATAGCGCATCAGCTCGGCGAGCATTTCCGCGCGCGGTACCACCGGCACGCGCCGCTCCAGGGCAGTGGCGACCTCCGGGTTGGAAGTGTTCACGGCGCTGGATACCACCAGCACGTCGGCATGGGCGGCGTTCTCGGCACGGTGGCCGATGAAGATCTGCGCCCCGAACGACTCCAGGCGCTCGGTAACGGCCGAGGCCTTGAGGTCGGAACCGGATACCTGGTACCCCAGGTTCAGCAGCACCTCGGCGATCCCGCACATGCCCACGCCGCCGATACCGACGAAGTGGATGCGGCGGATGCGGCGCATTTCCGGTTGCGGCATGGCTTTCTGGCTTTCAACCATGGGCCACCTCCAGGCAGATATTCACCACGTCCTGGGTCGCTTCGGGTTTGGCCAGGCGGCGTGCGGCACGGGCCATGTTGTCGAGTCGTTCTGGTTGCATCAAAACCTCTGTCAGGCGCGCGGCAAGGTCCGCAGCACCAGTCGTTCTTTGCGGCATCAGGAAGGCGGCGCCTTCACGAGCCAAATATTCGGCGTTGCGAGTCTGGTGGTCGTCGATCGCATGGGGCAAAGGCACCAGCATCGAGGGCAGACCGGCGGCAGCCAGTTCGCTGACGGTCAGCGCACCTGCGCGACAAACCACCAGGTCGGCCCAGCCATAGGCTTGGGCCATGTCTTTGATGAAGGGCTGCACCTGCGCCTCGACGCCAGCGGCGCGGTAACGCTCTGCAGTGACCTCATCGTGATTTTTGCCAGCCTGGTGGAACACCTCCGGGCGCAGCTCGGGGGCGACCTGTGCCAGGGCTTCCGGCAGCAGCTTGTTCAACGGCTCTGCGCCCAGGCTTCCACCCAGGACCAGCAAACGTGCCTTGCGTCCGGCCAGGGCCTCGCGCGGTGCCTCGAGGAACAGCTCGGTGCGTACCGGATTGCCCGTGGTGCGGCGGCTACCGGAGGCCCCGAAGGTGTCCGGGAAAGCTTCGCAGACTCGGGCGGCCAACGGCACCAGCAGCCGATTGGCGGTACCGGCGACCGCGTTCTGCTCATGAACGATGACCGGCACCGAGGACAATTTGGCAGCCACTCCACCCGGCCCGGTCACATAACCACCAAAACCCAGCACGCAGACCGGCTTGAGCTGGCGCATGATCCGCCGCGCCTGGAGCACTGCCTTGAGCAGCACGAAAGGCGCCTTGAGCAACGACAGCTTGCTCTTGCCACGCAACCCGGTGACGTTGATCAGGTGCAGGGGCAGGCCCGCAGCCGGCACCAGGTCGTTCTCGATTCCCCGCGGGGTGCCCAGCCAGTGCACGCTGTAGCCGCGCGCCTGGAACTCCCTGGCACAAGCCAGCGCCGGGAACACGTGGCCACCGGTGCCGCCGGCCATGATCAGCACGTTAGCGCCCATGGGTCGGCTCCTCGGCAAAGTCACTTTCATTGAACTCCATCTCTTCGCTGCCCAGGTGGGTCCTGCTCTCCCATTCGATACGCAGCAACAAGCCCAGGCAGGCACAGCAGATCACCAGGGAACTGCCGCCATAACTGAGGAACGGCAGGGTCAGGCCCTTGGTCGGCAAGAGGCCGACGTTCACCCCGATGTTGATCAGGAACTGGCCGATCCACAGGAACGACAGGCCATAGGCGACGTAGGCGGCAAAGAACTGCCGGGCCTTCTCGGCCCACAAGCCGATGTACATGCCACGGATACAGACGAAGCCGAACAGCGCCACGGTGCATAGCGAGCCCACCGCCCCCAGTTCCTCGGCCAGCACCGAGAACACGAAGTCGGTATGGGCCTCTGGCAGGTAGAACTGCTTCTGTACGCTGTTGCCCAGGCCAACGCCCAGCCACTCACCGCGGCCGAAGGCGATCAGCGCCTGGGACAGCTGGTAGCCGGCGCCGAACTGGTCGGCCCAGGGGTCGGCGAAGTTGGTCAGGCGCGCCATCCGGTACGGCTGCATCTGGATCAGCAACACCACCGCCGCCACCGCCAGCACCACCATCAGGGAGAAGCGGAACAACCCGACGCCCCCAAGGAACAGCATCGCCGCAGCCGCACCCATCATTACTACCGTGGCGCCGAAGTCGGGCTCCATCAGCAGCAGGCCGGCCATCGGCAACAACACGATGAATGGCTTGAAGAAACCCATCCAGCTTTCACGTACTTCCTTCTGCCGCCGCACCAGGTAGCCGGCGAGATAGATCACCACGAACACCTTGGCGATCTCGGAAGGCTGGACGTTGAAGAAGCTGAAGCCGATCCAGCGCATCGAACCGTTCACCTCACGACCGATGCCCGGGACGATCACCATCACCAGCAGGCCGAAGGCGCCGATCAGCATCATCCAGCCCAGGCGCTGCCAGGTGGCGATCGGGATCATCATGGTCACGATGCACGCGCCCAGGCCCAGCAGGATGTAGATCAGGTGCCGGATCATGTAGTACAGCGCGCTGCCGGACTGGGCCGCGGCCACCTCGGTAGACGCCGAGGCGATCATGATCAACCCGAGGCCGAGCAGCGTCAGGCAGCCGGCGAGCATCGGGAAGTCGAGGTCGACGCCGCGTCCGGTGATGATCGGCGATGGATACGGCTTGATGATGTTCCTCAGGTTCATGCCAGCTCCTCCACGATGCGGACGAACTGGTGACCACGGTCTTCGTAGTTCTTGAACATGTCGAAACTGGCGCAGGCAGGCGACAACAGCACCACATCGCCCGCTTGGGCAACGGCTCGGCACTGGGCCACCGCGTCAGGCAGCGAAGCGGCGCGGATCAGCGGCACACCATCGCCAATGGCCTGGCCGATCTGCTCGGAGTCCCGGCCCATCAGGACCACGGCACGGCAGTTGGCCGCCACTGGATCACGCAGGTCCTTGAAGTCGGCACCCTTGCCGTCGCCACCGGCGATCAGCACGATCTTGCCGCTGATGTCGGCGCCCAGGCCTTCGATGGCGGCCAGGGCGGCCCCCACGTTAGTGGCCTTGGAATCGTTGTAGTAACCCACGTCATCCAGGTCACGTACCCACTGGCAGCGATGCTCCAGCCCGGCGAAATTGCGCAGCGCCGCGAGCATGGCATCGAACGGCAGGCCCACCGCATGTCCCAGGGCCAGGGCCGCCAGGGCGTTGGACTGGTTATGGGCACCACGGACCTTCAGCTCGCGCACCGGCATCAGGTTCTGGAATTCGAAAGCCAGGTGCTTCTCGCCATTCTCCTCACGCAGGCCGAAGGCCTTGAAGTCCGGCGCACCCAGGCCAAAGCTCCAGCACGGCAGCCCCTCACCCACCAGCGGCCGGGTCAGGGCGTCCTGGCGGTTGAACACCACTTGCCGGGCACCGCGGAAAATCCGGTGCTTGGCCAGGTGGTAGGCCGGCAGGCCGCTGTAGCGGTCCATATGGTCTTCGCTGATGTTCAGCACGGTGGCCACTTCGGCACCGAGCTGGTCGGTGGTTTCCAGCTGGAAGCTGGACAGCTCGAGGACGTAGAGCTCGACGTCATCACCAAGCAGGTCCAGTGCCGGGGTTCCGAGGTTACCGCCCACGGCGACGCGCTTGCCGGCAGCGGCAGCCATCTCGCCCACCAGGGTGGTCACGGTGCTCTTGGCATTGGAGCCGCTGATGGCGACGATCGGCGCCTTCGCGTTACGCGCGAACAGTTCGATGTCGCCGGACAGTTTCACCCCACGCGCGGCGGCAGCCTGCAGGGCCGGAGTCGCCAGGGCCAGGCCGGGACTCACGTAGAGCTCGTCGGCACGGCACAGGAAGTCGACGTCCAGCTCGCCACAACGCACTTCCACCTGTGGATAGTCACGGCGCAGCGTGGCCAGCTCCGGTGGATTTTCCCGCGTGTCGGCCACCGCAAAAGCAACGCCCCGGCTCGCCAGGAAGCGAACCAGGGACATGCCGCTCTTGCCGAGGCCGACAACGATGCGGAAGTGGTCGGAAGCGATCAGGGACACTCGTTCTACCTCAGCTTCAGGGTTGCAAGGCCGATCAGCACGAGAATCACGGTGATGATCCAGAAACGGACGATCACACGTGGCTCAGGCCAGCCCTTGAGTTCAAAGTGGTGGTGGATCGGCGCCATGCGGAACACCCGCTTGCCGGTCAGCTTGAACGAAGCGACCTGGATCACCACCGACAGGGTTTCCATCACGAACACGCCGCCCATGATGAACAGCACGATTTCCTGGCGCACGATCACCGCGATGGTGCCCAGGGCCGCACCCAGCGCCAGGGCGCCGACGTCGCCCATGAACACCTGGGCCGGATAAGTGTTGAACCACAGGAAGCCCAGGCCCGCACCGATCAGTGCGCCGCAGAACACGATCAGTTCACCTGCGCCCGGCACGTAGGGAATCAGCAGGTATTCGGCGAACTTCACGTTACCCGACAGGTAGCAGAAGATCCCCAATGCCCCGCCGACCATCACCGTCGGCATGATCGCCAGGCCATCGAGGCCGTCGGTCAGGTTGACTGCGTTGCTCGAGCCGACGATGACGAAATAGGTCAGGACCACGAAGCCGGCTCCCAGGGGAATGCTCACGTCCTTGAGCATCGGGATCAGCAGGGTGGTATCCACCGGGCTTTGCGCGGTCATGTAAAGGAAGATCGCCGCGCCCAGGCCGAACACCGACTGCCAGAAGTACTTCCAGCGGCTCGGCAGGCCCCGGGAGTTCTTCTCGATCACCTTGCGGTAGTCGTCGACCCAGCCGATGGCACCGAAAGCCAGGGTCACCAGCAGCACGACCCAGACATAGTGGTTGCGCAGGTCGGCCCAGAGCAGGGTGCTGACACCGATGGCCGAGAGGATCAAGGCGCCGCCCATGGTCGGCGTACCGGATTTGGACAAGTGCGATTGCGGGCCATCATTACGTACGGCCTGGCCAATCTGCCGATTCTGCAGAGTACGGATCATCCACGGACCCAGGCACAGTGCCAAAGACAAGGCGGTCAGCACCCCGAGGATCCCGCGCAGGGTCAGGTACTGGAAGACCGCGAAGCCTTTGTAGAACTGTTGCAGGTACTCCGCTAGCAGCAGCAGCATTAATGTTTCACTCCGTCTTTTTCTTGAAGATGGGAGCCACACAGGGCCGCAACGATGTTTTCCATCGCCGCGCTGCGCGATCCCTTGATCAAAATGGTGGTGTTTGGATCTTGCTCGACGTCCAGGGCGGCAATCAGTTCAGCCTGGCTGGCGAAGTGGCGCGCGTGCGCGCCAAAGGCAGTGACGGCATGGGCCATCATCGGGCCTACGGCGTAGAGGGCCGAAACCTTGCCAGCGGCATATGCACCTACGTCGCGGTGCCCCTGCTCCGCCCAATCGCCCAACTCGCCGATGTCTCCGAGCACCAGGACGGTGCGACCGGAAAAGCCGGCGAGTATATCAACGGCGGCGCACATTGAGGTGGGGTTTGCGTTGTAAGTGTCATCGATCACCCGCATGCCATTCCTGGCCAACTGGGCGACAGTACGTCCCTTGACCGGCTGCACCGCGTTCAGGCCAGTGGCGATGCCGAACAACGACACGCCCATGGCGTGGGCAGCCGCAGCAGCAGCCAGGGCGTTGGCGACGTTATGGGTGCCCAGCAGGTTCAGTTGGACCTGCTCGGTGCCCTTGGGGCTATGCAGGGTGAAGGACGGGCAGCCACGGGCATCGCGTCCGATATCGGAGGCGTAGAAATCCGCTGCGCTGTCGGTCAGGGCGAAACTCAGTACCTGGCGCCCGGCGGCGCGGGCCTTCCAGATCGAAAATGCCTTGTCATCCAGGTTCAGCACGGCAATTCCGGAAGCATCCAGCCCTTCCAGGATTTCGCCCTTGGCCTCGACGATTTTTTCCGGGCCACCGAACTCGCCGACGTGGGCGGTACCGGCGTTGTTGAGGATCGCCACCTGGGGATGGGTCATCGCCACGGTGTAGGCGATTTCACCAATCCGCGAGGCACCCAGCTCGATCACCGCGGCGCTGTGCTCCGGAGCCAGCTCCAGCAGGGTCAGGGGCGCGCCCAGGTCGTTGTTCAGGTTGCCGCGGGTGGCGAGCACCGGTCCGCGGGTACGCAGGATGCTCGCCAGCATCTCCTTGACCGTGGTCTTGCCACTGGAGCCGGTAACGGCCGCCACTGGATGGGTGAAGGCGCCACGGTTCAGCGCCCCCAACTGGCCCAGCGCCAGGCGCGTGTCCTTGACCAGCAGCTGCGGCAGCGTGCTGTCGGGAATCTCACGCTCTACCAGCGCAGCCACCGCGCCCTTGCCGGCCACCTCGTTCAGGTAATCATGACCATCGAAGCGCGGACCGGTGAGCGCCACGAACAACTGGCCCGGCTGGATCGCGCGACTATCGATGCTCACGCCACTAAAACGGGCATCGCCCGCGATCAGGCGGGCGTTCAACGGAGCGGCTACTTCACTGAGCTTCAGGGGCTTAAGCACTGGCCACCTCCCATGCCGCCAAGGCCTTGCCCGCCTCGACGAGATCGGAGAAGGCATGGCGTTGACCGTTGATTTCCTGGTAATCCTCATGCCCCTTGCCGGCCAGTACCACCACGTCATCAGCCGAGGCGGACGCGACCAGGCGGGCGATGGCAGGTCCACGGCCAGCGATGAATTCGACCTGGTCCGCGTTCAGGAAGCCGGCGCGGATATCGGCGAAAATCTGCGCAGGGTCTTCAGTACGCGGGTTGTCGTCGGTGACCAGCACGCCATCGGCCAGGCGCTCGACCACCTCGGCCATCAGTGGCCGCTTGCCGCGGTCGCGATCACCACCACAACCGAACAGGCACAGCAGGCGCCCCTTGGCATGGGGCCGCAGGGCCAGCAAAACTTTCTCCAGGGCATCCGGGGTATGGGCGTAGTCGACCACGACCAATGGCTGGCGACCGCCGCCCAGGCGCTGCATGCGCCCGGCCGGGCCTTCCAGCTTGGGCAGGACCGCGAGAATCTCGTCCAGCGCATATTCCAGGCCCAGCAAGGCGCCCACTGCGGCCAGCAGGTTGCTCAGGTTGAAGCGCCCCAACAGGCTGCTGCGCAGGTGATGTTCACCTTGCGGCGTCACCAGGGTCGCGCGCACGCCGTCGTCATCGAAGCGAGCTTCGCGGCAATACAAATAGGCGCCGGCATCTTCCTGGCTGTAGGTAATCAGCCGCGACTCGTGGGCCTCGGCTGCCAGCTTGCGGCCAAAATCGTCGTCGAGGTTGATCACCCGGCAACGCAGGTCGGTCCAGTTGAACAGTTTGGCCTTGGCCTCGCCGTAGGCCTGCATGGTTCCGTGATAATCCAGATGGTCACGGGACAGGTTGGTGAGCACCGCGACATCGAAGGCCAGGGCGGTTACACGGCCCTGATCCAGGCCATGGGAAGAAACCTCCATGGCCACGGCCTTGGCGCCGGCACTCTTCAAGTCGGCCAGGGCCGCCTGGACAGCGATAGGGTTCGGCGTGGTGTGCAGGCCACTTTGCAGCGCGCCATGGAAGCCGGTTCCCAAGGTGCCCACCAGGCCACAACGCTGGCCAAGCAGATCCAGGGCCTGGGCCACTAGCTGGGTCACGCTGGTCTTGCCATTGGTGCCTGTCACGCCCACCAGGTTCAGTTGACGACTCGGCTCGCCATAGAAGCGCCCGGCGATGTCCGACAGTTGCGCAGCCAGACCCTTGACCGGGATCAGCGGAACGTCGGTCAGCGGCAGCACTGTGGCGCCTTCCACTTCATAGGCCACTGCCGCCGCACCACGCCGCAGCGCATCGGCGATGTGTTCACGACCGTCGAACCTGGCGCCCGGCACGGCCAGGAACAGATCACCGGCACGTACATTACGGCTGTCCAGGGTCAGTTCGCGGATCAGCAAGTCACGACCGGCGTGGGCAAAAATCTTGTTCAGGCTAAGGGACATCAGCCGCGCCCTCCATTGGCTCGTACAGGGGTGCCGGTGGCATTGGCCTGTTGCGTGGTCGGCAGGTTATCCGGGGTGATGTTCATCAGGCGCAGCGTGCCGGACATCACTTTGCTGAATACCGGGGCCGACACCAGGCCACCGAAGTAACCGGCCTTGCTCGGCTCGTCGATCACCACCACGATGGCGTAGCGCGGATCGCTCATGGGACCGAAGCCGGCGAACAGTGAGCGGTAGGAGTTCTCGGCGTAGCCCTTGGTGCCCACCGAAGTCTTGCGCGCGGTACCACTCTTGCCGGCAACGTGATACGCCGGGACCTGGGCACGGAACACCCCGCGCGGGGCCTCGATCACTTGCTGGAGCATGCCCTGCATGGTCTTGGCGACCTTCTCCGGGATCACCTGGGCAGTTTGTGGCGCCTTGTCGGATTTGATCAGCGTCAGCGGGGCGATGCGCCCGTTGTTGGCCAGGGCGGAGAATGCGTGCACCAACTGGATCGCGGTCACCGAGATGCCGTAGCCATATGACAGCGTCGCGGTCTCGGCCTTGCGCCACTCCCTATAGTTGGGGAGGTTGCCAACGCGCTCACCTGGGAAACCCAGGCCGGTGTCCTGGCCCAGGCCGATCTTCTGCGCCAGGCGGAAGATGGTTTCGCCGCCGATATCGAAGGCGATCTTGCTCATGCCAACGTTACTGGAATTGATCAGGATGCCGGTCAGGTCGAGGATCGGACCTTCAGTCTTGGATACGTCACGAATGGTGTACTTGCCCAACTGCAGGGTGCCCGGATAGACCTCGACGGTATCGCTGGGCTTCCAGCGCCCGGTCTCCAGAGCGGCGCTCATGGAGATGGCCTTCATGGTCGAGCCAGGCTCGAAGACGTCGATCATCGCCCGGTTGCGCATCATCGCCGGCTGTAGGTTGCGGCGGTTGTTGGGGTTGTAGGTCGGCTGGTTGACCATGGCCAGGATCTCGCCGGTCTTGACGTCCATGATCACCAGGCTGCCGGCCTTGGCGCCGTTCTCGACGATGGCGTTGCGCAGCTCGCGATTGGCCAGGTACTGCAGGCGCAGGTCGATGGACAACGCCAAGGGCTTGCCGGCCTTGGCGTTCTTGGTGACTTGTACATCCTTGATCAGCCGGCCGCGCCGGTCCTTGATCACCTGACGCTTGCCCGGCACCCCGGCCAGCCATTCGTCATAGGCCAACTCGACGCCTTCGCGTCCACGGTCGTCAATATCGGTGAAACCCACCATGTGCGCGGTCACTTCGCCGGCCGGATAGAAGCGCCGGAACTCCTCGATGCCGTAGACACCCGGGACCTTGAGATCGAGCACCGCCTGGCCCTGCTCCGGGGTCAGGCCCCGCACCAGGTAGATGAATTCCTTGTTGGCCTGGGCCTCGAGACGTTCGGTCAGGACCTTGGGATCCTGGCCCAGCGCCATGGCCAGGGCTGGCCAACGGTCCTTGGCCAATTGCATTTCCTTGGCATTGGCCCAGAGAGTGGTCACCGGGGTACTCACCGCCAGCGGCTCGCCGTTGCGATCGGTGATCAGTCCACGGTGCGCAGGAATCGGAATATGCCGCACGCTACGAGCATCACCCTGCCCCTTGAGGAAGTCACGATCGACCACCTGCAGGTCGATGATGCGCCAGGCGATCGCCGACACCATGACAGCAAGCAAGCCCAGCACCACGCGGAAACGCCAAGGATAAAGAGCACCGTCGAGTTTCATGGCGCCACCATTCGGACTTCGGCTGCGCCGGGGATGTGCATCTTCAGTTGTTCGGTGGCCAGCACTTCGATCCGGCTATGGGCGGTCCAGGTACTTTGCTCCAGGATCAATCGACCCCATTCGGCCTGGGCCTTGTCGCGCACGCTCAACTCGCCGTACAGCGTATTGAGCAGTTGACGGTTCCAGTGGGCGCTGTAGGACACCGCGATCGCGGAAACCAAAACGCCGATGAACAGCAGAAGCATGAAGAAGCTTCCGCCTGGAAGTGGCTTGGCGAAAAGCTTGCTCACCGAAGCTTCTCCGCGACACGCATGACGGCACTACGGGCACGGGGATTGGCTTTGAGCTCGGCTTCGGAAGCGAACTGCGCTTTGCCGTGGATCTTGATTTTTGGCTGGAAAGCTTCGAAGCGCACTGGCAGGTTGCGCGGCAGGTTGTCGGCTTCACCCTTGGCCAGGCGACGCATGAACAGCTTGACGATGCGGTCCTCCAACGAGTGGAAGCTGATCACCACCAGACGCCCGCCGATTTCCAGGGACTCCAGCGCAGCTTCCAGGCCGGCCTCGAGGTCGCCCAGTTCGTTGTTCACGTGGATGCGCAGGCCCTGGAACGCCCGGGTCGCCGGGTTCTTGCCCTTCTCCCAGGCAGGGTTGGCCACCTTGAGCACTTCGGCCAGGTCGGCCGTGCGTTCAAAAGGCTGGACTTCGCGGCGCTCGACCACGGCTCGGGCCATGCGGCCGGAGAAACGCTCTTCGCCGTACTCCTTGAATACCCGGGCGATCTCTTCTACCGGGGCGGTGGCGATGAACTGGGCAGCGCTGATGCCTCGGCTCGGATCCATGCGCATGTCCAATGGACCGTCATTGAGAAAACTGAAGCCGCGCTCAGGGTCATCCAGTTGCGGCGAGGACACGCCCAGGTCCAGCAGCACGCCACTGACCTTGCCATCCAGCCCACGTCCAGCGACCTCGGAACCCAGCTCGGCAAAACTACGCTGTACAACGACAAAGCGGCCGTCTTCGGCCGCTAGCGCTTGCCCGGTGGCAATCGCTTGGGGGTCCTTGTCGAATCCGAGGAGCCGCCCACCTGGCCCGAGCTTGCTGAGAATCAGCCGGCTGTGGCCCCCGCGCCCGAATGTGCCATCCAGATAGCAGCCATCAGGACGTACCGCGAGAGCCTCGACGGCTTCGTCAAGCAGTACGGTGATGTGGTTAAAGCCGCTATCAATAGTCACAGGATCAAATCACGCAGTTCATCGGGCATGGCGCCCGGTTGTTGAATAGCTGCCAGGTCAGCTGCAGAAACAGCGTTCCAGGCATCCTCGTCCCACAGTTGGAACTTGTTCAGTTGGCCCACCAGCATCGCGCGCTTATCCAACTTGGCATATTCACGCAGGCGCGGCGGCACCAGAAAACGACCACTACCGTCGAGTTCGAGATCGACGGCATTACCAATCAGCAAACGCTGCAGCCGGCGGTTCTCTTCACGTAGAGAAGGCAAGGCACGCAGCTTGGTTTCTATCAGCTCCCACTCGTCGAGGGGGTAGACGCACAAACAAGGATCAACGGCGTCGATGGTGACGATCAGCTGTCCGGAACTTCGCGAAACGAGCTCGTCACGATACCGGCTGGGCATGGCTAGCCGGCCTTTGGCATCGAGACTGATAGCGTTGGCTCCGCGAAACACGTCAGCGTTTCTCCAAATTTTAGCGTTTTGCGTTCAAAAAACCCACTTTGTGCCACTTTCCGCCACTTGCGCACACTATAGGAATGCGCCCACACCACCGTCAAGGCACGCGGCGACGGAAAACCCTTATAGAACGGAGATTTAGGAGGCTTAGCGGAGGGGTAACGAGAATTCGAGAGACATTCCACGACATCAACTTCATACCGCTCAGAAAACTGCGTCGCGAAGTTAAAGTAATTTATTAAGAGTAAGATTTTTTCGGTATTACAAAAACGCTTCTGCTATTGAATCAAGCAGGGAAGGAAGGGGGTGGAGAGTCGATCTGTAAGCCGGGTTCTGTCGAGGACAGTCATTCCTCTACGATGGCCATCACTGGACATCTTTAGCAACCTACCCGGTTCCAGCGCGGGCCACGCCTTGGAACCCTATTTGGTCTTGCTCCGAGTGGGGTTTACCTAGCCACGAACTGTTACCAGACGTGCGGTGCGCTCTTACCGCACCTTTTCACCCTTACCGGCACCGAAGTGCTTAGGCGGTTATTTTCTGTGGCACTTTCCGTAGGCTCACGCCCCCCAGGCATTACCTGGCACTCCGCCCTATGGAGCCCGGACTTTCCTCCCCCCTCTAATTTTCATAGAGGGCAGCGACTGTCCAATCGACTCTCCGCCGCGCAGGTTAACGGCAGAGCGGCCTCAGGACAAGCGATAAAAGCCTTTGGCCACCCTGCTCCGCTATTTATTGCTCTTTCTGTTTTTCCAGGGCGAGCTGATACAACACGTTCTTGCGCTCGCCAGTGATCTCTGCAGCCAGTGCCGCCGCCCTTTTGAGCGGCATCTCCTTGAGCAACAGGTCGAGAATTCGCATCGTCTCGCTGCTGATGGCCTCACCACCCTGCGGAGCAGTCCATCCCGCCACCAAAACCACACACTCCCCACGCTGCTGGTTGGAATCGGATTCGACGAACTGACGCAATTCGACCAACGGCAACCCCTTGAGGGTCTCGAAAGTCTTGGTCAGCTCGCGAGCCAGCAACGCCGGGCGATCACCACCGAACACCGCCTCCATATCCTGCAGGCATTCGAGAATGCGATGGGGGGCCTCATAGAAAATCAGCGTACGCGGCTCTTCACGGACCTGCTCCAGGCGCGCTCGGCGCCCACTGGCCTTGGCCGGCAGGAAACCCTCGAAGATGAAACGATCCGAGGGCAGTCCTGCGGCGGACAGCGCCGCTATCAGCGCACACGCCCCCGGCACCGGGACGACATTGATTCCCGCGGCCCGGGCTTGGCGCACCAGGTGATAGCCGGGGTCGGAGATCAGCGGCGTGCCGGCATCGGAAATAAGCGCGACATCATCACCCGCCAGTAGACGAGTAATGAAACGACTACCCTCATCACGCTCATTGTGCTCGTGACAAGCAGCCAAGGGGGTAGAAATGCCAAAGTGCTGCATCAGGCGCTGGGAGTGCCGGGTATCCTCAGCGGCAATCAGGGACACCTCGCGCAACAACTTCAAGGCCCGGGCACTTATATCGTCCAGGTTGCCGATAGGCGTCGCCACTACATAAAGCGAGCCGGCAACGGAATTCATGGAACCTGGAGCAGTCAAAGCGCACACCTCGCGATCAGCAAAAGCGCCATTGTACGCACTGGCAGCTGATCAATGCGTATCGTGTTCACTCAAGTGCGCCTGACACAGCAACATTTGCATTCGCTAAATAGACGGTTTATCGCCAGCAACATCGCGCCCCGGCCAGTGCTTGGGTACAATTCAACGTTCATTTGATCGAGTATCAGGAACACTTACATGATCGCTTGCCTGCGGCTGTTTATCGCCCTCTGCCTGGCTACCCTTCTGGTGGCTTGCGCCAGCTCGCCCTCCTCCAGCCTTGGCGAACTTCCACGGACACCGGATGCCAGCATCGAGCAACTGCTCGAAGAGGCCGCCACCAGCAAAAACCCCGACAAAGCCGCCCTATTACGCCTGAGCGCCGCCGACCTGGCCTACCGCCAAGGCAATGCCGGACGCGCCGGACAGATCTTGCAGCAAGTCCAACTGGAGCAGCTCAAGCCTGCCCAGCAGATTTTCGCCAGTACCCTGGCGGCGGAACTGGCCATGACGCGCAACCAGCCCAAGGCTGCGTTGACGGCCCTGGGCCATCCGAGCCTGCAACAACTTGGCGAGCTTCCCGCCGCCCAGCAGGTACGCACCCTGAGTGTCCACGCCCGCGCCCTGGAGGCCGATGGCCAGACCCTGGCGGCAGCCAAGGAGCGGATTACCCTGGCTCGCCTGCTCAAGGATGATGCTGCGGCTAAGAACCACGAAGCCATCTGGTCCCTGATCGCCGCCCTGCCTACCGACCAACTGCAACCTGCCGGAAACGACGACCTGAGCGGCTGGCTGAGCCTGGCCCTGGCAATCAAGACCGCAGGCACCCTGGAACAGCAGCAAGCTGCCATCGACAACTGGCGCGCCCAGAATCCGAAACACCCAGCAGCGGTTCAATTGCCACAACCATTGGTCAAGCTCAAGGAACTGGCCAGCCAGCCCGTTTCGAAAATCGCCCTGCTGCTACCGCAGGAAGGCCCGCTGGCAGCAGTTTCCAAGGCCCTGCGCGAAGGTTTCATGGCCGCCCACTACCAGGCACAACAAGCCGGGCAAAAACCACCCAGCATCGAGTTCTATGACAGCTCGCGCCTGAAGTCCCTGGATGAGTTCTATCGCAAGGCCCAAGCCGACGGCGTACAACTGGTGGTCGGCCCCCTGGAAAAACCACTGGTCAAGCAACTGGCCGCCAGCCCACAACTGCCCATCACCACTCTGGCCCTGAACTACAGCGAAGGCGAACAAGCTCCCGCACAGCTGTTCCAATTCGGCCTTGCCGCCGAAGATGAAGCTCGCGAAGCTTCTCGGCGTGCCCGCGCCGACGGCCTGCATCGCGCCGCGGCACTGGTACCCAAGAGCGAATGGGGCGATCGTGTATTCAAGGCTTTCCGCCAGGACTGGGAAAGCAACGGCGGCAGCGTACTGGCCATCGAGCGAATCGATCAACCTGTAGCCCTGGCCCAGCAAATTGCCAACCTGTTTCAGTTGCGCCAAAGCGAAGCTCGCGCCAAGAGCCTGCAGAGCACCGTTGGCAGCCAGGTGGCTGCCCAGCCGTCGCGTCGCCAGGATATCGAGTTCATTTTCCTCGCATCCACCCCGCAACAGGCCCAGCAGATCAAGCCGACCTTGAATTTCCAGTACGCCGGTGACGTTCCTGTCTACGCCATCTCCAACGTCTTCAGCGCCAGTGGCGACCAGAACCAGTACAACGACATGAACGGCATCATGTTCTGCGAGACGCCATGGCTGCTGGACGCAAACGGCACAATGCGGCGCCAGGTCACCGCCCAATGGCCGCAGGCCGGCGGCAGCCTTGGCCGCCTGTACGCCATGGGTGTCGACGCCTACCACCTGGCCCCGCGCCTGGGCCAGCTCAAGGCCTTGCCTGACACCCGCATCGACGGTGAGTCCGGCAGCCTGGGCATGGCCGCCGGCCAGCGGATCGAGCGCCAACTGCCATGGGCCAAGTTCGTCAGCGGCCAGGTCACTCGCCTGCCCGATACTCCGCGCTGATGCACCCCGGATCACGCCAGCAAAGCGGAAGAGATGCCGAAAGCCTTGCGCTTCGGTATCTCCAACAGCAGGGCCTGCGCCTGGTGGCGCAGAACTGGCTGTGCAAGCGCGGCGAGCTTGATCTGGTCATGCTTGACGGCGATACAGTAGTATTCGTCGAAGTCCGCTACAGACAACACACACAATGGGGTGGCGCTCTGGGCAGTATCGATGGGCGCAAACGCCAAAAACTGATCCTTGCCGCGCAGTTCTTTCTGCAAAGCGAATCACGTTGGTCCAACCACCCCTGTCGCTTCGACGTGGTCGCCATTGACGGCACCCCGGGCCCCCAGGCCCAGTTGAACTGGCTACGCAACGCCTTTGACGGCTGAAAGACGCCTGCAGGCCGCGCCACTTCCACCCAATTTCTTTGCTCTTTGCACTGCGGGCTGCACATTCACGTGCCACCAAGCCCAGCTACTTAAGGTCACACAGATGGACATGCAATCCCGAATTCGCCAGCTTTTCCAGGCCAGCATCAACACCAAGCAACAGGCGATGGACGTACTTGCACCGCACATCGAGCAAGCCAGCCAGGTCATGGTCAACGCCCTGCTCAACGAAGGAAAGATGCTTGCCTGTGGCAATGGCGGCTCAGCCGGCGACGCCCAGCACTTCTCCTCGGAGCTGCTCAATCGTTTCGAGCGTGAGCGGCCCAGCCTGCCTGCCATAGCACTGACCACCGACAGCTCGACCATCACCTCGATCGCCAACGACTACAGCTACAACGAAGTCTTCTCCAAGCAGATCCGCGCCTTGGGCCAACCTGGCGACGTTCTGCTGGCCATCTCCACCAGCGGCAACTCGGCGAACATCATCCAGGCGATCCAGGCCGCACATGATCGCGAAATGATTGTCGTAGCATTGACCGGTCGCGACGGCGGTGGCATGGCCTCCCTGCTACTGCCTGAAGACGTGGAGATTCGTGTACCGGCCACCGTTACCGCACGCATCCAAGAAGTCCACCTGCTGGCGATCCACTGCCTCTGCGACCTGATCGACAGCCAATTGTTCGGGAGTGAAGAATGACCCCTAATCGCCTCGGCCTCCTGGCCCTGACCCTGTGCCTGAGCCTCACTGGCTGCAGCTCGGTGATTACCGCCACCCGCGACAAACCCATCGACGACGACCGCGGCACCCGCACCTTCGGCAGCAAGATCGACGACTCCCTGATCGAAACCAAGGTCGCCGTGAACGTCGCCAAGGCCAACCCGGACCTGGAAAACAACTCGCACATCGTGGTTACCAGCTTCAACGGCGTAGTGCTGCTGGCCGGCCAGACGCCGCGCCCGGACCTCAAGGCAACGGCCGAACAAGCCGCCAGCGAAGTACAGCGCGTCAAGAAGGTGCACAACGAGCTGCAAGTACTGCCTCCTTCCGGGTTCCTGGCCCGACAGAACGACAGCTGGCTGACTACCAAGATCAAGACCCAGATGCTCGCCGATGCCAACGTCCCAGCCTCACGCATCAAGGTGGTGACCGAGAACGGCATCGTCTACATGCTGGGATTGCTGACCAAACAGGAAGCGGCCCAGGCAACGAACCTCGTGCAGGGCGTCTCGGGCGTACAGAAAATCGTCAAGCTGTTCGAGTACATCGACTAAGCCTGCCCACAGGCACAAAAAAGGCGATCCCCTCGGATCGCCTTTTTTATTACTTGACCACCTTCAAGCTTGGCCTGCCACTTGGACGCGGCGGCTCACTGTCTGGCGGCGGCATATCGTCATCCGGCTCGACATCCTCTTCGTCATCCAGAGGAGACTCCAGGTCGAAAACCATGCCTTGGCCATTCTCCCGGGCATAGATTCCCAGAATCGCGCCAACCGGCACAAACAAGCTATGAGGCACGCCACCAAAGCGCCCTTCAAAGGTGACTGCGTCGTTATCCATGTGCAGATGACGCACGGCACTGGGAGAAATATTCAGGACGATCTGTCCATCACTGGCAAACCCCTGAGGCACCTGCACCGCTGGATAATCGGAGTTGACCAGCAAATGCGGGGTGCAATCATTGTCCACAATCCACTCATAGAGCGCGCGGACCAGATAAGGTCGACTGGAGTTCATAACGGCTCCTTAAGCCTTAGCGCATGTCGCGTTCGACACCAGACAGACTTGCCTGGAAAGCCTCACGCGCAAATTGGCGCTCCATATAATCGAGCAACGGCTTGGCTTGCCGCGGCAGTTCAATACCCAGGACCGGCAACCTCCAGAGTATGGGCAGTAGGCAGCAATCCACCAGGCTTTGTTCCTCGCTGAGGAAGAACGGCTTGTCGGCGAACAGCGGTGAAACACCGGTCAGGCTTTCTCGCAGCTCCTTGCGCGCCTGCGCACGCACCGCTTCCTTGGTCCGCGAATCGAGTATCAGATCCACGTGCCCGCACCAGTCACGCTGGATCCGATGCATCAGCAAGCGACTGTTGGCTCGAGCTACAGGATAGACCGGCAGCAATGGTGGATGTGGATAACGCTCATCCAGGTATTCCATCACTACGCTCGACTCCCACAGCGCAAGATCACGATCGACCAGCGTAGGCAAGCTCCCGTAGGGATTCACTTCGATCAGCTTCGGCGGCTGACGGCCCGCCTCCACACTGATGATCTCGGCGCTGACACCTTTCTCCGCAAGTACAATGCGCACCCGATGGGAATAGTGGTCGGCGGGGTCGGAGTAACAGGCCAACCGATTGGTCACGCCCATGGCGATCCTCCTCGCGTGTTGAAATTATCGAAAGCAGAAAAAACGAACGCGCCCTGAGGGCGCCTCTGGTAACCCCCGAATGATACAGGGTTGTTACAGCTTCAGAGACGCCCTTGGGCGCGCACGTTCAACAACTGATGCTTAAAACGCTATCAATGCACATCTTTCCAGTATTCGCGCTTGAGCAGATAGGCGAATACGAAGAAGAAGGCCAGGTACAACAGCACGTAGGTACCGATACGCTGGTGCTGCAGCTTGACCGGGTTAGCCGAGTAGGCCAGGAAAGTCACCAGGTTCTTGACCTTCTCATCGAATTGCGCCTCGTTGAGGGTCCCGGTGTTTTCCTTGACGGTCAACTGATCGCAAGCCTCGTGGGTCAGCGGAGTGCCGGTCAGCGGGTCGAACTGCTTCTTGCCGTCTTCGACAATCTGCACCTGCTTGCAACCGATCACCTGACGACCCTGAAGTCCGACCAGAACGTTAGGCATGCCCACGTTGGGGAATACCTTGTTGTTCACACCCCAGGGGCGTGTTGGGTCTTCGTAGAAGGACTTCAGGTAGCCATACAGCCAATCGGTACCACGAACACGAGCCACCAGGGTCAGGTCTGGCGGAGCAGCACCGAACCAGGTCTTCGCGTCGGCTGGCTGCATCCCGATGTTCATGTGGTCACCGATCTTCGCACCGGTGAAGACCAGCTTGCTCATCATCAGGTCATGAGGGATGCCAAGGTCATCGGCAACCCGCTCGTACCGCTGGAACTTGGCGCTGTGGCAGCCCATGCAATAGTTGGCAAAGGTACGCGCACCGTCCTGCATTGCAGCCTTGTCGGCCAGGTCGATATCGACCTTTTCCAACTCAGGACCACCGTGCTCGGCTGCGAAAGACAATACAGGCATAGCAGCAAGAATCAGTACAGCAAATAGCTTTTTCATCAGCCAGTCACCCTTTCCGGAACCGGTTTGGTCTTCTCGAGCCTGGTGTAGAACGGCATCAAAATGAAGTAGGCGAAGTACAGGAAGGTACATACCTGCGACAGCAACGTACGACCCGGAGTCGGCGCCAGTACGCCCAGCACGCCCAGGATCACGAACGAGATGCAGAACACCAGCAGCCAGATCTTGCTCAGCCAGCCTTTGTAGCGCATGGACTTGACCGGGCTGCGGTCAAGCCATGGCAGCACGAACAGCACGGCAATCGCAGCACCCATGGCGATAACGCCCATGAGCTTGTCCGGCACCGCACGCAGGATTGCGTAGAACGGAGTGAAGTACCAAACCGGGGCAATATGCTCAGGCGTCTTGAACGGGTTGGCCTGCTCGAAGTTCGGCTTCTCGAGGAAATAACCACCCATTTCCGGGAAGAAGAACACGATCGAGCAGAAGATGAACAGGAATACCACTACGCCGACGATATCTTTCACAGTGTAGTACGGATGGAATGCGATGCCGTCGAGCGGTACGCCGTTTTCATCCTTGTGCTTCTTGATATCGACGCCATCCGGATTGTTCGAACCCACTTCGTGCAGTGCCAGGATGTGCAGCACCACAAGCCCCAGGATCACGATAGGCAGGGCCACGACGTGCAGGGCGAAGAAGCGGTTGAGGGTAATGCCGGAGATCAGGTAGTCACCGCGGATCCACTGGGTCAGGTCGTCGCCGATGACCGGGATGGCGCCGAACAGCGAGATGATCACCTGGGCGCCCCAATAGGACATCTGCCCCCACGGCAGCAGGTAGCCCATGAAGGCCTCTGCCATCAGCGCCAGGTAGATCAGCATGCCGAACAGCCACACCAACTCACGAGGCTTCTGATAGGAACCGTAGAGCAGGCCACGGAACATATGCAGGTAGACCACGATGAAGAACGCCGAAGCGCCTGTGGAGTGCAGCAGACGCAAGATCGCGCCGTACTCGACGTCGCGCATGATGTATTCGACGGAAGCGAAGGCTTCTTCTGCCGAAGGGGTATAGCTCATGGTCAGCCAGACACCGGTAACGATCTGGTTGACCAGAACCAGCAGTGCCAGGGAACCAAAGAAATAGAAGAAGTTGAAGTTCTTCGGAGCGTAATACTTGCTCAGATGGTCTTCCCACATCTTGGTGGCGGGGAAGCGCGCATCTACCCAATCCATGAACTTGCTCATCACGCTTTCTCCGTGTCGACGCCAATGACGATGATGTCATCCGACTCATAGGAATGCGGGGGTACTGGCAGGTTCAATGGCGCGGGCTGCGACTTGTAGACACGACCAGCCAGATCGTAGTGGGAGCCGTGGCAAGGGCAGAAATAGCCACCTACCCAGTCCTTGCCCAGATCCGCAGGCGCCACTTCAGGACGGAAGGTAGGAGAACAACCCAAGTGGGTGCAGATACCGATCAACAGAAGAATCTCTGGCTTGATCGAACGCACTTCGGGGTCGACGTAGGTTGGTTGTACCGAGTTCTTGGAGTCAGGGTCAGACAACTGGCCCTCGATCTTTTTAAGATTCCCCAGGATTTCCTCTGTACGGCGGACGATGAATACCGGTTGACCACGCCACTCAGCAACCATCTGCTGACCTGGGTCGATCTTGCTGATATTCACCTTCACCGGTGCACCTGCGGCTTTCGCCTTGGCACTGGGAAACCATGACCCCACGAACGGGACCGCAGCCCCCACCGCTCCAGCAGCACCCACCACGGATGTGGCTGCCACCAAGAAGCGACGCCGGCCTGCATTCACGCCGTCATTGCTCATTCAGTCCTCTCCCATCAGCTTTGTGGCCTGTTAAATCAGGCATCTACTAAGTAAAAATCTGAACTTATAAAAATTTTGCCGAATGGTAATGAAAACCCCCAATTCTGACAAGGTAATTACCAGGCGGACTCTGCGCCAGGCCTTGTAGTATAGGGCCTCCACGGATGTGGCAAGTTGTCACACGGCAAATTTTGAGCAATAAAAAACGCCCAGCTCCAAAGGAGGCTGGGCGTTTTTTTGAACGCAGTTGCGAATTAACGCTTGGAGTATTGCGGACGCTTACGCGCTTTACGCAGACCCACTTTCTTACGCTCAACTTCACGTGCGTCACGGGTTACGTAGCCGGCTTTACGCAGGGCGCTGCGCAGAGTCTCGTCGTAATCCATCAGGGCGCGAGTGATACCGTGGCGGATTGCGCCAGCCTGGCCACTTACACCACCGCCGATAACGGTAACGTAGATATCGAACTTCTCAACGGTCTCGGTCAGTTCCAGCGGCTGACGAACTACCATGCGGGCAGTTTCGCGACCGAAGAAGCTATCCAGGGAACGGTTGTTGATGGAGATATTGCCAGTACCCGGACGCAGGAATACGCGTGCGGTTGCAGTCTTGCGACGGCCAGTGCCGTAATTTTGAGTCGCCGACATAATGAACTATTCCGTTAAATCTTCAGTTCTTGGGGCTGCTGAGCAGTATGAGGGTGAGCAGCGCCCGCATATACTTTCAGCTTACGGTACATGTCGCGACCCAGCGGGTTCTTAGGCAGCATGCCTTTTACCGCGGTCTCGATCACGCGCTCAGGGGCTTTAGCGATCAGCTTCTCGAAGTTGATCGACTTGATGCCGCCCGGGAAACCGGAGTGGGAGTAGTACATTTTGTCAGTGGTTTTAGCACCAGTAACACGTACCTGCTCGGCATTGATCACGACGATGTAGTCGCCGGTGTCAACGTGAGGAGTGTACTCAGGCTTGTGCTTGCCACGCAGACGGCTCGCGATTTCGGTAGCCAGACGACCCAGGGTCTGGCCAGCGGCGTCGATGACGAACCAATCGCGCTTTACTGTTTCCGGTTTAGCAGTAAAAGTTTTCATTCTTTATAGCCTCAGGGGCCGCCCAGCAAAATAGACGGCGGATCTTACTGAATAGTGCTTACTTTGACAAGGTCAAAGGCAGCCGAATACAGACGCTTTCGGGGGCTCGGGTCAGCGCGCCTGGCATGCGGCAAGAATCTTCGGCAGGCGGGGCATCACTTCCACCGCAGAAAGAGCTGCAGAATTATCCAGATTGCGAAAAAAAATTCAACCTGCTTTTATGATTGTTTTACCGAGGAAGTACCCATGGACTACCGCCAACTGGGCCGGACCGATCTGAAAGTGAGCGCCATCTGCCTGGGCACCATGACCTGGGGCGAACAGAACACCGAGGCCGAGGCCTTCGCCCAGATCGAGCGGGCCAAGCAGGCCGGGATCAACTTCATCGATACTGCCGAGATGTATCCGGTGCCCCCCAAGGCCGAGACCTACGCCACCACCGAGCGCTACATCGGCAATTGGTTCAAGGAGCGCGGGGACCGTGCCGACTGGATCCTGGCCAGCAAGATCGCCGGCCCGGGCAACACCATCGACTACATCCGCGACAAGCAGCTCAAGCACAACCGCAAGCACATAGTCGAAGCCGTGGATGCCAGCCTCAAGCGCCTGCAAACCGACTGGATCGACCTCTACCAGTTGCACTGGCCGGAACGCAGCACCAACTTCTTCGGGCAGCTCGGCTACAAGCACAAGGCAGACGAAGACTTCACCCCGCTGGAGGAAACCCTCGAAGCCCTGGACGAACAGGTCAGGGCCGGGAAGATCCGCCATATCGGCCTGTCCAACGAAACTCCGTGGGGCACCATGAAGTTCCTGGCCCTGGCCGAGAGCCGTGGCTGGCCACGGGCGGTGTCGATCCAGAACCCCTATAACCTGCTCAACCGCAGCTTTGAAGTGGGCCTGGCGGAAATCGCCATCCGTGAACAATGCGGCTTGCTGGCCTACTCACCCCTGGCCTTCGGCTTCCTGTCCGGCAAGTACGAAGATGGCGCCCGCCCCGCCAAGGCCCGCCTGAGCCTCTACAGCCGCTTCAGCCGCTATTTCAATCCGCAGTCGGAAGTCGCTTGCAGCCGCTACGTGGCGCTGGCTCGCGAGCACGGCCTGGACCCGGCGCAGATGGCCCTGGCTTTCGTGACCCGACAACCCTTCGTGACCAGCAACATCATCGGCGCCACCACCCTGGAACAACTGGACAGCAACATCGCCAGCGCCGGGCTGAAGTTGTCGGAAGAAGTCCTGGCCGGAATCGAGGCCATCCACAAGGACCAGCCCAACCCTGCCCCATAAGCAGCCGGCGTTCCGCTTGCCGGCCAACAGGTAACCGCCCCGTTCGCCGGCAAGCGCTCCACCCGCCTTCATAGAGAACGGGCGATGATTTCCTTCATGATCTCGTTGGTCCCGGCGTAGATCCGCTGCACCCGGGAGTCGGCCCACGCCCGGGCAATCGGGTACTCCCACATGAAACCGTAGCCGCCATGCAGCTGCACGCACTCATCCAGGACCTTGCACTGCAGGTCGGTTCCCCAGTACTTGGCCATGGCCGCCGTCGGTACGTCGAGCTTGCCCTTCAGGTGCAGCTCCAGGCAGCGATCGACGAACACCCGGCCAATCTGGATTTGCGTGGCCATCTCCGCCAGCTTGAACCGGCTGTTCTGGAAGTCGGCGATCGCCTTGCCGAAGGCCTTGCGCTCGCGGGTGTAGTCCAGGGTCCATTTCAACGCCGCCTCGGCACTGGCCAGGCCACCGATGGCCACGCTCAGGCGCTCCTGGGGCAGCTCCTGCATCAGGTAGACGAAACCCATCCCGGCCTGGCCCAGGAGGTTCTCCTTGGGCACTCGAACATCCTGGAAGAACAGTTCCGAGGTGTCCTGGGCCTTCATACCGACCTTTTCCAGGCGCTTGCCCTTGGTGAAGCCTGGCGAATCGGCTTCAACCAGGAACAGGCTGGTGCCCTTGGCCCCAGCCTTGGGATCGGTCTTGGCCACCACGATCACCAACTCCGCCAAGTAACCGTTGGTAATGAAGGTCTTGGAACCGTTGAGCACATACTCATCGCCGTCGAGCACTGCCGTGGTCTTCACGCCCTGCAAGTCGGACCCGGTTCCGGGCTCGGTCATGGCGATCGCCGTGACCAGCTCGCCCGAGACCATCCGTGGCAGGTATTTCTGCTTCAGCGCCTCACTGCCGTAATGCAGGAGGTAAGGCGCAACGATATCCGAGTGCAGGGAGAAGCCAATGCCGCTCAAGCCCAGGCGGCTGACCTCCTCGATCACCACCGTGCTATACAGGAAGTCCGCCCCCAGCCCGCCGTACTCCTCGGGGATGTGCGAGCACAGCATCCCCGCTTCCCCGGCCTTGCTCCACAACTTGCGGTCGATGTAGCCCTGCTTTTCCCATTCGCCATGGAAAGGCACCGCTTCTTTTTCAAGGAAGGTACGCACGCTGTCACGGAAGAGTTCGTGCTCGGAACTGAACAAGGTTCTGGGGATCATGCAGCCACCTGTGGTTGTCATTTATCGGGTCTGGCTGCCAGAGCCTAAGCCCAGCCACCGGCACGGGACACTGGACACATCCGACAAAAAATAAGACGATCCAGCCGTCTGGTGACCACTTTCCCCTATAAGAACAATCGAATTATGTCTAACCAAACTTCCACGCCCTTGCGGCGCGTCAGCATCCTGGCTATCGACCGGGTTTTCGCTTCCACCCTCATGCAAGCCAAGGACTTCTTCCACCTGGCCAGCCTGCGCTACGGCAAACAACTGGGCCATGGCCTGACGCCAGCCTTCGAGACCCGCCTGGTCAGCCCTGATGGCCAGCCGGTGCGCAGCTTCAGCGATGTGATCATGCCAGTGGATGGCCCACTGGGAGATGCCGACGTAATCATCCTCCCGGCCTTCTGGGACGACTTCGACACCCTGTGCCAGCGTTATCCCCAGATATTGCCCTGGCTACGCGCCCAACACGCCCGTGGCGCCGTGCTATGCGGCGAGGCTACCGGGGTCTTCTGGCTGGCCGAGGCCGGGTTGCTCGATGGCAAGGAGGCCACCACCTACTGGCGCTTCTTCAACACCTTCAGCGAGCGCTTCCCCAAGGTCCAGCTCAACCAGGACAAGCACCTGACCGACGCCGACAACCTCTACTGCGCCAGCGGCACCACCTCGGCCTGCGACCTCTACATCTACCTCATCGAGCGCTTCTGTGGCGCCAGCGTGGCCCAGGCCGTAGCCCGGGACATTCTCTATGAGGTCCAGCGCAGCTACGCTCCGGGACGCATGGGTTTTGGCGGCCAGAAGCTGCATCAGGACGTGATCATCCTGCAGATCCAGCATTGGCTCGAAGAACACTTCGCCGACAAGTTCCGCTTCGAGGACGTCGCCCGCGAGCATGGCATGAGCATCCGCAACTTCATGCGGCGCTTCCAGACCGCCACCGGCGACAAGCCCCTGCACTACCTGCAGCGCCTGCGGATCGAAACCGCAAAAGGCCTGCTGTCAGGCACACGCAAGAGCATCAAGACCATCAGCTACGAAGTCGGCTATGACGACGCCAGCTTCTTCGCCCGACTGTTTCGCCAGCACACCGAGCTTTCCCCCAACCAGTACCGCCAGCAGTTCCAGCAACTGGCGGCATGAAAAAAGGGCCTGCATTGCAGGCCCTTCTTCATTGAGTCGGGATTTACGGCTTGTGCGCCCGCGACAGGAACTCGTGGGACTGCATCTCCAGCAAACGGCTGAGGGTCCGCTGGAACTCGAACGTCAGCCGGCCACCGGTATAGAGATCCTTGAGCTCCACCTCGGCGGAGATGATCAACTTGACGTTACGGTCGTAGAACTCGTCGACCATGTTGATGAAACGCCGGGCGATGTCATCGGTGGCGACCCCCATCTGCTCCACGCCGCTGAGCAGCACCGCGTGGAAGATCTTGCCCAGCTCGATGTAATCGTTCTGGCTGCGTGGGCCGTCGCACAACTCGCGGAAGTCGAACCAGGCCACATCGTCACAGGTGCGCAACGCACGGATCTCGCGGTTCTCGATGATCAGCACATCGTTTTCCACGGCCTGGGTGCACTCAGGCGTCAGCGCCCGGAAGCTCTTGCGCAAGCTCTCGTGGGCCACTTCGTCCAATGGATAATGGAACAGCTCGGCCTGCTCCAGGTGACGCAGGCGATAATCGACACCACTGTCGACGTTGACGATTTCGGTGTTCTGCTTGATCAGGGCAATGGCCGGCAGGAAGCGGGCACGCTGCAAGCCATCCTTGTACAGGCCGTCGGGCACGATGTTGGAAGTGGCCACCAGGGTCACGCCGTTCTTGAACAGCTCCTCCATCAGGGTGCCGAGAATCATCGCGTCAGTGATATCGGATACGAAGAACTCATCGAAACAGATCACCCGCGCCTCCTGGGAGAAACGCTTGGCGATGATGGTCAGCGGGTTCTTCTCGCCACCCAGGGTCTTCATTTCCTCGTGGACGCGCTTCATGAATCGGTGGAAGTGCGTACGAACCTTTTCCTTGAAGGGCAAGGCTTCGAAGAAAGTGTCGACCAGGTAGGTCTTGCCGCGCCCCACGCCACCCCAGAAATACAGGCCCTTGACCGGCGCCTGGTCTTTCTTGCCAAAGAGCTTGCCGAGCAGACCCGGCTTGTTGTGCTCGGCCGCGATCAGATCGTCATACAGGCGCTGCAGATGACGCACAGCGGTTTCCTGTGCAGCGTCATGAAAGAAATCCGGGCGTTTCAGATCTGCTTGGTATCGTTCTAGGGGCGTCATAATTCGTTAGCAAGGCAACAAAAACGGGCCGTCACTTTAGCGACGGCCCTGGGGAATGGCAATCAGCCCTTGGTCGGGAAGATTCCGCTCAATCCTGGGCCGGGGCCAAGGCGATCCGTACTTCTTCGATGGCCGCATCACGGGCAGCAGCGTCGGCAAAGACCGGGCTGTCAGCCACGCTGGCGCCGTCCAGCCAGATACTGAAGCTGTTGGCTTCGGCACGCAGGTCCAGCTCCTGGCCCGATTGCAACTGCTTGCTCGCCGCACCGGCAGCCTTGCCGTCGGCAAAGTTGCGCGACAGCAGCAGTTGCTCGCCATCGGCGGACAACAAACGGAAGCGGAAGCTGCCATCGTCCTCGCGGAAGCTCACGACACGTGCAGCCTTGACCGCCTTCTTCTTGGTGGTGGCCGCCACCTGGACCTGGTTTTCGAAGGAGCGCAGGCCTACCGCTTCGCGCAACTCGGCCAGGAATGGCGTCGCCACGCTACGGGCCTTGGCCGCGCCAGCCAGGAGGATGTCCTCCAGATCCGCCGGGCGGGCGATCAATTGGTGATAGCGCTCGCGGGCCTCGCCCAACTCGCCGTCCAGCAACTGGAACAGGCGGCTCTTGGCCTCGCCCCAGCCCAGGCCCTGCAGCAGTTCGCTACGGAACTCGGCGGCCTGCTCGGCAGTGGAGAACGCCTGGAACAGGGTGAACAAGTGGGAGTTGTCCGGATCCTTGGCCTCGCCCGGTGCCTTGGAGTCGGTGACGATCCGCGAGATCGCATCCTTCATGTCCTTGGCGCTGGTGAACAGCGGGATGGTGTTGTCGTAGCTCTTGGACATCTTGCGACCGTCCAGGCCCGGCAAGGTGGCGACGCTTTCCTCGATCAGCGCTTCGGGCATGGCGAAGAACTCCTTGCCCTGGCCGAACAGGTGGTTGAAACGCTGGCCGATATCCCGGGCCATCTCCACGTGCTGGATCTGGTCGCGGCCCACCGGCACCTTGTGCGCGTTGAACATCAGGATGTCGGCGGCCATCAGCACCGGATAGCTGTACAGACCCATGGTGACGCCGGCATCCGGGTCTTCACCGGCCTCGACGTTCTTGTCCACCGAGGCCTTGTAGGCGTGGGCACGATTGAGCAGGCCCTTGGCGGCGACACAGGTCAAGAGCCAGGTCAGTTGCGGGATTTCCGGGATGTCGGACTGGCGATAGAAGGTCACGCGCTCCACATCCAGGCCACCGGCCAGCCAGGTGGCAGCGATCTCCAGGCGCGAACGCTGGATGCGCAACGGATCATCGCACTTGATCAGGGCGTGATAGTCAGCCAGGAAATAGAAGGAATCGGCATTGCTATCGCGGCTGGCGAGGATCGCCGGACGGATCGCCCCGGCATAGTTGCCCAGGTGCGGCGTGCCGGTGGTGGTAATGCCGGTGAGGATGCGCGTACGAGTAGTCATGGGTAATCGCTTATCAGACTGCAATCAATTCGAAAGTCGCGGCAGCACCAGATCCTTCAGATCGGTGAGCTTGCCATGAAAAAAGTGCCCACATTCTGCCACTTTCAGCAGCTCATGGGGACGAACCAGGGCCGCGGACCAGTCATAGACCGCCTGCGGATCGATGACCTCGTCGGTCTCCGGCTGGATCAGGGTCAGCGGGCAGTCGTGGGGCAAGGTATCGGTATCGCGCAGGCGAGTCACCGCCGCGGCCACCATGAACAGGTGCTTGAGCCGTATATCCTGGGCCTCGAGGCGTCCACCGAGGCTCGCCGCGACGAAGCCGCCGAAGGAAAAGCCCAGCAGCGTCAGTGGCAGCTGTGGATGCTTGGCCCGCAGCCAGTGGGCAGCCGCCTCGGCATCGTCGACTTCACCCGTGCCCATGTCGTGGCTGCCTTCGCTGGCCCCGACGCCACGGTAGTTGAAGCGCAGGGTGATCAGCCCGGCATCCCGTGCCGTGCGCTGCAAGGTGGAGATCACCTTGTTGAGCATGGTGCCGCCCTGTACCGGGTTCGGGTGGCAGATCAGGGCCACGCCGCGGGCGTCGGGCACCTCCAGATACAGGGCTTCCAGTTGGCCCACGGGGCCGGCAATCACTACAGGGGTTTCACGCATAAGCAAGGAAGGAACTCCGTGACCTCGAAGGGGGTCGACTCGTCTAGCAAATGGTCTGTGCCAATCTATTGCGAGTGAATCGCGGTATACAGCGCAGGTTCGAGCCGTTAACGTAAAGCAAAGCCGTTTATAGAGGAAGGACTCGTGGAACACTCGCTCTTAGTTTGGTTGTTGCCGACTCTTGCCCTGGTCGCGGGTGTCGCCATTGGATTCCTGGTCGCGCGCCTGCTGCCCAACGCCGCGCCTAACCGCACGCAGCGTCAGCTGGACGATATCCAGGAGCGTTTCGACAATTACCAGAACGAAGTGGTGACGCACTTCAACAGCACCGCCACCCTGGTGAAAAAACTCACCCAGAGCTATCAGGAAGTACAGGATCACCTGGCCGAAGGCGCCAATCGCCTGGCCCTGGACGAACTGACCCGCCAGCGCCTGCTGGCCGCCCTGCACTCCGAGTCGGTGCAGGCGCCACGTGAACGCCTGACCCCACCACGGGACCAGGAACCACCACGGGACTACGCGCCAAAGACGCCGAACGCCCCGGGCATGCTCGACGAGCAATATGGCCTGAAGAAGTAAGCGGCTACAGCCAGCCAACAAAAAGCCCGCCCGATCTTCATCGGGCGGGCTTTTTTATGCCTGCGGCTCAAGCCGGTTCGATCAGTAACCCTGCTGCTGGTAGGGCTGCTGATATTGCTGCTGGGTTGGCTGCTGGTACTGCTGGCCAGGGATTGCCTTGAGGTTGACCTCTACCCGACGGTTCTGGGCCCGCCCGTTGACGTCGGCGTTGCTGGCGATCGGATTGTCCGGGCCGGCACCGCGCGAAGACAGGTTGGCGCCACTCACACCCTGGGAAGTCAGGTAGGTGGCCACGCTTTGCGCACGACGCTGGGACAGGTCCATGTTGTGCTGGCGGCTGCCGGTGCTATCGGTATAGCCGACGATCTCGATCTGGTTCTGGTTGAACTCGCGCAGGGAGTTGGCCAGGTTGTTCAGCGGCTGATAGAAGCTTGGGGCGATGTTCGCCGAGTCGGTGGCGAAGGTGATATTGCCCGGCATGATCAGCTTGATCTGGTCCCCCTGGCGCTGCACCTCGACCCCGGTATTGGCCATGCTGGCGCGCAGCTTCTTCTCCTGCTGGTCGGCGTAGTAGCCATAACCGGCGGCGGATGCACCGACTACCGCGGCGCCGATCAGCGCGCCCTTGCCACGGTTGTTGTGGCTGATCGCGGCACCGGCCAAGGCGCCGGCCAAGGCACCCAGGCCACCATATTTCGCAGTTTTGCTCATGCCCGACGAACCGCCGTCGGCCTGCCCCTGGTTGTCATAGGGGTTAGGCGAAGCGCAGCCGGATAACAAGGCCACAGCAGTAGCGACAACAATCAAACGACGCGAGGTGAACATGGAAAGCTCCTACATATGCATTCTGTAATGCAGAGGACGTTGGCAACGGACCTGTGCCGGCGTTGGAACACACAGAACGGCAAAAATTCCGTGGAACGCCGAGCAAAAACTCAAGCTCTCACGAACGGGTTCTGACGCATTTCATCGCCCAGCCGGGTGTCCGGACCGTGCCCGGCAACCACCGTGGCGTCTTCGTCGAGGGTATACAGACGCTGCTGGATCGAACGCACCAGGGTGGCCTGGTCGCCGCCCCACAGATCCGTGCGCCCGACCCCACGCTTGAACAAGGTGTCGCCGGTAATCAGAAGCTTAGCCTCGGAAAACCAAAAGCTCATGGAACCTGGAGTATGTCCCGGGGTATGCAGGGCCACGCCGCAGCCGCAGGCCAGCTCCTCGTCGTCGCCCAACCAGCGGTCCGGGGCTGGTACTGGGGCATAGGGCACGCCGAACATGCTGCACTGCATCTCCAGGTTGTCCCAGAGGAACTGGTCATCCTTGTGCAGGTGCAAGGTGGCGCCGGTCTTTTCCTTCATCTGCCCGGAGGCCAGGAAATGATCCAGATGAGCATGGGTGTGGATGATGCTGACCACCTTCAGGCCCAGGGCATCGAGGCGCGCCATGATCAAGTCCGGATTGCCGCCCGGATCGACGACTATGGCTTTCTTGGTCAGCGGATCGCCGATGATGGTGCAGTTGCACTGCAACGGGCCGACGGGGAAGGTCTCGCGGATGAGGCTGGGTTTGGCGGCGTCCATGGGAATGTCCAGAAAAACGATGGGACATTCTGGCACAGCTACCGCCACCGCTCACTCAGAACCCCAGCGGCAGGGTTTCCCCACCTTCCAGCGCCAGCAGGAACTGCTTGGCCTCGAGCCCCCCGGCAAAGCCGGTAAGGCTGCCCGAAGCCCCGATCACCCGGTGACAGGGAGTGACGATGGAAATCGGGTTGCGCCCATTGGCCGCGCCTACCGCACGCACCGCCTTGGGGCTGCCGACCTGCTGGGCGATCTGGCTGTAGCTGCGGGTTTCACCGAAGGGAATGGTCAATAGCGCCTGCCAGACCTTGCACTGGAACTCGGTACCGACGAAATCCAGTTCGAGTTCGAAACGCTTGCGCGTGCCGGCGAAGTATTCCTGCAACTGGCGCTCGGTCTCCAGCAGTTGCGGGTGTTCGGGGGCTTGCTCGAGCGGGCCGAGGCGCACCCGATTCTCGCGCTCCTGCTCCCAGAGAATCGCGGCCAGCTTCGCGCCCCTGGCTACCAGGGTCAGCTCGCCGACAGGGGAGGGAATGATCTTGAATGCACAGGACATGTCGGGGTCTCCTTCAATCCACCAAGGCAATCAGGCGGCCCCTTGCGGGGTTCGAGCCTGGATACGCCTTCACTGTAAATCGCGGTTCGGGCGCAAGAACTACGATTCTTGCGCTCGAACTCGACGGAGAACCATACGCCCCCCGGGCTAGTTATCGTCTTCGATCACGTAGCAGTTGTCACTGCTGCTGCGCTGGCCATAAGGGTCGACGATAAAGGCTCCACGCCCCTTGCCACACTCGAGCAGGTGCACGGGAGACAGCTCGCGCTGCTTATCGATCTGCGCATTGAAACGCATGATGTAGGCGCCCAGGGAAATCGAAACACAGAGAATCAACACCAGGCACAACACCAACTGATCGGTGTAGCTGGCGTCATCAGAATGCGCTGGCAACATAATCCGGACCTGCACGCTCGGCGCTCTGCCCAATCAGGAACCAGCTCAGCGGGCCACCCTCGCCCAGGCGCACCAAAGGCGCCTTGGAGGGCAGGACGGAGGCCATCAGGCCCAGAAGAATCAAGACCAGCAAGAGACCTCTGATTACCGAAGACAGGTTCATGGCAGCGCCACGCTCAAGAGAAGTAGGATTGCAGACTAGCGAGCCACGGGTTAACAGCAGGTAAACATCGGCGGAGCCCGAATGGAGTTCGCTATCCTTCGCACCAATGAGCGACACAGGCCCTGAGGGACACTCCCGTGCACATTAACCTGCTGCTGGTCGAGGACAATCTCGATCTAGCCAATACCGTCATCGAATACCTGGAAATCAGCGGCATCGTCTGCGATCACGCAAGCAATGGCCAGGCCGGACTCAATCTGGCCCTCAACCAGCATTACGACGTCATTCTCCTGGACATCATGCTGCCGCGCCTGGACGGCCAGCAGCTCTGTGCGCAACTGCGCCAGCAAGGCAGCCAGACCCCGATCCTGATGCTCACCTCCCTCGATGCCCTGCCGGACAAGCTGGCCAGCTTCGCCGCCGGCGCCGACGACTACCTGGTCAAGCCCTTCGAACTGGCCGAGCTGGTCGCCCGGATCCGCGCCCTGAGCCTACGTCGCAGTGGCCAGGCCAGCCGTTTGCAGGTGGCCGACCTGGTCATGGAACTGAGTACTCGCAAGGTCAGTCGGGCCGGCCAGGAACTGCACCTGTCGCCGATTTGCTGGACCTTGCTGGAATGCCTGATGCGCGCCAGTCCCGAGCCGGTCACCCGCGAACGCCTGGAAGCGACCATCTGGGGGGACGAACCGCCAGACAGCAACACGCTCAAGGTGCACATGCACCGGCTGCGCAAGACCGTGGACAAGTCCTTCGGCCAGCCGCTGATCCACACGCTCCCCGGCGTCGGCATACAGTTGAGGTCCCATGGGTAAGCGCCTGGCTCTGAAATGGGTGATCAGCGGCAGCTTCCTGTTGCTGATCGCCATCGTGTTGCTGATCTACAGCCTGTTGCTGCCCGAATACAGCGTGCGCGGCCTGCTCTATACCGCCAGCGCGATGATGGAAGAGGAGGCGCAGTATTTCTCCAGGCACTACGCCAAGGATCCGAACACGCCGCCACCGAGCAACTATTTCTATACCAGCGTCATCGGCAAGGAAGCATTGCCGGAGAAGATCCGCCACATGCTCGATACCCCGCCGAGCATGTCCTTCGGCGCGGTACAGGTGTTCGGCGACCTGGACTCCGACGACGAGGACGAAGGCCGGGCGGTCCTGGCCCAGCCCCTGAGCGACGGCAAGACCCTGTACATGTACGACATCGATCATGACCAGGAGGAAGGCGGAGAGGTGGAAACCCCACGCTCCGATGCCTACCTGGATCATGAACTGCGTGGCGTCATCTTCATCAGCCTCGCGGTGTTCATACCGGCCCTGATCATCATCGCCCTGCTGGTCTGGTGGGTGGTTCGCCCCCTGGGACGACTGGCCCAGTGGTCCACCACCCTCGAGGACCCGGAAGCCGTGTCCGGCGAACGTCCGAATTTCGGATTCAAGGAGTTCAACATGTTGGCAGATGCCCTGGCCCAGAGCGTGCAACAAGTACAGGCCGCCAGCGTGCGCGAAGGTCGCCTGCTGCGCTACACCAGCCACGAACTGCGCACCCCGCTGGCGGTGCTCAAGGCCAACATCGAACTCTTGGCCCTGCAGTCCGGCGGGGTCTTGCCGCCGCCATTGCAAAGGATCGAACGCTCGGTGCTGAACATGCAGCGCATCGCCGAGACCCTGTTGTGGATGAGCCGCGAACTGCCCGAGCCCTTGCCCGAGGAACCCATCGACATGAGCGGGCTGGTCAACGACCTGATCGAGGAACATCGTTACCTGATCGGCACCCGGGATATCGAGCTGATCCTCGACATCAGCGACGAGCCTTGTCGCCTGCCACTCACGGCCTGCCGCATCGTGGTCGGCAACTTCCTGCGCAACGCCCTGCAGTACGCCGATGACGGCGTCGTCGAGATCAGCTTCGGCTACCCGCAACTGCGCCTGGTCAATCGCATCCGCGAAACCCTGCAAAGCGAGACCTCCAGCGATTTCGGCTACGGCCTGGGGCTGGAGTTGATGCGCCAGCTGTCGGCACGCCTGGGCTGGCACATCGAGGTGGTAGTCGAAGAACAGTGCTACATCGTCACCCTGGCATTCGAGCCCGCACCGGTCGCCGAGCAGCCACCTGCCGAAGAAGACGGCGAGGCCGGGCCACTGGCCTAGGCGGCCTTGGGCAAGCGAGGAAAAATATGCTCGCAGGCGATGAAAAAGCTCGGCCGCCCAGGCCCTGTACAGCATCGCTTGTGGGTATCGTGGGCGCACGACAATCGCGCTCGGGAGGCCAGCCACCGGTCCTGCCCTCCCCTTGCGCCCCGGGCAAAGAACGAGGTTCGCCGTGGCCGCCTACAATCTGCGTCAGTTGAAGTACTTCATCACCACCGTCGAATGCGGCAGTGTCGCCGAAGCATCGCGCAAGCTGTACATCGCCCAGCCCTCGATCTCCACCGCGATCAAGGGCCTGGAGGACAGCTTCGGCGTGCAGTTGCTGATCCGCCATCACGCCCAGGGCGTTTCCCTGACCCCCAGTGGCGCGCGCTTCTACCGCAAGGCCCAGGAGCTGCTGCGCATGGCCAGGGAGTTCGAGCAGAACGCCCTGGCGGACAACGATGTGGTTTGCGGGCAGATCGACATCGGTTGTTTCGAGACCGTGGCACCGCTGTACCTGCCGCAATTGATCGCCGGTTTCGGCGCGCTCTATCCCGGGGTGGAGATCCGCATCCGCGATGGCGAGCAGCAGGAACTGGTGCAGGGCCTGACCGGCGGTGCCTACGACCTGGTGATCCTGTACGAGCATGAGCTGGACGGCACCATCGAGACCGAGCCGCTGATGCCGCCGCAAAGTCCCTATGCCCTGCTACCGGCCGACCACCGCTACGCCCAGCAAGCCCGGGTTTCGCTGCGCGACCTCTGCCTGGAACCGATGATCCTGCTGGATGTGCAGCCGAGCCGGACCTACTTCGTCAGCTTGTTCGAGGAGCTGGGCCTGACTCCGCAGATTGCCTTCAGCTCACCGTCCATCGAGATGGTCCGGGGCATGGTGGGCCAGGGCTTCGGCTTCTCGATCCTGGTCACCCGCCCCCACTGCCAATGCTCCTACGACGGCAAGCCCGTGGTGTGCGTGGAGATAGTCGAGGAGGTGACCGGCTCCGGGCTGGTGGCGGCCTGGCTCAAGCGTGGTCAATTGACCAAACCGGCACGCCTGTTCGCCGACTACTGCAAGCAGCACCTGGCCCTGGTCGCCAAGCCGCACGCCGAGCCCTAGCCCAGCAGGCCCAGCTCCTGGGCCCGGGCCACCGCCTGGGTCCGGCGCTCGACACCCAGCTTGCTGTTGATGTGGCTGGCGTGGGTCTTCACGGTGTGCAGGGAAATGAACAGACGCTCGCTGATCTCCTGGTTGGAGCAGCCTCGGGCAATCAGTTGCAGCACTGCCAGCTCCCGGGAGCTGAGGCTCTCGCTATGGGCGCCGGCTTCGTGCAACTCACGGGGCGCCGAGGGCAGGCGTGCGAGCAGGGCCTGGGTCAACGCGGTGCCGGTACGCTGCTCCAGTTGCTCGCGCATCCAGCCGGGATAGTCGAGGATCAGCCCGGCGAACGGCTGGAGGATTCCCCCCACTGCCGCCTCCAGGGCCAGGAGCAGATCCTGGCGTGCCTCCTGGCTTCGACCGAGGGCCAGCAACAGAGCGGTCTTCTGGGTCAGGGCCATGGCACACAGCAACTGCCGGCCGCTGTTCTGCCCATGCTCCACCAACCGCGCCAGGCGCAGCTCGGCCTGGGCAGCGTCACCCTTGATGACTTCCAAGCGAGCCTGCTGCAACTCGATATGCAAGGGCAGTTGAGGATGGAATTCCGGCGGAGCCGCCGCCTGCCCGCCGGTGTAGGTCTGCCCCAGGCGCGCCAGCCAGGCTTCGGCTAGGTCGGTACGGCCCTGGGCCAACCAAAGCTCGCATTTCACCAGGGTGATCATCGCCAGGTAGTAGATCGGCGGCACGTCCCAGATATGCATCAGGCGCTCGGCCTCGGCCAGTTCGGCGAAGGCCCGGGCGAATTCGCCGCGCATGCCGTCCTGCTTGGCGATCACGCAATGACCGATCAGCACGCTGATATCACGACAGGCCCGAGCTTCCACCAGCCCGGCCTGCAACCTGGCCAGGCCGGTCTCGGGCTCGAGCCTCAGGGTCAGCAGGTAGCCTTCATACAAGGTCAACCGGGCCCGCACCGCGTACAACCGCTGGGCCGACAGCCCCTGCAAGCGGGCCAGCCCTTGCTTCACTTCATCCATCGCCCGCAGCACTTCGCCCCGGGCCTGCAGGACCCGCGCCCGGTCGTAGTGGGCCAGGGCCTCGAAGAGCGGGTTGCCGACCCGCTGCGCCAGCTCCAGCGACTCACGATTGAGGCTGCGGGCACGCCACAGGTCGGCATCGGTGATGGCCAGGTTGGACAAGGTCGACAGGCACATCAACCGCTGTCCATAACGCTTGAGGGGCAGGCTCTCCAGGGCCTCGCTGCAATAGGCCAGGGTCTGCTCCCGCTGGCCGCGCCCGCGAGCGATGATCCCGCTCAGGGCCAGCCACTGCGCCAGCATCGACTTTTGCGCCGTCGCCGAAGGCGCCGGCAGGAAGCGGCTCAGCTGGGCCGCCAGCTCCTGGGCCGCATCCAGCTGGCAAGCCAGGCCCAGGGCCCAGCTATACAGCACGATCAGACGCGGCGTGCTGACCAGCAAGCTGTCGGGCAGGTCCATCTTCCAGCGCAACAGCATGCCGATGTTCTGCTCCGCCAGCAGTTGTTCCTCGGACAAGTTCTGCACCAGGTTGGCGGCCACGTCCAGGTGCCCGGCACGCAGTGCCTGTTCCACCGCTTCATCCAGCAGGCCCTGGGCGTTGAACCAGCGACAGGCACGCAAGTGCAGGCTGGCGGCCGGCACCAGGGCACTGGCCGCTGGGCGGCTACGCAACAGGTCGGAGAACAGATGGTGATAACGGTACCAGTGCCCATGCTCGTCCAGCGGCACCAGGAACACCTGGTGCGCCTGCAGGAAGCCGAGGATCTCGGCGCTGTCGTGGGCCTCGCGCAGGGCATCGCACAGCTCGGCGCAGAAGCGCTCCTGGGGGGCGGTGTCATACAGGAAGGCCTGGACCTCGGCGGGCAGGCAATCGATGACTTCTTCGAGCAGGTAATCGCGGATCAACCCCTCGCCACCATGCAAGCCCTGGGGCAAGGTCCCCACGGCACCGGCTTCGGAGGCGGCGAGCAGCCAGAAGCGCAGCCCCGCGACCCAGCCCTCGCTACGTTCGATCAGGTTTTCCAGGGCCTCGCCGCGCAAGGCGCTGCTGTGTCGGTCCAGCAGGCTCAGGGACTCGTCGTGGGTCAACCGCAGGTCCTGCTCATGCAGCTCCAGCAATTGCCGTGACAGGCGCAGGCGCGCCAGGTGCCAATCCGGGCGCTGCCTGCTGGTGACCATCACCAACAGGCCATCGGGCAGGTGGTTGAGGAAGAACTGCAGGCAACGATCGAGCACCGGCCCCTGGGCCAGGTGGTAGTCGTCCAGCACCAGCAACACCGGGCTGGCACTGGATAACTGCTCCGCCAACTCGTCCAGCAAACCGTCCAGCCACTCCTCGAAGGCGAACGGCTGGTGACGCTGGCGCATTTTCAACAACCCCAGGGACTGCCGGCCCAGCTGCGGAAAATACTGCTGCAAGCCGGCCAGCAGGCGCTCGAGGAAACGCCCCGGATCGCTATCCCGCCGGCTCAGGCCCAGCCACAGGCTCTGCCAATTGCCGGGCAGGCTTTGGCAGAACTCGATCGCCAGGGAGCTCTTGCCGAACCCGGCCGGTGCGCAGACCAGCAACAGGCGCCCTTTCAGCCCTCCCTTCAAGCGCTCACAGAGGCGCGGCCGCGACACATAGCCATCCGGCAATGGGGGCCGATAGAAACGCCCTTCCAGTGCAGGAATCACTGCACTGTCAGACCGCTGGAGGAAGAACAGATCAGTCATGGCCAACTCTTATTGGTGTACGGTTGTCGGCGTAGCAGATGTCCGCAGACTAGCGGTAAAAGGCCACCTGTTGAAGATTTTTGCGACCATTCGCGCGAAAAAGACTATGACCAAATCGGTCAGATATTCCGCAATTATTGGGCGATATTTCGTTTGCTTATTTAGACAAGCTCCCAATTCGTCCCGAGAAAGATAGTCGCATTGCCACTGATTTCTACGTCAGCCGGCCCGGACCTATCCCACAGGCAAAAAAAAGCCCCGAACCAGCCGGGGCAATTTTCGAGGATGCGGCCTCTAAGGGGTAACGCGGATCAGCGAACTCCGTCCTGACGCAGGGCGGCCGGGGTGAAATCGCTGGTGGTGGCGGTGAAGCCGAAGTCATACGCCTGTTTCTCTTCGTTCTTCATGCCCAGCGCCAAGTAGCGGCCGGACTGCAGGTCGTAGAGGGTTTCCAGGGCGTACCACGGCACTTGCTTGTCGTAGTAGTCCTCGGCATGGGCCTCGGCCACGCGCCACAGTTGGCCACGACCGTCGTAATGGTCGATCACCGCGGCCTGCCAGGTGTCCTCGTCAATGTAGAAGTCACGCTTGGCATAGATATGGCGCTGGCCTTCCTTCAGGGTCGCGACCACATGCCAGACCCGGCGCAGCTCGTAGCGAGCCAGGTCCTGGTTGATGTGGCCGGCCTTGATGATGTCGGCGTACTTGAGGGTCGGCGAGTCGATCTTGTAGCTGTTGGAGGCGATGTACATCTCCTTCTTGCCTTCCAACTTCCAGTCGTAGCGATCCGGAGCGCCGTTGTACATGTCCAGGTTGTCGGAAGTACGCAGGCCGTCGGCGGCGGTACCCGGGCCGTCATAGGAGACTTGCGGGGCGCGACGCACGCGGCGCTGGCCGGCGTTGTAGACCCAGGCCGAACGCGGCTCCTTCACCTGGTCCAGGGTTTCGTGCACCAGCAGCACGCCACCGGCCAGGCGCGCCGGGGCGGTGACCTTCTGCTTGAAGTAGAACAGGATGTTGCCCGGGTTCTTCGGATCGTAGTCCTTCATCTTGTCGCGGAACACGAACTGGTCCTGGAAGTACACCAGGCTATAGGAGCCGTTGGCTTGCGGAGTGGCCTGGGTCACCAGGCGGGTCACGCTGCCGCCGCGATAGCGGGTGATGTGGTTCCAGATCACCTCGACCCCGCTTTTCGGGATAGGGAACGGAATCGCCGTCTCGAAGTTCTCCAGGCCGTTGCCGCCGGAGACCAGGTTGGTCTTGGTGGCGTTGCGCTTGATGGCGGCGAACACATCAGCCGGCACGGTAGCGCCGCGGTGGGTGGCATATACCGGCATCTTGTAGCTGTCCGGGTAGCGCTTGAACATCGCGTACTGCCCGGGTGCCAGCTTGTCCTTGTACTGCTCGACGTTCTGCGCAGTGATGGTGAACTGCGGTTGTTCGTTGCCATAGGGGTTGGACAGGAAACCCTTGCCATCCACGCTGCCGGCGTTGGTCGCCAGCGGCTTCCAGGCCGGGATGGTGCCGGCGGCGTTACCGGCCATCTCGGCGCCCATCGGCGTCAGGCTGCTGCCCAGCTTGGCAGCCTCGTCGGCCGATACCGCGGCCATGACTGCGGTAGCCAGCAGCGACAGTCCCAGCACACCGACGTGCAACAGACTCTTGGTGATTTTCATATTGTTGTTCTTCCTGAAAATACAATGTGCTTAGAAGTTCACGCCAACGCTCAAGGCGAGGAAATCCCGGTCATCCACGGTGCTGTAGTCGCCACCGAAGAAGTTGGTGTAGGCCAGGCTCGCGGTGTAGGTGTTCTGGTACTCGGCGTCCAGCCCCAGGCTGATGGCCTTGCGCCCTTCCTCGAAGTTGCCGCCAGGACCAGGTGAGTAACCCTTGACGTCATGGGACCAGGCCACGTTGGGCTTGAGGTTCACGCCGGCGAACACATCCGGGTATTCCCAGATCGCCCGGCCGCGGTAGCCCCAAGAGGTGGTCGTGGTGAAGCCATCGTTGTTGCAATTGCTGGTGGCGTTGCTGGCATCCGCGCCAGGACCCGCCCCGGCGATGGTAGTGTTGTTGAGCCCGGCGCAGGTGTTCTGGCCGAACGTCGCCGGCAGCTTGCCTGGGCCGAACACTGGATCGCGGCCATACCGCACTTTCGATTTGCTCTCCAGGCCTCCCACGCGGGTGATGCCCAGTTCACCTACCAGGGTCAGGCGGCTGGCGCCCATGACCTGATCGAAGAAATGCGTGAGCGTGGTCTGGAACTGGGTGATTTCCTTGCGCCGATAGCCATTGAGGTCCTGCCCTGCAACCCCCTCCAGCAACGACGCGTTGGTGAAGGCTCCCTTCAAGGGACGCACGGCGGAATACAGGATGTCGGTGGAGTTGAGCTGAACCGGCGCGTTCGGCCGGTAGCTGATCTCGCCGCTCCATGCGGTCCCCGTGGGCAGGGTGGTGGAGAAGCTCAGGCCGTACAGGCGGATGTCCTCGGGATACTCGACGAAGTACTTCGAGTTGCCGGCGATCCATACCGGAGCCAGGGTGCCGAAGCCCGGGGCCATGGCATAGGCTGACTGCGGTGCTGCGGTAGCGCTGAAGATCGGCGCGCGGCTGTGGTAGTTCATGAAGTAGGCGCCGAACTCGGTGTCCAGCGGCTCGAAGTTGTAGCGGAAGGCCACGCCGAATTGGCCGCCGTCACGGGCATCGCGGTCGCCGCTGCGGCGTACCAGGGTGCCCTCTTCGTTGGTATCGACGCCACGGGCCTGCATCGCCGCCAGCGCAGCTCGTCCCGGGGCCGTGGCGGCGATGGTCGAGCGCTTGGCCAGCAAGCGCAGATTGTCATCGCAGCCGTCGGAAATGTTGTCCGGCTGGGAGAAGAAGGTCCCGCAGTTGTCGGTGACGGTCTGGTCCCATTCCAGTTGGTAGAAGGCTTCGGCCGACAGGTTTTCGGTCAGGTTCTGCGAGATGTAGAACATGTTGACCGGAATCAGGCCTTCCTTGATTTCGGCACCGGGACGGCGGAACGCCGAGACGTCGATCGGGTTGATCGAGTTGATGCCGCCGCCGATGAAGGTGCTCTCGCCCCAGCTCACCACCTGCTTGCCCAGGCGCACCGAACCCGGCTCATCGCCGATGGAGTAGTTGTGGTAGACGAAGGCATCGAGGATCTGCCCGCCGGAGGACTTGGCGCCTTCCTTGCGGTTGCTGTCGCTGATGTTCTTGAAGTCCATGTCTTCGTCTTTGAGCTTGAAGTCGTACCAGTACTTGCCCCGGACGAAGACACCGGTATCGCCGTACTTGAGCTCCAGGTCATGGATGCCCTTGAAGATCTTCGAGAAGGTCTGCCCCTTGTTGAAGTTCAAGTGGCCGTCGTCGGTGGTCTGGGACAAGCCCTTGCCGCCGTTGTTGACCCCGATCAGATCCTTGTTGCGCCCTGCGGTCGACCAGCTGGCCCCCAGGGAAAGGGACGAATCGAAGCTGCCTTCGATTTCACCGACGTTGAAGGTGACGCCGAATGCGGGCCCGGCGAGCGTGGAGGCGAGACCGACGGCCAGGGGCAGTTTCGCCCGGCGCCAGAACTGGTTTGCTGATGTCATCGACGCTACTCCATGTGCATTATTGTTATGGCAGTTGGTTTTTCCGAGACCGCCCCGGGTAGCGGCGCCAGCACACTGGCGCAGGCCCTGGGGTTGCGTGGCGCCAATACCCCGCAATGCCCCGTCCCTCGAAAAAGACTGTTAACGGACTATAGCCAGCAAGGATTACTGCTTGATCCCTCTAAAGTGTGATTTGCAGCCATCCGGCCGTGCTGGAACGGCCCGTTGCCATAACCGCTGAAAAATGGCCGGCAAGGATGACGGAAAAATCCGCGAGTACAAGGCAAAGGCTTGCAGGGTGGGCGCGCCGTGCCCGGACGGACACGGCGGGAAAGACTCAGAGGGTGGAAAGAAAGGCGCTGTTGCTGGCCTGCCACTCGCTGATGTTGACGCGGATGCGCTTCTTGTCGAGCTTGCCGACGCTGGTCTTGGGAATTTCCGTAACAAGGGCGATCTGGGTGGGAATGGCCCACTTGCTCAGGTGCCCCAGTTCGACGAATGGCTTGAGGTGTTCCTTGAGCTCCCGGGCGCCGATCTCGTGGCCTTCACGGACCACCAGCAAGGCGAACGGCCGCTCTCCCCATTGCGGATCGGGGATGCCCACCACTGCTACTTCGCGTACCGCCCCATGGCGGCTGATGAGGTCCTCCAGGTCCAGGGACGAGATCCACTCCCCGCCGGTCTTGATCACATCCTTGATCCGGTCGCGGATATCGATCACGCCCATGCCGTCCAGGGTCGCCACGTCGCCGGTATGCAGCCAGCCGCCTTCCCAGAGCTCGGCGCCCTTTTGCGGTTCGTTGAAATAACCCTCGCTCAACCAGGGTGCGCGCAGTACCAGCTCACCCTGGGATTCGCCGTCCGCCGGCAGGAAGTTGCCCTCGGCGTCGACGATCGCCGCCTCCACCAGGGGCCCGGGCACGCCGGCCTTGATCCGGTAGGTGGTGCGCTCGTCCTCGCTGCCCGCCATCAGTTCATCGTTGAGGTGGGCGCAGGACACCAGCGGCCCGGTCTCGGACATGCCGTAGGCGGCGGTCAATTGCACGCCCCTGGCCTTGGCGGCCTCGTACAGCGCGCGGTTCAGGGCGCTGCCGCCGATGACGATCTTCCAGCCGCCGAAATCCGTGCCCTGGGCCGCCTTGGCATTGAGCACCATCTGCAGGATGGTCGGCACGCAGTGGGAGAAGGTGACTTTTTCCCGGCGCCACAGCTCCACCAGGTACTCGGGGTCGTAGCGCCCCGGATAGACCTGCTTGAGGCCCAGCATGGTGGCCACGTAGGGCAGGCCCCAGGCATGCACGTGGAACATCGGGGTGATGGGCATGTAGACGTCGTTGGTGCCCAGCAGGCGCACACTGTCGATGGCGCCCATGATGGTGGACACGCCCATGGTGTGCAGCACCAGTTGGCGGTGGGTGAAGTACACACCCTTGGGATTACCGGTGGTGCCGGTGGTGTAGAAGGTGGTGGCCACCGAGTTCTCGTCGAAGTCCTCGAACTGGTAGTGCGGGCTGGCGGCCGCCAGCAAGGTCTCGTACTCGCCCACCAGGTTCGGCAGGTCGGCGGTCTTCTGTTCGCCATCGGTGAGCAGCAGGGTCTTGTCCACCGTGGTCAAGTGCCCGGCAATCGCCTGGTACAGGCCGACGAACTCGCTGTTGACCAGCACGAAGCGGTCCTCGGCGTGGTTCATGGTGTAGAGGATCTGCTCCGGCGACAGGCGTACGTTGATGGTGTGGATGACCGCGCCGATCATCGGGATGGCGAACATGCACTCCAGGTAACGATGGCTGTCCCAGTCCATCACCGCCACGGCGTCCCCGGCCTTGACCCCGGCCGCGGTCAACACGTTGGCCAGGCGCGCCACCCGCTCGATCAGGGTCGGATAGGTGTAGCGCAGCTGGTCGCGGTAGATGATCTCGCGGGTCTTCTCGTAGCGGCTGCCGGACATCAGCAGCCGCTTGATCAGGAGCGGGTATTGGTAGGCCCCCTCAGCAGGGGGGATAACGCGAGTCTGCAACATAAGAATCCCTTTTCTGACGGCTCGGTCGTAACTGGAGAATACTCACTCTAGAGTGCCTGCGCGCCAGCCAAATCAGCCAAAGGAATGATTTGCAGGGACGCCTGATACTAGCTCCAGGCCAGCATCGGCGCGGCCCCGCGTGCCATCACGCCTGCTGGCCCAGCGCCGCTTCGGCTGGCGTGCGGGGGAAAGCCAGGGCGGCGACGAAGGTCAGCGCCGCGATCGCACCCAGGATCAGGTACAGCCCGGCCAGGCCCTGGCGTGGCTCCACCAGGGCGATCAGCGGAATCGCCGTGGCGCTGGCACCGAACGACAGGCAGTAACGCAAGGCGAATACCCGGGCCTGCCACTGGGGGGCGACGAAGTTGGCGACCATCGCATCGTTGACCGTGACCTGGCCGAACACCACGAACATGAACGCCGCGCCCAGCACAATCACACTCCAGCCCTCTGCATGGGCCAGCGCCAGCAACAAAGGCCCCTGGAACAGGGTCATGACGATGAATGGCCATTTCAGGCTGAAGCGATGCAGCAGGCGCCCCATGGTCAACTGCGCCACCGCACCGAAGGCGTAGGCCAGGCTCACCACCAGTCCCAGGGTCTGCGGCGAGGTGAAGACGTCCAGCAAGCGCTCCTGGAACAGTTTCGGATAGGTCATGGTGGTGGCGTTGAACACCACGCCGCCAGTGGCCGTGGCCAGCGCCAGGACAGCGAACACTAGGAACATCGAGATCTGCTGTCCGCCCTGCCCTTTGAGCGGCGCATGGGCCCGGACCGGGATCGGCTCCTCACGCACCTGCCAGGCAAAACCGATACCCAGCACGATCGCCACGGCGCCTGGCAGGATGAATGCCGAACGCCAGCCGAAGCGAGCCACCAGGAAGCCGGTGAGCAGCGCCGAGAAGGCCACCCCCAGGTTGCCCCACATGCCGTTGATACCGATCTCGCGCCCACGGTTGCGGGCGTAGGCCACCAACATCGCCGTGCCCACCGGATGATAGATGGCGGCGAACACCCCCATCAGGGTCAGGCCCAGGGTCAACATCGCCGGGCTGCTGCTCAGGCCCGTGAGGATCGAGGAACCACCGATGCCGAAGAAGAACAGCAGCAACATGCGTCGGCGGCTCCAGTGGTCGCCCAGCCAGCCGGCCGGCAACGAGCAGGCGCCAAAGGCGATGAAACCTCCCAGGGACAAGCCGATCAGCGCGGCATAGTCCATGGCGAAGGCCTGGGTCATGCCCAGTACCGCCGCAGGGAAGATCAGCATGAACATGTGGTCGATGACATGGGCGGCATTGACGTAGCGGATGACATTTCGGGCTTGGTTCATGGCGGCACGCTGCAGGTAGTGAAGGTGACGCCTATGCTAGGTTGGCGACAAACAGCATTCTGGACAACAAAGTCATCAAAACGGACATGTTAATCAGCCACTTCCAGCAGGGCCCGGTCAGCGCCTACTCCAGGGACTACGCCGATGCCGCGCACCAGCCGCTGCACTGTCATCACGAGGCGCAGTTCCTGTACGCCGCCTGCGGCACCATGCGCCTGGTGACCGCCCATGGCGCCTGGGTCATCCCTCCGACTCGCGCAGTATGGATTCCACCGCTGGTGGAGCATGAGATCTTCATGGCCGGGGAAGTGCGCATGCGCACGCTGTTCATCGCTTCCGAGCTCTGCCCGGCATCCTTGCAGCAGTGCTGCGTACTGGCGGTCACACCGCTGTTGAGGGAATTGATCCTGCGCGCGGTGCAAGGCCCGAAGCAGGCCCGCAACCCGCTGATCCAGCAACTGATGCTGGAGGAGATCGCCGGCCTGGAGAACCTGCCGCTGCATATCCCGATGCCCCAGGACCGCCGCCTGCAAGCCATCTGCCTGGCCCTGCTGCGCACTCCCGACCATTGCTACACCCTGGAGGATTGGGCGCAGCAGGTGGGCGCCAGCTCACGGACCCTGGCGCGGCTGTTCCAGCAGCAGGTGCGGATGAATTTCAATGCCTGGCGCCAACAGTTGCGCCTGATGGAAGCCTTGCCACGCCTGCTCGCCGGGGAAAGCGTGCACAGCGTGGCCGACTCACTGGGCTATGGCAGCGCCCGGGCCTTCAGCGCCATGTTCCAGCGCTTGCTCGGGGATACGCCACGGCATTACGTGGCGTCCCTGAACCAGCTCAGTGCCCTCAATGCATCTCGGTGAAGGCCAGCTTGACACCGATGGCGATCAGCACCGCACCCATGGTGCGGTCGAACCAATGGCCCATGCGGGCGAAACCGGCACGCACCCGCTGCTGGCTGAACAGCATGGCCACCAGGCAGAACCACAGGGCCGTGGCCGCCGCCAGGTAGACCCCATAGCCGGCCTGGATCGCCAGCGGGGTATGAGGGTTGATCACCACGGTGAACAGCGAGAGGAAGAACAGCGTCGCCTTGGGATTCAGGCCATTGGTGACGAAACCTGAGGTGAAGGCTCCGCGGGCGGTGCGCCCGCCGGCCTCCTTGTGCAGGTCGTCCGTGGCCGGCTTGGCTGGCTGGGCACGCAGGGCCTTGTAGCCGATGTACAGCAGGTAGGCGGCGGCCAGCCACTTCAGGGCGTTGAACAGCACGATGGACTGGGAAACGATCAGGCCGATCCCCAGCAACGAGTACCCCACGTGCAGGAAGATCGCCGAACCCACTCCCAGGGCGGTCCAGGTGCCGGCGCGACGGCCATGGGTCACGCTTTCGCGCACCACCACGGCAAAGTCCGGGCCGGGGCTGGCCACCGCCAGCAGATGGATGAGGGCAACGGTCAAGAACTCGGTGAGGTACATGCAGGCTCCTGTATATGTCTAATTATTTCATCTGTTAGGCTCGGCAGATTACGCCTTGGTTTCCTCGCACGAAAGGTACAGTTCATGACCGACAATCGCCGCGCCGTCTTCCTCGATCACAGTTCGCTTGACTTGGGTGACCTGGATCTGGGGGCGCTGCACGACAGTTTCAGTCCCTTGCACTTGCATGCCCATACGTCCCCGGAACAGGTGGCCGAGCGCCTACAAGGAGCCCAGGTGGCCATCAGCAACAAGGTGGCGATCAACGCCCAGGCCCTGGCCGCCTGTCCCGAGCTGCGACTGATCCTGGTGACGGCCACCGGCACCAACAACATCGACCTGGAAGCCGCCCGGCGCCAGGGCATCACCGTCAGCAACTGCCAGGGCTACGGCACGCCGTCGGTGGCCCAGCACACCCTGATGCTGCTGCTCAACCTGGCGACACGGGTCGCCGATTATCAACAGGCCGTGGCTGCCGGACGCTGGCAGCAGGCCAGCCAGTTCTGCCTGCTGGATTTCCCGATCATGGAGCTGGCGGGCAAGACCCTGGGCCTGCTGGGCCATGGCGAACTGGGCGGCGCGGTGGCACGCCTGGCCGAAGCCTTCGGCATGCGCGTGGTCCTGGGACAGATTCCCGGACGCCCGCTGCGCGCCGACCGCCTGCCCCTGGACGAACTGCTGCCCCAGGTGGATGCCCTGACCCTGCACTGCCCGCTCAACGAACACACCCGCAACTTGATCGGCGCCCGGGAGCTGGCCCTGCTCAAGCCCGGGGCCCTGGTGGTCAACACCGCCCGCGGCGGGCTGATCGACGAACAGGCCCTGGCCGACGCTCTGCGCAGCGGCCACCTGGGGGGCGCGGCCACCGACGTCCTGAGTGTCGAGCCGCCGGTCAACGGCAACCCCTTGCTGGAGGCCGATATCCCGCGCCTGATCGTAACCCCGCACAACGCCTGGGGCAGTCGCGAAGCCCGCCAGCGCATCGTCGGCCAACTGGTGGAAAATGCCCGGGCCTTCTTCAATGGTGAACCGCTGCGGGTCGTGAATTGATAGACTGCGCCACTTTTTTTCAGGTGCGGACGATGGACATACGCAGCGAAATACTCTTACGCCAGGCCGAGCTGTTCCAGGGCCAGGTATTGCTGGCCGGCCTGAGCGCCGATGACCTGCTCGGCCGCCTGCCGGCCGCCCAGGGCTGGAGCTGGCACGCCGGCGACCACACGGCGCTGCAAGCCCGCTTCCCGGACCGCTGCCATTTCGGGGTGAACGCCCCGGACAGCGCCTTCGACAGCGCCGTGCTGTTCCTGCCCAAGTCCAAGGACCTGGCCCACTACCTGCTCAACACCCTGGCTTCGCGCCTGGCCGGGCGCGAGCTGTACCTGGTGGGGGAAAAGCGCGCCGGCGTGGAAAGCACCGCCAAGCAGCTCGCCGCCTTCGGCAAGCCGCGCAAGCTCGATAGCGCCAGGCATTGCCAGCTGTGGCAGGTCACGGTGAGCAACGTCCCCGAACCTGTGGCCCTGGAGAGCCTGGCCCAGGAGTACCTGTTGCCATTGGCCGAAGGTCCGCTGAAGGTCGTCAGCCTGCCCGGCGTGTTCAGCCATGGCCGCCTGGATCGCGGCACCGCGCTGCTGCTCGAACACCTGGACCACTTGCCTGCCGGCCACCTGCTGGATTTCGGTTGTGGCGCCGGAGTGCTGGGGGCGACGGTCAAGCGCCGCTATCCGCAAACCCGCGTGACCCTGTTGGACGTGGACGCCTTCGCGGCCCGGAGCAGCCGCCTGACCCTGGCAGCCAACGGCCTGGAAGGCGAAGTCCTGACCGGGGACGGTATCGATGCCGCGCCCATGGGCTTGAACTGCATCCTGACCAATCCGCCGTTCCATACCGGGGTCCACACCGACTATCAGGCCACGGAAAACCTGCTGAAAAAATCCAGGGAACATCTGGAAAAAGGCGGCGAACTGCGGGTAGTCGCCAACAGTTTCCTGCGCTACCAGCCACTGATCGAAGAGCATCTGGGGCCCTGCGCGATCAAGGCCGAAGGCGATGGTTTCCGCATCTACCGGGCCAAGCGCGGCTGAGCGTCTTTTTCACCAACAAGGCTTGCCGAAAGGATTTTGCCTAGGCAGAATCCGCTCCGTCCTAGGGGAGTAGTCTCCCACGAGCGCCACGCTCGTCCGGCATGCGTCAACATACTTGGTCCGAAGACCATGGCGCATGCGACCCAAGAGTCCGCACAGACGGGCTGCCGGGTTTGACAAGACCTATGACACGCACACCTTACCCGGGGCGGGAAGGCTGTACGTGTCATAGCCGTGTCGACCCGCCCCTTAGGAAAACCCTGATGCTGGACTCCCTGCTCGTTCCCACCGCAATCGTTGCCTTGGCCGAAATCGGCGACAAGACGCAACTGCTTGCCCTGATCCTCGCTGCGCGCTTTCGCAAACCCTGGCCGATCATCGCCGGCATCGTCGCCGCGACCCTGGCCAACCATGCGGCCGCCGGTGCGGTAGGCGCCTGGTTCGGCAGCTTCTTCTCGGATGCGACCCTGCACTGGATCCTCGCCGCCAGCTTCACCGCCACTGCGCTGTGGACCCTGGTGCCGGACAAGATGGACGACGACGAAGCCACCACCGCGCGCAAGTTCGGCCCCTTCCTCACGACCCTGACCGCCTTCTTCCTGGCCGAGATCGGCGACAAGACCCAGGTCGCCACGGTCATGCTGGCTGCGCAGTATCCGGAATTGTGGCTGGTGATCATCGGCACCACCCTGGGCATGCTGATCGCCAACGTACCAGTGGTGCTTGCCGGCAACTTCGCCGCGGACAAACTGCCACTGACCCTGATCCGGCGCCTGGCGGCATCGGCGTTCGTCATCCTGGCCCTGGTCGCGGTGTACAAGGCCATGCAGAGCAGCGGCTGGCTGTAAACGAAAACGCCGGCAAGGCAGCCCCCGTTACGGGAACCGCCTTGCCGGCGCATGCATCATCGGCTGACGCGGTGGATCAGGACTTCTTGGCCTGCTGGTACAGCGGCATCACCTTGGGAATCGCCGCCTGCAACGAGGCGATACGGCTGGTGGACGCCGGGTGAGTGCTCATGAACTCGGGCGGCGCGGAACCACCGGCAGCCTGGCCCATCTTGTTCCACAGGGTAATGGCCGCGTTCGGGTTGTAGCCGGCACGGGCGGCCAGCTCCAGGCCGATCAGGTCAGCCTCGTTCTCGTTCTCACGGCTGTTGGGCAGGGTCATCAACAGGTTGACGCCGTTGTCGCCCAGGGCAACCGTCTGCTGGGAAACACCGAACAGGGTCGCGATCTGCTTGCCGGCACCCAGCGCGTACTGCTTGGACATCGCCTCGCGACCGTGCTCACGCAGGGCGTGGGCGATCTCGTGGCCCATCACCGCGGCGATTTCATCGTCGGTCAGCTTCAGCTGCTCGATCAGGCCGGAGTAGAAAATGATCTTGCCGCCAGGACCGCAGTTGGCGTTGAGCTCATCGCTCTTGATCAGGTTGACTTCCCATTTCCACTGCGCGCAATCCGGACGGAAGTTCGGGGCCTGGGCAATCAGGCGGTTGGCGATGACCTGCAGGCGCTTGGCGTTGGCGCTGGTCTTGTCCAGTGCGCCCTGGCTGCTAGCCTCGCTCAGGGTCTCCTGGTAGGACTGCGCGTAGGACTGGTTGACCTCGGCACTGGATACCATGCTGAACATGGACTGTTTGCGATCCACGCCCACCACACCTGCGTTGGTGGTGTTGACCGTCTCGCAACCACTGAGCAATACCGCGGCGCTCAGCGCACATACAACCAATGACTTCTTCATGAAAACCTCCCTGAAAACATGGCGCGTATCCTAAGGGCGAGTTGGTATCCGCGCCAGATGCAAAACGCTTTTTTGCTCGCAATTGAGATGCAGGTCAGCGCTGCAGGAAAAAATTCATCTTGTCCCCAGGGCCCGTGGCATTTGACATGGCACCTTGCCACTAACGACCTCCGCCTCCTTCGAGGCGTCATTTGTGCAATCCGGGCTAATGACCCATAGGGCTGCGGCCGATACAGCACGGCAGACCTCAATTCCTGCGCCCGGAGCCTCTATGAAGTTCAAGTCGATCCAGTTTTCGGTGGCCGCACTGGCCGGAGCCATCGTCCTCAGCGTGGTTGCAGCCCTGGTGCTGTATGCCCTGTTCTCCGGCGCCCGGACCCAGCAGATGGTGCAGGAAAGGACCCAGGTCCAGTTCGAGCAAGTCATCGAGCAACGCTTGAGCGGCCTGGCGCAGACCCAGGTCAGCCAGATCCAGCGGGAACTGGAGGCGCCGCTGCTGATTGCCGCAGGCCTGGTGCGGGTCAACGCCCTGATGGGCAGCCGGGATGCCCAGGGCCAGGCGCAACTGAACCTGAGCCGCGAACAGCTGATCGCCCTGATCAAGGAAAACGTCACCCAGAACCCGAAGATCCTCGGCGCCTATATAGGCTGGGAGCCCAACGCCATCGACCACAACGACGGGGCCTACGTCGGCACCAACGTGGTCGGCATCGATGCCGCTAGCGGCCGCTTCCTGCCCTGGTGGTTCCGCAACCAGGACTCCAGCCTGGGCCTGGACAAGCTGGCCGACGTCAATGACCGGACCGTGCTGTCCACCGGGGTGCGGGCCAGCGAGTACTACCTGTGCTCCAAGGACAACCTCAAGCCCTGCGTGATCGACCCCGCGCCTTACAAGGTCGGCGACAAGGTGGTGATGCTCGCCTCCTTCATCCAGCCCATCCTGCTGGACGGCAAGTTCCAGGGCATAGTCGGTGCCGACCTGTCGGTGAACTTCATCCAGGACATGCTGGTGGGCGCCAACCAGAAGCTCTACGGCGGCGCCGGCGAGATGGCCCTGATCGGCGGCAACGCGCGCCTGGTGGCCTACACCAAGGACCCCGGCAAGTTCGGCGAGAAGGTCAGCGACGTACTCAACAGCGATACCGTCGCCAAGCTGTCCAATCTCAAGCGCGGCGAGGTGACCTATGACGTCGACCAGGCCAACGGCAAGATCGCCCTCTACCTGCCCTTCGGCATCGGCCAGACCGATGCCCAGTGGACCCTGATGCTGCAACTGCCCCTGGGCGCGGTAATGGCTGACCTGGACAAGCTCCAAAGCGACCTGGCCGAACAGCGCCAGGCCGACACTTTCGGCATGGCCATGGTCGGCCTGGTGATCGCCGGCGTCGGCCTGCTGGTGATCTGGCTGGTGGGCCACGGCATCGCCCGGCCGCTGCGGCAGATGGTGGCGATGCTCGACGATATCGCCCAGGGCGAAGGCGACCTGACTCGCCGCCTGAGCAGCGACCGCGCCGATGAGCTGGGCTCGATCGCCAAGGGTTTCAACACCTTCCTGGCCAAGTTGCAGGCGATGATCAGCCAAGTGGTGACCTCGGTGCAGAGTGTCAGCGACTCCTCGGAACACACCGCCGATATCGCCATCCGCACCAACCAGGGCGTACACAAGCAGATGGTGGAAATCGACCAGGTGGCCACTGCGGTGCACGAGATGACCGCCACCGCCCAGGACGTGGCACGCAACGCGACCCAGGCTGCACAAGCGGCCAGCCATGCCGACCAGGCCGCCAGCCAGGGCATGCAAGTGGTGCGTGATACCTCCAGCGCCATCGCCGCCCTGGCCGAAGAGATCGGTCGCGCGGTGACCGTGGTGCAGACCCTGGCCAAGGACAGCGAGAACATCAACGCCATCCTCATCGCTATCCGCGGGATCGCCGAGCAGACCAACCTGCTGGCCCTCAACGCAGCGATCGAGGCCGCCCGTGCCGGCGAGCAAGGTCGCGGCTTCGCGGTGGTCGCCGACGCAGTGAGAAACCAGGCGCAGAAGACCCAGCAGGCCACCGAGGAAATCCAGTCGATGATCCAGCAACTGCAGCAAGGCACCCGGGAAGTGGTGCGGGTCATGGAGGACAGCCAGCACAAGACCGACCAGAGCGTGGAGCATGCGGCCAAGGCGGCCCAGGCCCTGGAGACCATCACCCAGGCGGTCTCGGTGATCAACGACATGAATACCCAGATCGCCAGCGCCGCCGAGGAGCAGAGCGCGGTGGCCGAGGACATCAACCGCAACGTGATCAACATCGGCCAGGTGGCCAACGAAGTGGCTGGCGGGGCCGACGAGTCCAGCGCCGCCAGCGCCGGCCTGACCAAGCTGGCCGAACAGCAACGCCGGCTGATCAACCAGTTCAGGGTCTGAATGGCGAGGTGCCTCGCCCCGGCCTCAAGCGGGGGTCAGGCACTCCGGCCCATTGAGCTTGGGATCGTTGACCAGGTTGGCCAGGACCCGCTCGCGCAAGGCTGCGGGCGGGCTGGCCAGCAAGGCGTGCAGGACATGCAGGGGAGTCTGCGGATCCAGCCAGGCATCCTGGCCGGCAGCGTCGAGGATCAGCGGGCGGCGCAGGGTAGAAGCCGCCTGGGTCACCACCGCGGTGCTCAACCAGACCTGCTCCTGCACCGGGTACGCCTCCCAGATCGCAGCGAAGAAGATCGACGACCCTTCCCCCGGCGTCAGCCAGTAGGGACGCTTGCGGCTGCCTCCGCGCCATTCATAGAAACCGTTGGCCGGCAGCAGGCAGCGCCGTTCGCGAAACGCCTGGCGGAACATCGGTTGCTCGGCCAGGGTTTCTGCCCGGGCGTGGGCCGGGGTACGGGACAGGTCGGTCAACCAGGCCGGGGTCAAGCCCCAACGAGCCCTGGCCAGGGTACGCTGGTCGTTCTCCAGGCGCTGGATCAGCACCGAATCATTCGGCGAAATATTCCATTGGGCCCGCTGGTCCGCGGGAAATCCCGGCAAGGCCGCGAAGGCGGGGTTCCAGCGAAACAGGGCATAACGTCCACACATGGGGCAATACGACTCTCGGCAAATCGGCGCTCAGCCTAACAGACCAGCACGCCGGCAAAACCCTCCGGCTCTTCGAAGGGCAACGGCAGGGCGGCATTGTACGCAGCGATCAGTTCCCGCGCGCGCTGCGCCTCGTGGTTTTCCACCGACAGCGCCAACAGCCCGAAGACCGGCAACTCCCCTGCCCCGCCCAACAAGTCGCGTCCCTGCAGGTGCGCCTCGATGCCCTCGCTGGCCAGCATGCGCTGGAGCAGTTCGCCTTCCATCAGATTTTCCGGCTCGTAGATCCGCTGCATAAGCACCACTCCCCCAGGTTCAGTCGTTTTCCGCGTGCACATCCAGCATCCATTCCTGGCCATCGGTCTGCAGCGTGAACACGATGGGCCGGCAACAAACCGGGCAGTCCTCGATATAGGTCTGGTCGCCGGCGGACAGATCCAGCACCGCCTCTGCCTGTTCGCCGCAGTAAGGACATTGATAATGGTCGGTTTCCAGCATCGCGGTCTCCCGAGTGACTTATGCGTATAATCGCCGGTCTATTTGCAGGGCTTTAATGCTTGAGCTGAATCTTCAGACCGCGCCCGGCTTTTTTTCGATCCGAACCTTCTTCTTACCCTAGCCGTTTCCAACAAGAGAGCATGATGGGCGAATTCGATGCCATCCGACCTTACCACGACAGCGAAGTACCAGCGGTGCTGGCCCGGCTGCTCAGCGACAAGGCATTCCTAGATATCCTCACCCACTTTCGCTTCCCGCGTTTTGCCAACACTTTCGGTTGGCTGCTCAAGCCCCTGATCGCTCACCGCCTGCGCCGCGAATTCGCCGGCATCACCTCGGTGGCGACCTTGCAGGACAAGGTCGAGTTCTATGTCGACCACACCATCGAGCGCGCCACCGACGGCGTGACCTATACCGGCGTCGAGCAATTCAAGTCGGGAACCGCCTACGTGTTCCTGGCCAACCATCGCGATATCGTCATGGACCCGGCGTTCGTCAACTATGCGGTCTATCACGCCGGCCTGCCGACCCCACGCATCGCCATCGGTGACAACCTGCTGCAGAAACCGTTCGTCAGCGATCTGATGCGCCTGAACAAGAGCTTCATCGTGCATCGCTCCCTCAGCGGGCGGAGGGAAAAGCTCGCGGCCTACCAACTGTTGTCGGCCTACATCAACCACTCGATCCGCAACGACGGCCAGTCGATCTGGATCGCCCAGGCCGAGGGCCGGGCCAAGGACGGCGACGACCGTACCGAGTCGGCGATCCTCAAGATGTTCCACATGAGCCGCAAGGACGAACCGTTCGGCGAAGTGATCCAGTCACTGAACCTGACGCCGGTGTCCATCAGCTACGAATACGACCCTTGCGACCAGGCCAAGGCCCGGGAGCTGTATATCCGCGCCACCACCGGCAGCTACACCAAGGCACCGGGGGAAGACGACGTGAGCATCGCCAAGGGCATCACCGGCTACAAGGGCCGGGTCCACGTGAACTTCGCCACGCCCATCAGCGAAAAGTTCGAAGATACCAAGCAACTGGCCATGGAAATGGATCGGCAGATCCTCGGCGGCTACCGGCTGTTCCCGGTGCACTACCTGGCCTATGCCCAGTGGAGCGATGCCGATCCGCAGCTGCAGGTGCCCAGCGCCGCCGAGGTGTTCCCGGCCCAGGAACTGGCCAAGGCCGAGCAGGAATGGCAGCGTCGCCTGCAAGAATGCCCGCCGGAGCATCGCCCCTACCTGGTGCTGCAGTATGCGACCCCGGTCCGCAACCAGTATCGGGTCAAGGCCGGCCTGGCGCTGTAGAGCCCGGGCTGCTAAAGCACAACGGCGCCTGCGGGCGCCGTTGTCGTATTCGTGGCCAGGTGGGCGATCAGAACCGCGTGCTGATCCAGGACACCAGCAGCGCCAGGCCCAGGCAGGCGAAACCGAAACGATAGAAGAAGCGGTTGATGCGCAGGGTGGCCGGGTCGAGCATCAGCATGGGCTGGTCCACCGCCCGTTCTTCACTCTGGACTGCCAGGTTGGCCAGGGCCCGCTGCTCGCGGCGACGAGTGGCGTGCAGCAGCCAGCTGCCCGGGCAGGCCAATAGCAGGGCGAACAGGTTGATCAGCTTGCCGGGATGGGCACTGAACATCGACCAGAACATTTGCAACGACATCATGAACCTCGAAAAAGACCGGTGTTCGGGCCGTCGAGTGCGCCCGCGGCGCGGATTCTACTCAATCCCCGGGCGGCCCCGCGGACCTTTCCGACCAGTAACGAGGCGCCGGACAATTAATTTAGATCGTCATCTTTTCGTCATCTGAACAAGCCAGTCTGTCGCCCCTCGATGCCCCACGGAGCTTGTCATGTTGCATGCAGAAAACCAGGACCGCCTCTACCTGATCGCCCCTAGCGAGGAACAGCAGGCGCTGGTCGGAGCCCTGGCCTTCAACGTCCAGGATCGCCATTGGCTGGTGTATTGCGCCCTTGGCGGGCATCAACACGCGGACTTGCCGGAGACCGACCTGCTGACCGGCGTCAGCGTGCTGGACCTCTACGTCGAAGCGGCGTGAAGCACTGCCCGACAGGCAACGAAAAAGCCCGGCGTCCAAGGGACCCGGGCTTTTTTGCATCTGTCGGCTTATAGCGTCAAACAAGACCGTGTGGGCTTGCTCGCAGCCGGCGACGGCAGCTACAGGGCGCGCATCACTCGCCGAGGATCTGGCCGATGCTCGGGTCCTTGAACAGACGGGTCAGCGCGTCGCTCAGTACGTCGCCCACCAGCTTGGTGTTGGTGTCCTGGTTCGGCGCCATGCCGAAGCGCTGGTCCAGGGAAGCACCATAGCGGCCGCTGTAGCGGCGGTTGGCGTTCTGCACATCGGAGCGGAAGGTCGCACCGATGGTCGCCTCGGTCACGTACATGCCTTCCTTGGGCGATTGATACTTGAGCTCGGCCAGGGTCACGGTCAACTGGGGGGCATTGCTGCCACCGGTGGTCGGGGTAAAGCCCAGCAGGCGCACCGCAGCTTCGGCCTGGGCCTGCAGCTTGGGCAGGATCTGCGCGCCCTGCACGGTGATCGAGCTGGTTTCAGGGTACAGGCCACCACGTGTGCCCAATACAGGGGACGAACGGCCATCGACCACCCTCACCACCACCGGCTGGCCATGGCCCACTGGCGCCAGCTGGGAGGTGAGCTTGGGCTCCGGAGTGAGTTGTTGCGGGCTGTGGGCGCAGCCTGCCAGCGACAGGCTGGCCACAGTGATCAAACCGAACAACAGGCGTTGCAACATGCTCATTTCTCCAGGAATCAGGCACAAACAGGCCCGCAGTATAGCGGTGCACGACAGCGGCAAACCAGCATTGTCGGGGACTTAAGTCATCACTCGGACAGGTCCCGTACAAGCAGGTTCCTGTAACCTGCCGTTCACCCGTAATACACGATGATGTAACGGCTCGGCGGCATGCTTATCGTCAATGACACACTAGGTGCCTGGTCATGAAGCTCCTTCGCTCCCTGTTCGCTCCACGCCATGAGTTCCGTAGCTTCGCCCTGCTGGATTGCCAGGGCCGCTGCCAGGCATTTCGCCACAGTATCGAGGCACCTGTCGGCGACGGCTGGGTGGAAATCCAGGAGATCCGCCTGAACTGGCTGCACCAGATGCTGCCCGCCAGCGCCCGCGTGAGCCCGCGCAGCCTGGTCACCGGGGCGCGACCGATACTGGCCACCTGACCAAAAGCCTAATAAAAGTCGCGAAACAGGATCATTTCTGCACATTTCTTCGTTACAATCTCCCCCCGATTATAAGGACGTCTCCTGATCGGGCCTCGCAGTACCGCCAACGCCACTGCCTTGGCACCCCGCACCGCCCACAGAGAGCCGCCCACACAGATCGAGTGAAGCTGGCGTGCTTGCTGTTGTCCCACCTTGCAACCCTCCACTTTTCACGAATCTGCAGAGCTGCCATTGCTCGGACACTTATGCTGTTCGCCCGTCGTGCCCGCATGCCCCTGTCATGCCGGTACCACCGCTCGGGCCAGGTGCCAGGCCGAGGCAGCCCTTTTTTGAGGTTCACGTCTTCAAAAGAGCGTGAAAAAACGGGTTTTCACAACTTCACAAGAGTGTGGCGAGCAAATGAATAGTTTTGCGTCTGAACTGGCACCATTAGCCTCTACAACAGCCCGATTACACAGGTCCGAGCGCTCCTCGAGAGCTGAAGCTTGAAGCCTGTCCGCTGACGGATTTGGTTGCACTGGCGGATGTATCGACCATAAGTCGAATTGCCCCGAGGCTCCCCGAGATGCGTTCATATGCACCTTGAGGCCCGGTTGGTAGCGTCCGCAGAAGTTGCAAAGAATTGCGAAGACTCGGACATGGCAATCCTGGCCATGGGTAACCTGGGGCACCACGTGAATCGCCCCGTCACTCCTGGCAGCCATGCCGTCAATTTGGTGCTGCAGATTTTGGAGACGCGTTAATGGCGCATAACGAAGCAGTAGACGTTGTATTGGTCGGGGCCGGCATCATGAGTGCCACCCTCGCTGTACTGCTCAAGGAGCTCGACCCCGCGATCAAGCTGGAAGTCGTCGAGCTGATGGATTCGGGTGCCGCGGAGAGTTCCAACCCGTGGAACAACGCCGGTACCGGCCACGCCGGCCTCTGTGAGCTGAACTACACGCCGCAGGCCGCCGATGGCAGCATCGATATCAAGAAAGCCGTGCACATCAACACCCAGTTCGAGGTGTCGAAGCAGTTCTGGTCCTACCTGACCCGCAAAGGCACCTTCGGCTCGTCCAGGTCCTTCATCAATCCGGTGCCGCACCTGAGCTTCGTCCAGGGCGACAAGGGTGTCGCCTACCTCAAGAAGCGCCATGAAGTGCTGAGCCAGCACCATGCCTTCGCGGACATGGAGTACACCGAGGACAAGGCCAAGATGGCCGAGTGGATGCCGCTGATGATGCCGGGCCGCCCGGCGGATGAAACCATCGCCGCCACCCGGGTCATCAACGGTACCGACGTCAACTTCGGCGCCCTGACCAACCAGTTGCTCAAGCACCTGACCAGCGCCCCCGACGCCCAGGTCAAGTACTGCAAGCGCGTCACCGGCCTCAAGCGCAACAAGGCCAACGGCTGGACCGTGAGCATCAAGGACGTCAACAGCGGCAACACCCGCGAAGTCGACGCCAAGTTCGTCTTCCTCGGCGCCGGCGGCGCGGCCCTGCCGTTGCTGCAGGCTTCGGGCATCGAGGAGAGCAAGGGCTTCGGCGGCTTCCCGGTCAGCGGCCAGTGGCTGCGCTGCGACAACCCGGAAGTGGTCAAGCACCACCAGGCCAAGGTCTACAGCCAGGCCGCCGTGGGTTCGCCACCGATGTCCGTACCGCACCTGGATACCCGCGTGGTCGATGGCAAGAAATCCCTGCTGTTCGGACCTTATGCCGGCTTCACTACCAAGTTCCTCAAGCACGGTTCGTTCCTGGACCTGCCGATGTCGGTTCGCGCCGGCAACATCGGCCCGATGCTGGCCGTGGCTCGCGACAACATGGACCTGACCAAGTACCTGGTCAGCGAAGTCATGCAGTCCATGGAGCAGCGCCTGGAATCCCTGCGTCGGTTCTATCCTGAAGCCAAGGCCGAGGACTGGCGCCTGGAAGTGGCCGGCCAGCGGGTGCAGATCATCAAGAAGGATCCGAAAAAAGGCGGCATCCTGCAGTTCGGCACCGAATTGGTGGCCGCCAAGGACGGTTCCCTGGCCGCCCTGCTGGGCGCCTCGCCTGGCGCCTCGGTGACCGTATCGATCATGCTGGAACTGATCGAACGCTGCTTCCCGGCCAAGACCAGCGGCGAATGGGCCGCCAAGCTCAAGGAAATCTTCCCGGCAAGGGAAAAGGTCCTGGCTACCGACGCCGCGCTGTATCGCAAGATCAACAGCGAGAACAATCTGCGCCTGGAGCTGGTGGAGCCAAGCAAGGAAACCGAAAGCTACGCTTGAGCCGCGACCATGAAAAACGCCCCGTCCTTTGCAGGACGGGGCGTTTTTTTATGCCTGGCCAATAGCTTCGGCACACCGGACAAAGCGCAATCAGCCGCGGGCCTTGTCCAGCAGTTCGATGTAGTCGGCGCCGTTGCGCTGGTCACGGATCAGCTCGACGAAGGTCTTGCCCTGCTCGTCCCGGCCGTCCAGGTCGTAACCGGCGGCGACGAAAAAGCCCAGGAAGCGCTCGAAGTCATCGATACGCAGGCCGCGATAGGCCTTGATCAGCTTGTGCAGGGACGGCGAGGTGGCATCGGCCGGTTCGAAATCGAGGAACAACTTGACCTGCTCATCACCGATCTCGTCACCAATCACTTGTTTCTTATCTTTACGCATCGCCGACTCCAGCTCGCAGACATTTCACAGGGCGGGCAGTTTACCTCCAGCCCGCCTCCAGCCTCAACGCGGACGCACGCTGCCGGTATGCAGGTCGGCCCAGATGTGGCCGTTGGCATAGCTGAGGAACTGGCAATACACGGTGTCGTTGCGCAGCAGGTCCATCACCGCCCGGTACTGGGCCAGCGGGTAATAGAGGGTCAGGGTTCGGCTCTGGGCATCGTATTGCGGTTTTTTCAGGCTTTTGCTTTCGCCATCGAAGTTGACCAATACCTGGCTGATGGTGGCGCCCTTGTTCAAGGGCTTGCCCTTGAGCCGCACCCAGACCGGCGAAGTTACCGGAATCGGCTGCTGGTTGGACTGGCGCTGGCTGCCGATGACCACCGAATATTCGGTGACCTGCAGCAGTTGCTGTTGTTCAGGCACCGCATCGCGCAGGGTCAGGTCGTCCGGCGGCAGGAACTGCCCATGCAAGGGCGCCGGGGCGGCCGCCAGGGGCAGGCTCAAGCTCAGAAGAAGGACTGCGCTACTGCGAATCAACAGGCTCATGACAGGCTCCAGGCAAGGGCCGAGCACTCTAGCACGGCTTTCCCCGGATATTGCAGCCACCAGGCGGCCATCAATGCCGAAGGCGGCGTTCCCCGGGGGAAAGCGCCGCCTTCAGTGATTCACCCCTTGGCAGGATCGCGGGCGGGTCAGTCGAACTGCGCGCGCATCCAGGCCAGGTATTCGGCTACGCCGGGCTCGCCTTCGCGGGGCGCCCAGGTCGCTTGTTCGTTCGCATTCAACGCACGATAAGGCCCGGCCTTGCATTCGAACATCAGGCTATCGGGCTCCAGGGCCACCAGGCCATGGAACACCCCAGCCGGTAGATCCACGCCAACGCAGTCGCCGCCGGCCTGCAGCTCGCGCTTGTCCTGGACCTGGCCGGCCTCATCGAAGACCAACAGGCCCAGGCGGCCCTTGAGCACCAGCAAGGTCTCGGCTTTATCGGCACTCAGGTGGCGATGGGGCGGGATATAGGTCGAGGGCTGCAACCCCACCGCCAGGCGATGGCAGGGCTCTTCCATGGCGTGGAAGTTGTGGTGCTGGCGACCACGGGGGTTGGCCGCGGCCTTCTCTGCCAGGTCGCTGAACAACGCTTGATCGAGAAAGCTCGGCCCGGCCATGTCTTACAGGCCCTTCACGGCATAGATGCCGGCGGCGTTGCGCCAGTAGCCCTTGTAGTCCATGCCGTAGCCGAAGACATAACGGTCGACGCAGGGCAGGCCCATGTAGTTGGCCTTGAGGTCGGGACGGGCCTTGCGGTCATGATCCTTGTCGATCAGTACCGCGGTATGCACGGCGCGGGCGCCGGCATGGTGGCAGAAATCGATGATGGCGGTCAGGGTGTGCCCTTCGTCGAGGATGTCGTCGATGATCAGCACGTCGCGGTCGATGAAGGAGATTTCCGGCTTGGACTTCCAGAACAGCTCGCCACCGCTGGTTCCGTTGCGATACCGGGTCGCATGCAGATAGGAGGCTTCCAGGGGAAAACGCAGGTGCGTCAGCAACTTGCCAGCGAAGATCAGCCCGCCGTTCATGACACAGAACACCACCGGATTACGCTCAGCCAGTTCTTCAGTGATTTGTGCACCGATCCGGGCGATGGCCGCCTCGACTTCAGCTTCGGTGTACAGGCAGTCAGCCTCGCGCATGATTTGACGGATATGCTCGAGATCAGCGGACATGGCGCTCTCCAGGGGGGTGGCAGTTTCGGAAAAGCGGGCAAAGGTACGCATCCGGCCCGGTCAGATCAAGCGTTTCTGGACTAACGTACTTCATGTCTATAGGACATCAACCCCGGATAGATTAATCTAGGCCGGTTTTTTTGCCCGCCGCCGGAGCCTTTCCCTATGCCCATCCATGAGATCCGCCATCCGCTGATCCGTCATAAACTTGGCCTTATGCGCCGCGCAGACATTAGCACGAAGAATTTTCGCGAACTCGCTCAGGAAGTCGGCGCCCTGCTGACGTACGAAGCCACCAAGGACCTGCCCCTGGAAAGCTATGAGATTCCAGGCTGGTGCGGCCCCGTCCAGGTGGAAAAGATCGCCGGCAAGAAGATCACTGTGGTGCCTATCCTGCGTGCCGGCATCGGCATGCTCGAAGGCGTGCTGAGCCTGATCCCGGGCGCCAAGGTCAGCGCCGTGGGCGTGGCCCGCAACGAGGAAACCCTGCAGGCCCACACCTACCTGGAAAAACTGGTACCGGAAATCGACGAGCGCCTGGCGATGATCATCGACCCAATGCTGGCGACCGGCAGTTCCATGGTCGCCACCATCGACCTGCTGAAGAAAGCCGGTTGCCGGGACATCCGCGCCATGGTCCTGGTGGCCGCTCCCGAAGGCATCGCCGTCGTCCAGCAGGCTCACCCGGACGTGACCATCTACACCGCGTCCATCGACCAGAAACTCAACGAGCATGGCTACATCATTCCTGGCCTGGGTGATGCCGGTGACAAGATCTTCGGCACCAAGCAGAAGGACTCCTGATCATGCAGGATGAGTTCAACGATCCGCTCTGGCGCCAGGTGTTGTCTGGCGCCCAGATGCTCTTCGTAGCCTTTGGCGCCTTGGTGTTGATGCCGCTGATCACCGGTCTTGACCCCAACGTGGCGCTGTTCACGGCGGGTCTTGGGACTCTGTTGTTCCAACTGGTCACCGGTCGCCAGGTACCGGTGTTCCTGGCTTCGAGCTTCGCCTTCATTACCCCGATCATCCTCGCCAAGGGCCAGTTCGGCCTGGCCGCGACCATGGGTGGGGTGATGGCGGCAGGCTTCGTCTATACCTTCCTCGGCCTGGCGGTGAAGATCAAAGGCACCGGTTTCATCGATCGCCTGCTGCCGCCGGTAGTGATCGGCCCGGTGATCATCTCCATCGGCCTGGCCATGGCTCCCATCGCCGCCAACATGGCCATGGGCAAGGCGGGCGATGGCAGCGAGCTGATCCATTACCAGACCGCCATGATGATCTCGATGCCGGCGCTGCTCACCACCCTGGTGGTGGCGGTGTTCGGCAAGGGGATCTTCCGCCTGGTACCGATCATTTCCGGGGTGCTGGTGGGCTTCGCCCTGTCGTTCTACTTCGGCGTGGTGGATACCGCCAAGATCGCCGCCGCCCCGTGGCTGGCGTTGCCGCATTTCACGGCACCGGAGTTCAACTGGCAGGCGATCCTGTTCATCGTTCCGGTGGCCCTGGCCCCGGCCATCGAGCATATCGGCGGGGTGATCGCGGTAGGCAGCGTGACCGGTCGCGACTACCTGAAGAAGCCCGGCCTGCACCGCACCTTGTTCGGTGACGGCATCGCCACCACCGCTGCCGGCCTGTTCGGCGGCCCGCCCAATACCACCTACGCCGAAGTGACGGGCGCGGTGATGCTGACCAAGAACTACAACCCGAAGATCATGACCTGGGCAGCGGTATTCGCCATTTCCCTGGCCTTCATCGGCAAGTTCGGCGCATTGCTGCAGAGCATCCCGGTACCGGTGATGGGCGGGATCCTCTGCCTGCTGTTCGGTTCGATCGCCGCCGTGGGCATGAACACCCTGATCCGCCACAGGATCGACCTGGGCGAGGCACGCAACCTGGTGATCGTCTCGGTGACCCTGGTGTTCGGTATCGGCGGGATGCTGGTGGGTAGCGGTACCGGGCAGGACGACTTCGGCCTCAAGGGCATCGCCCTGTGCGCCATCGTCGCCATTGCCCTGAACCTGATATTGCCGGGCAACGACGGCTGGAAGAACAAGAAGTCCGACGACCCCCTGATCTGAAAACACCTTCGCCGACCGGTCCTGCAATCAATGAGGGCCGGGCCGGCGAAACCTCTATAGCGCCAGGGGTGCCCGCAGGCACAAGGCGTTCAAGGCCTGGGCCCATTGCGGGTCGTCATTCAGGCAGGGGACCAGCACCAGGTCCTCCCCCCCTGCGGCACGAAACTGCTCACGTCCACGATCACCGATCTCTTCCAGGGTCTCGATGCAATCGGCGACGAAGGCCGGGCACATCACCAGCAACTTCTTCACGCCCTGCTTCGCCAGCTCATCCAACCGAGCCTCGGTATAGGGCTCGATCCACTTGGCCCGCCCCAGGCGCGACTGGAACGACACCGACCATTGCTCGTCAGCCAGGCCCATTTGCCCGGCGAAGGCCTTGGCCGTGCGGAAACACTGGCCGCGATAACACTTGGCGAGCACCTGCGGGGAGGCATCCTGGCAGCAGTCACCTGCGCCATCCAGGCTATGCCCCGGATTGAGCTTTTGCAGGTGCCGCTCGGGCAAGCCGTGGAAACTCAGCAGCAGGTGATCGAAGGATTGCTCCAGATGCGGCCTGACACTGGCGACCAGGGCGTCGATGTACTCGGGTTCGTCGTAGAAAGGCTGCAATACATTGAGCTGCACATCCAGGCGGTGCTCGCGTATCACCCGCCGCGCCTCTTCGACCACCGTGGTCACGGTGCTGTCGGCGAACTGGGGATAAAGCGGCGCCAGGGTGATCTTGCGCTGCCCCTTGGCCGCCAATTTCAGCAGCGCCGATTCGATCGATGGCTCGCCGTAGCGCATCGCCAGCTCCACCGGCCCGCACTTCCATTGCTCGCTCATCACTCGCTGCAAGCGCTGGCTTATGACCACCAGCGGCGAACCGTCCTGCCACCAGATCGATTGGTAGGCATGGGCCGACTGGGCCGGACGCTTGATCAGGATCAGCGACACCAACAGGCGCCGCACCGGCCAGGGCAGGTCGATCACATAAGGGTCCATGAGGAACTGATTGAGGTAGCTGCGCACATCCGCCACGGAGGTGGAGGCCGGCGAACCGAGATTGACCAGAAGCAACGCGTGATCGGTCATGCAACGTCCTATTTCAATGGCGGCTGGACACATCGTCCAGGGCCGCGGGCAAATCGGTGAACTGGAAAGTGAAGCCCGCTTCCAGCAAGCGCGCGGGCACGGCACGTTGGCCTCCCAGCAGCAACAGCGACAACTCGCCCAGCGCCAGGCGCAGGACAAAGGCCGGTAGCGGCAGCAATGCGGGCCGGCGCAGGACTCGCCCCAGGGCGGTGGCGAACTCGCGGTTACGCACCGGCTGCGGCGCGCAGGCATTATAAGGACCCCGTGCCGCATCCTGATGCACAAGAAAATCAATCAGGGCGATTTGGTCATCGATGTGGATCCACGGCATCCACTGCCGACCGTTGCCGATCGGACCACCCAGGCCCAGCTTGAACGGCAGCAGCAGGCGCGACAAAAAGCCGCCGTCGGCGGACAGCACCAGGCCGGTGCGCACCAGCACCACGCGCACACCCATGGCTTCTGCACGCTGGGCGGTTTCTTCCCAGGCGATGCACAGCTGGCTGGCAAAATCTTCGCTGACCGGCGGAGAGTCCTCGGCCAGCTCCCGTTCTCCACCGTCGCCATACCACCCCACCGCAGACCCGGAGACCAGCACCCGGGGCTTTTGCTCGCGGCTCTCGATCCAGGCCAGCAGGGTTTCAGTAAGGGTGATGCGGCTGGCCCACAGCAGCGCCTTGCGCTTGTGGGTCCAGGGACGATCGGCTATGGGCGCGCCGGCCAGGTTGATCACCGCATCCAGCGGCGCCTGGTCCAGCTCTTGCAGAGATTTGACTGCCCGTACCTGGGGCCCGCACAAGGCGGCAACTTTATCAGGCTGGCGACTCCATACACTCAACTGGTGCCCCTGGGCCAGCCAATGGCGACATAACGCCCGCCCGATCAAACCAGTACCGCCGGTCAGCAAGATATGCATGACGTGTTCCTCGCGTGGCGTTTTACCCGAATCCCTAGTCTATTTTTATAAGCAGGGATCTTTTCAATCGGGCAGGCTGCGTTTTAACGATAGACAACCTGCACAACCGATGACGCCGAAAGCTATACCAAAGAACAACATTGTACAGGTTTTGGCAGCGGCGTAGTCTGTACAAAAAGGTAAACGAGGCCCCTATGACAGTACCCATTGCAATCATTGGTACCGGCATCGCCGGACTCTCCGCCGCCCAGGCGCTTCGAGACGCCGGGCACTGCGTCCAACTCTTCGACAAAAGCCATGGCAGCGGTGGCCGCATGGCGAGCAAGCGCAGCGACGCCGGTAGCCTGGACCTGGGAGCCCAGTACTTCACCGCCCGCGATCGCCGCTTCGTCACCGAAGTCCAGCGCTGGCAGGCCCAAGGCTGGGTCGCCGAATGGACACCGCAGCTCTACAACTCCCATGCCGGCCAGCTCAGCCCTTCCCCCGACGAGCAAACCCGCTGGGTCGGCGCGCCGCGCATGAGCGCCATCACTCGCGCCCTGATCGGCGACCTCGAAGTGCACTTCGCGTGCCGTATCACCGAAGTCTTTCGCGGCGAGCGGCACTGGCACCTGCAGGATGCCGAAGGCTCCAACCATGGGCCGTTCAGCCATGTGATCATCGCCACCCCGGCGCCACAGGCCACCGCCCTGCTGGCCGCCGCGCCGAAACTGGCGGCAGTCGCCGCCGGAGTGAAGATGGACCCGACCTGGGCGGTCGCCCTGGCCTTCGAAACACCCCTGGAAACCCCGATGCAGGGCTGTTTCGTCCAGGACAGCCCACTGGACTGGCTGGCCCGCAATCGCAGCAAACCCGGGCGTGATAGCCACCTCGACACCTGGGTCCTGCACGCTTCCAGCACCTGGAGTCGACAACACATCGACCTGCCCAAGGAGGCCGTGATCGAGCAGCTGCATGGCGCGTTCGCCGAGTTGCTGCACAGCGTCATGCCCGCTCCCGCCTTCAGCCTGGCGCACCGCTGGCTCTATGCCCGCCCTGCTACCAGTCACGAGTGGGGTGCCCTGGCCGACGCCGACCTGGGCCTGTACGCCTGCGGCGACTGGTGCCTGTCCGGGCGTGTCGAGGGCGCCTGGTTAAGTGGCCAGGAGGCTGCTCGCAGACTGCACGCGAACCTGCAGTGAACCGGATCGCCCCGCGTAAATTGCTGCTGTCGAAATGGACAGCAGCCCACCCGCAGCATCGCGAGAAGCATTTTCTCGTCACCAAACTGTTCTGCAATGAAGAAGGCCGTGTGCTGGAAGTCCAGCTGCAGGCGGTCCTCAGCTGCCGCAACCAGCGCCTGGATTGGCAAGCCCTGAAAGACGACCGCCTATGGCGGATCGGCTGGCATTGAACGCAGCGAGCAGCCGCCAATACCTGTACAAATAATTTGACTTGTACAACTTTAAACCTATGATGGAAAAAAGTTGTACACGCTTCGTTTTATGTACAGGTATCCGGAGGCCGAACCATGACCGCCAAGCCGAAAATCGCCATCAGCGCCTGCCTGGCCGGCGCCGAAGTCCGCTACAACGGCGGCCACAAGGAATCCCGCCTGTGCAGCCGGGTACTCGCCGAGCACTTCGAGCTGGTGCCGCTTTGCCCGGAGGTCGCCATCGGCCTGGGCGTCCCTCGCGAACCGATCAGACTGGTGCAGGGCAACGACCAGCCACGGGCCATCGGGACCCTGGACGAAGCCCTGGATGTCACCCGCCCCCTACAGGACTACGCCGAACGGATGGCCGCCGAAATGACCGACCTGTGCGGCTACATCTTCATGCAGGATTCACCCTCCTGCGGACTGGAACGGGTCAAGGTCTACGAGGGCAGCGGGCCTCATCATCGGCGCGATGGCCGTGGTGTATATGCGCGGGTTTTCTGCGAGCGACGCCCTGACCTACCAATGGAAGAAGCCGGACGCCTCAACGATCCGGTGCTGCGGGAAAACTTCCTGGCCCGGGTCTACGTCTACCGCGACTGGCAGGTCCTGCTCGAGCAAGGCCTGACTCGCCGCGCCCTCACCGAATTCCATGCCCGCTGCAAATACCTGCTGATGGCCCATCACCCGGTGCAGTACAAGGTCCTCGGCCACCTGCTGGGCAGCATGGGCAGACAGGATGCGGCACAGGTCGGCCCACGCTATTTCAGCCAATTGATGAACGCCTTGAGGCAATGCGCTACCCGGGGTACCCACAGCAATGTGCTACAGCACCTGAGCGGTTACTTCCGGCAGGCCATCAGCGCCGAAGACAAGCAGGAAATGCAGCACCTCATCGGCCAGTATCGCCAGGGCATCGTGCCCCTGGTGGTACCCCTGACCTTGCTCAAGCATCACTTGCGCCGACACCCCGATCCCTATATCGAGCGGCAGCTGTACCTGCAGCCGCACCCGGAAAACCTCAGCCTGCGCAACGCGATCTAACCCATGGAACCCAATCTCTTGCCCGCCACGGCTCCCCAAGGCAGCCCGGACCAGGAGTGGTTGCCGATCCGCGAGATCGCCCGGCTGACCGGCGTCAATGCAGTCACCTTGCGCGCCTGGGAGCGGCGCTACGGACTGATCGTGCCCCACCGCACGCCCAAGGGGCACCGCCTGTACACCCGGGAACAGGTGCAACAGGTGCTGACCATCCTGACCTGGCTCAACCGTGGCGTCGCGGTCAGCCAGGTCAGGCACCTGCTCGAAAACGCCCCGGCGTTCAGCGTCCCGGCGCAAAACGATTGGCAACGCCTGCGCCAGGTACTCAGGCAAGCCATCGGCCAGCTGGCCGAGCGCAAGGTCGACGATGCCTTCAACCAGGCCATGGCCCTGTATCCACCGCGCACCTTGTGCGAGCAGCTGTTGATGCCGCTGCTGGCGGAGCTGGAACAGCATTGGCAAGGGCAAGTCGGCAGCCAGTCCGAGCAGGTGTTCTTCTATTCATGGCTGCGCAGCAAGCTTGGCGCCCGGATCTACCACAACAACCGCCAGGTGCAGGGCGCGCCGCTGTTGCTGGTCAACCAATCGGACCTGCCCCTGGAACCCCACCTGTGGCTCACCGCCTGGCTGGCCAGCAGCGCCGATTGCCCGGTAGAGGTCTTCGACTGGCCCCTGCACGGGGGCGAACTGGCCCTGGCCACCGAGCGCCTGCAAGCCCGGGGCCTGCTGCTGTACTCCAGCAAGGCGCTCAACCCCGTCCAACTGCCGCGGTTGCTGGGCGGCATCGCCTGCAAAAAATTCATCGCCGGACCCGCGGTGTGCATCCACCCCGCCGAGTGGTCCGCATGTATCACTGAAATCGCCGATCTGTACCTGGCCCAAGACCCGATTGCGGCCTACCAGGCACTGCTCGAGCGAGGCCTTTTCTGACTCGGAAACCGACATGCAATTGATCTGGCTGCGCAGCGATCTGCGCCTACACGACAACACCGCCCTGAGCGCCGCCGCCCAGCGAGGCCCGACCGTGGCGGTGTACCTTTTGAGCCCGGAGCAGTGGCAGGCCCATGATGATGCGCCCTGCAAGATCGATTTCTGGCTGCGCAACCTGCAATCGCTGAGTACCGCCCTGGGCCAGCTGAACATCCCGCTGCTGGTTCGCAGCGCCGCCACCTGGGACCAGGCGCCCCAGGTCCTGCTGGAGCTGTGCCGGCAACTGCAGATAGGCACGCTGCACTTCAACCAGGAATACGGCATCCACGAAAGCCGTCGCGATGCAGCAGTGGCCCGGGTTCTGGAGAAGGCCGGTATCAGCGTCCAAGGCCACTTCGATCAACTGCTGTTCAAGCCCGGCAGCGTGCTGACCAAGAGCGGCGGCTACTTCCAGGTCTTCAGCCAGTTCCGCAAGGTCTGCTACAGCCGCCTGCACACCGCGCTGCCCGTGCTGGTGAGCGCGCCCGGGGCGCAGATGCCGCTGTCGATCAGTGCCGATCCGCTGCCAGGCCAGATCGAGGGCTTCCCCACCCCGAAGCCCGCCTTGCGCGAACTGTGGCCCGCCGGCGAAGACGAAGCGCAAGCGCGCCTGGAGCGGTTCGCCGATGAGCAGATCCACTACTACCAGGGTGAACGCGACTTTCCGGCCAAGCCCGGCACCAGCCAGCTGTCGCCCTACCTCGCCGCCGGCGTGATCTCGCCCCGCCAATGCCTGCACGCCGCCTTGCGCAGCAACCGGGGCGAGTTCGAAAGCGGCAACCCCGGGGCCGTCACCTGGATCAACGAGCTGCTGTGGCGCGACTTCTACAAGCACATCCTGGCGGGCTACCCACGGGTATCCCGGCACCGCGCCTTCCGACCGGAAACCGAAGCCGTGAAATGGCGCGACGCTCCCGAGGAACTGGCGGCCTGGCAAGAAGCCCGCACCGGCCTGCCGATCATCGATGCCGCCATGCGCCAGTTGCTGGAGACCGGCTGGATGCACAACCGCCTGCGCATGGTGGTGGCGATGTTCCTGACCAAGAACCTGTTGATCGATTGGCGCGAAGGCGAGCGGTTCTTCATGCGTCACCTGATCGACGGCGACCTGGCGGCCAACAATGGTGGCTGGCAGTGGAGCGCCTCCACCGGCACCGATGCGGCGCCCTACTTCCGCATCTTCAATCCGGTGAGCCAATCGCAGAAATTCGACAGCGAGGGGCGCTTCATCAAGCACTGGCTGCCACAACTGGCCGGGCTGAACAAAAAAGATATCCACAACCCGGCGACCCTGGGCGGGCTGTTCGGCGTCGCCGACTACCCGGCGCCGATGGTGGATCTGTCACGGTCCCGGGAACGGGCCCTGGCGGCGTTCAAGGCACTGCCCTCGCGGCTGGATGCGGGAGCCGGCGATGAGTGACTTCCTCGACCACTTCGCCCGGGAATTCGCCACCCTGGGCGCCCATAACCTCGATCGCCTGGGCCAGCTCTACAGCGATGACATCCAGTTCACCGACCCTCTGCACGAGGTTCATGGACTGGCCAGTTTGCGCGACTACTTCGCCCAGCTGTACGCCAACGTCCGCGAACTGCGCTTCGACTTCCACGGCAGCGACCAGTGCGCCGAAGGCCAGGGCTACCTGCGCTGGACCATGAGCTATCGCCACCCGCGCCTCAACGGCGGCGACCTGATCCAGGTGGCCGGCTGTTCGCACCTGCAATGGCGCGACGCTTTGGTCTATCGCCACCGCGACTATTTCGACGCGGGTGCCCTGCTCTACGAACACCTGCCACTGATCGGGGCAGTGATCGCCTGGTTGAAAAGGAGGCTCGGATGAACGCGGCCATGCCCAGGCGGATCTGGCTCACCGGCGCCAGCAGCGGCATCGGCGCAGCACTGGCCGAAGAGCTGCTCGAGGCTGGTGCCCAGGTGGCGCTCAGTGCCCGCTCGCGCGAGCCGCTGGAGGCCCTGGCCCAGCGGTACCCGGGCCGGGTGCTGGTGGTGCCGGGCGACCTTGGCGACGCCTTGCAGGTGCGCGAGATCGGCAAGCGCATCGCCCAGGCCTGGGGCGCTCTGGACAGCGTGATCCTCAATGCCGGGACCTGCGAGTACATCGAGGTGCAGCAATTCGACTCAGCGCTGATCGAACGGGTACTGAGTACCAACCTGCTGGCCGCCGGCTACTGCATCGAAGCCGCATTGCCATTGTTGCGCGCCGGCAATCGCCCGCACCTGGTGGGTGTGGCCAGCTCAGTGACCTACCTGGCGCTGCCCCGGGCCGGTGCCTACGGCGCCTCCAAGGCAGCGCTGCGCTATCTGCTGCAATCGCTGCGCATCGACCTGGCTGCCGAAGGCATCGATGTGACCCTGGTCAGCCCGGGCTTTGTCGACACGCCGCTGACCGCACGCAACGACTTCGCCATGCCCATGCGCTGGAGCGCCCGGAAGGCCGCTCGGCACATCCACCAGCGCCTGCCCCGCCGGGATCTGGAAATCGCGTTCCCCACCCCGTTCATCTTCGGCCTCAAGCTGCTTTCCTGGCTGCCCGGCCGCCTGCAACTGGCCATCGCCAAGCGCCTGGCCCGCACGGGGAATGCCCCATGAAAATCGCCATCATCGGTAGCGGCATCGCCGGCCTGACCTGCGCCTACCTCCTGAACCGTCGCCATGACATCCAGGTCTACGAAGCCGGCAGCTGGATCGGCGGGCACACCCATACCGTGCAGGTCAGCCTCAATGGCGAAACCCAGGCCGTGGACACCGGCTTCATCGTCTTCAACGACTGGACCTATCCCCATTTCATCCGCCTGCTGGGACAGATCGGCGTCAAGTTCAAAGCTACCCAGATGAGCTTCTCGGTGTGCGATCCGGCCACGGGCCTGGAGTACAACGGCAACAACCTCAACAGCCTGTTCGCCCAGCGACGCAATCTGCTGTCGCCGGGCTTCTGGGGCATGCTGCGAGACATCCTGCGCTTCAACCAACACTCGCAGCTCGACCTGCAAAACCAGCGGATCACGGCCTCGACCACCCTCGGTGACTACCTGAAGAGCCAGGGCTACGGCGAGCGCTTCATCCAGCACTACATTGTGCCCATGGGCTCGGCGATCTGGTCGATGTCACGGGGGCAGATGCTCGGTTTCCCCCTGCAGTTCTTTGTCCGCTTCTTCAAGAACCACGGCTTGCTGTCGGTGAACAACCGCCCCCAGTGGTACGTGATCGAAGGCGGCTCAAGCCGCTACATCGAACCACTGACGGCACCGTTTCGCGAGCGCATCCGCCTGGATTGCCCGGTGCAGCGGGTCGAGCGCGACGAACTCGGCGCGGTCATCCACAGCGCCGCCGGCAGCGAGCGCTTCGACAAGGTGGTGTTCGCCTGCCACAGCGACCAGGCCCTGCGGCTGCTGGCCAGCCCTAGCCACGCCGAACAGGAGATTCTGCAAGCCCTGCCCTACGCCGACAACGATGTGGTGCTGCACACAGATACCCGACTGCTACCGCGCCGTCGCCTGGCCTGGGCCAGCTGGAACTACCGCCTCGATGCCAGCGCCGGGAAAGCCGCTGCCGTGACCTACGACATGAACATTCTCCAGGGCCTGCAAAGCAGCACCACCTTCTGCGTCAGCCTCAACCAGAGTGCGGCCATCGATCCGTCGAAGGTCCTCGCCCGCTACACCTACGCCCATCCGCAATACAGCCTGGGGGCGGTGGCCGCGCAAGCGCGCTGGAGCGAACTGCAAGGCGCCCGGCACAGCTTCTACTGCGGCGCCTACTGGGCTAACGGTTTCCATGAGGACGGCGTGGTCAGTGCCCTGCGGGTGGCCCAGGCCTTCGGAGAACAATTGTGAACAGCGCCCTGTACAGCGGCTGGATCAGCCACCGGCGCTTCGCCCCTAAGTGCCACGCCTTCCGCTACCGGATCGGCTTGCTGTACCTGGACCTGGAGGAACAGGACGCGGTGCTGGGCCTCTCGCCCCTGGCTGGCCGGAGCCGCTTCGCGCCCTTCGCCTTTCGTCAAGGCGACTACCTGCCGGCCTTCACCGGCCAGGGCATGGACCTGATCGACGCCGTACGCCAGCAGGTGGCCGAGGCCATCGGCCATGCTCCGGCTGGCGCGGTGCGCCTGCTGACCCAGGTGCGCAGCTGGGGCCTGGCCTTCAACCCGGTGAGCTTCTTCTACTGCTACGAGGCCGATGGGCAACTGGCGGCGATTCTCTGCGAGGTCACCAACACCCCCTGGCGCGAGCGCTATCACTATGTGCTGCCGGCCAGCCCGCACAACGCACAGTCCCCGGAGTACCAGCATTTCGCCGTGGCCAAGGCCTTTCACGTGTCGCCATTCCTGCCCCGGGATCTGGAGTACCGCATGAGTTTCAGTCCTCCGGCCGAGCGTCTCGGCGTGCACATGGCCGACTGGCAGGGTGAGCTCAAGTTGTTCGACGCCACCCTCAACCTGCAACGCCAGGCCCTGGATCGCCGCAGCCTGCACCAGTATCTGCGGCGCTTTCCGTGGATGACCGCCAAGACTTGCCTGGCGATCTACTGGCAGGCCTTGCTCCTGGCTGCCAAGGGCCTGCGCTTTTTTCCCCATCAGGCCGCCGTTGGCGCCTTTCGCACAGCCGCCGTACCATCCAAGGATCGCCGCCATGAAATCCTCTAGCGTCTCGGCCAAAACCACTCTGATCAGCACTCACGGCCTCACTGCCAACCTGTTGCGCCGCGGCGTGCTGCGGCAACTGGCGCAACTCCGGCACGGCCAACTGGTGATCCACGAAGACGGCGAACGACAGGTATTCGGCAGCAGCGGCGCCGCCCTGCTGGGGGAAATCCACGTCCATGACAGCAGCGTCTGGGGCTTGGTGGCCAGCAGCGGCTCCATCGGCGCCGGCGAAGCCTTCATCCATGGGTACTGGAGCACCCCGGATCTCACAGCGGTCATCCGCGTGTTCGTCAGCAACCTGGAAGTGCTGGACGCCATGGAAGGCGGCCTGGCCAGGTTCGGCCGGCCGCTGGTTCGCGGCCTGCACTGGCTCAACCGCAACACCCGCAAGGGCGCGCAGAAAAACATCGCTGCCCACTACGACCTGGGCAATGAACTGTTCGAGCAGTTCCTGGACCCCACCATGATGTATTCCGCCGCGCAGTTTCGCAGCGCCGAGGACAGCCTGGAGCAGGCCCAGTTGAACAAGCTGCAGCGCATCTGCCAGAAGCTCGCGCTCACCCCCCAAGACCACCTGCTGGAAATCGGCACCGGCTGGGGCAGCATGGCCCTGTATGCCGCGCAGCACTATGGCTGCCGGGTCACCACCACCACCCTGTCCAGGGAACAGTTCGCCTACACCCGGCAGCGGATCGACGCCGCCGGCTTGCAGGACCGGGTGACCCTGCTGCTGGAGGATTACCGCGACCTGCGTGGCCAGTACGACAAGCTGGTGTCGATCGAGATGATCGAAGCCGTGGGCCACCGCTTCCTGCCCACTTACTTCAAGCAATGCGCGGGCTTGCTCAAGAGCAACGGCCTGATGCTGCTGCAAGCCATCACCATTCGCGACCAACGCTACGAGCGGGCGAAGAACAGCGTGGACTTCATCCAGCGCTACATCTTCCCCGGCGGTGCCCTGCCCTGCGTGCAGAAAATGCTCGAGGTGGTCAGTCGCGACACCGACATGAACCTGCTGCACATGGAAGACTTCGGCCTGCACTACGCCCGAACCTTGCGCCTGTGGCACGAGAACTTCCGCCGCGCCCACGGCCGCCTGGGCGAGCTGGGCTACGACCCCTATTTCCTGCGGCTCTGGGAGTTCTACCTGTGCTACTGCGAAGGCGGTTTTCTGGAACGCACCATCGGCACCGCGCAACTGCTGCTGGCCAAACCCGCCGCGGCGCCACAACCACTGCTGGGGCGCCTCGATGCCTAGGCAACTGCTCAATGCCCTGCTGTTCCAGTTGGGTTGGTTCACCTGCGTGCTCAGTGGCGACAGCCTGTGGCTATTGCTTGGAGTCGTGATCGTACTGGCGCACTTTCGCTGGGTCGGCCGCTGGAACGACGAAGGTCCGATGATGCTCGGCATTGCCCTGATCGGCATCACCCTGGACAGCTTCCTGAATTGGCTCGGGGTGTTTCAGTTCCAGCAAGTCAGTCTATTGATTCCCTTCTGGCTGATGCTGCTCTGGGTCCTTCTGGCCAGCACCTTGCGCCACGGCCTGGCCTGGAGTGCACGCCCCTGGTGGCGGGCCTGCCTGCTGGGAGCGCTGGCAGGCCCGCTGTCCTACTACGCCGGGGGCCGACTGGCCGGCGTGAGCTTTCCATACGGAACAGGGCCAACCCTGGTCGGGCTGGGAGTGCTCTGGGCCCTGCTGTTGCCGCTGCTGCACGTGTTGGCGCAAGCGGCCCTGGAGGCTCCGCCACTGGCCGCTGAAGGCTGAGCGTCTGTCTGGGCTTTCACACAGTCCGGCCCCGTGGCCTTACACTACACGCCTATGACCACCATTCCCGTTACCTCCATCGCCGAACCCGCCATCAGTTGCTCCACCTGCGCCGCCTGCTGCTGCCAGCTGGAAGTGATGCTGATCACCGATACCGGGGTGCCCGAACGCTTCATCGATATCGACGACTGGGGTGGGGAGGTGATGCGGCGCCTGGATGATGGCTGGTGCGCGGCGCTGGATCGCGACAGCATGCGTTGCTCTATCTATGAGCTGCGCCCCTTGATCTGCCGCGAATTCGAATTGGGCGAGGCGGATTGCCTGAACGAACGCCGGGGCATCGCCACGGCGTATCGCTGGGACGGCTCAGAGCGGCATCGTGTAGTGCAGGGCGTAGCTTTCTACCCCATCGTTGGGGCTGCTGATACCGGCGTTGGAGTAGTGCGTGGCACGGATGCCGATCTCATGCCCGCCGTTGAAGCGCAGGCCGAAGCCGATGCGGTCTTCGAACTGGAAGGATGAACCCAGCTTGTTGTCTTCCACCTGGGTGTGGGCGAACGCCGCGACGCCGATCCCGGCCTCTACGTAGGGCTTGACGCTGTTTCCTGCGAACTCGTAGACGAATACTGGGGAGAACGACAGGCTGTGGTTGCTCGACTTCTTGTCACCGTCCCAGTAGGTGTAGGCACCGCTCCAATAACCGGTCAGGCGACCGACATCGCTTTGCAACCAGCTCTTGTCCCAATCGAATTGCATACCAAGCCGGTAGGCTTGCGTCGAGTCCCCGGTCTGCCCCACGGAAAACTCCATCCCGGCGGCATGCGCGGAGAGACTTGGCCCCAACAACGCGGCCGCAAGCGCGGCCAGACATAACAGTCGCTTCATCAGGAACATCCTTTTATTGAACTATTTTGAACGTTTTTGTACCGCCTGGTAGATAGGCTATAGAAGTCTGCGCCTAATCAGAAGTTCAGCGCCGACAGCGGAATTTAACGTTTTTTTCACAAATCGAAAGACTGCACACTACCGGATTCTTGCCACAGGATGGGCAGTACCTTGGCAAAATGCGGCACATCGCCGCTGGTCCAGAAGCGGGTTTCCCGCACGGGGCCATGGGCGCGCAGGTCGCCCTCGTCGAGCAGGCGCTGCAGTTGGCGGGCAACCGCCGCACCGGTGTCCACCAGGCTGATGTGCTCTGGCAGCATCCGTGACAGCACGGGTTTGAGAAACGGATAGTGGGTGCAACCCAGGATGATGGTGTCGCAGCCCGCCGCCAGCAGCGGTTCGACATACCCCTGCAGCAATTGGCACAAGGCCGCGCTATGCAGGTCGCCGTTCTCGATCATCTCCACCAGGCCCGGACAAGGCTGGGTGACGACCTTCACATCGCCGGCAAAACGGTCGAGCAAGGCGGCGAACTTGGCGCTCTGCAGGGTACCGGTCGTAGCCAGGACCCCGACCACGCCGCTGCGGGTAGCCGCCGCGGCAGGCTTGACCGCCGGCTCCATGCCGACGATGGGCCAATCCGGGAAGTCGCGCCGCAGGTCGGCCACGCCGGCCACGGTGGCGGTATTGCAGGCCAATACCAGGGCCTTGGCCCCTTGCTCGCGAAAGAAGCGGGCCATCAGGCCGCAGCGCTGGCGGATGAATTCAGGAGTCTTTTCGCCGTAGGGAATGTAGCCGCAGTCGCCGAGATACAGCAGCGACTCATTGGGCAGCAACTGCTGGATCTCCGCCAGGACCGACAAACCGCCGACCCCGGAATCGAAGACCGCCACCGGCGCTTCACTCATGCCGGCCTCCACAGACCTTGCAGCCTGGGTCGCGCTTGACCCGCAGCTCGCGAAAACGCGTACCCAGGGCATCGATCAGCAACAATCTGCCCACCAGCGGCTCGCCGAAACCGGCCAGCAGCTTCAAGGCTTCCAGCGCCTGCAGACTGCCGACGGTTCCCACCAGCGGCCCCAGGACCCCGGCTTCGCTGCAGGTCAGTTCAGCCTCGCTGCCGTGCCCGTACAGGCAGTGATAGCAAGGACTGTGCGTGAGGCGCGGATCGAATACCGACAACTGTCCTTCCAGGCGAATCGCCGCACCACTGACCAGGGGCCTGCCGACGGCGACACAGGCGGCGTTCACCGCTTCGCGGGTGGAAAAATTGTCACTGCAATCCAGCACCAGGTCCACGCCTGCCACGGCGGCGACCAGGGAGTCCTCGTCCAGCGCCACCGGATGGGGTACCAGGCGGATCTGCGGGTTGAGGGCAGACAGCCGGCCAATGGCCGAGTCCACCTTGCTCGAACCGACGCTATTGCTGTCATGAATGATCTGGCGCTGCAGGTTGGTCAGGTCGACGCTGTCGAAGTCGGCCAGGTGCAGCTCGCCGACCCCGGCCGCTGCCAGGTAGAGCGCCGCAGGAGCGCCAAGGCCGCCGAGGCCGACAATCAGCACGCGGCTCTGCTTGAGGCGCAATTGACCGTCGATGTCGACCTGCTGCAACAGGATCTGCCGGCTATAGCGCAACAGCTCCTCGTCGGTCAGCACGGCAAGCACCCCAGGCTGATGCGCTCATGGCCACCGAGATCGACCCGGCTATGGACTTCGATGAAACCCTGTGCGGCTAGCAACTCGCGTACCGCCGGGGCCTGGTCGTAGCCGTGCTCCAGGATCAACCAGCCACCGGCTTCCAGGTGCAGCGGAGCCTGGGCCACGATCAGGCGCAGGTCATCGAGACCATCCTTGCCGGCCACCAGGGCGCTTTCCGGTTCGAAACGCACGTCGCCGGCCGCCAGGTGCGGATCGGCTTCGGCAATGTAGGGCGGGTTGCTGACGATCAAGCCGAAGCGCTGGCCCTGGATCGAATCGAACCAGTGGCTGCTGAGCACCGTGACATTGGCCAGTTGCAGGCGCTGGCGGTTGCGTTCGGCCAGGGCCACGGCTTCCAGCACGCGGTCCAGCGCTGTGACCTGCCAGGCCGGGCGTTCGCTGGCCAGGGCCAGGGCAATGGCGCCACTGCCGGTGCCCAGGTCCAGAACCCGGGCCGGGCCGGCAGGCAACAGTTGCAAGGCGGTCTCCACCAGCAGTTCGGTGTCGGGGCGCGGGATCAGGGTATGGGGAGCCACTTCCAGGTCGAGCTTCCAGAACCCCTGCTGGCCGAGGATGTAGGCCACCGGCTCGCCGGAGCGACGCCGTTGCAGGTATTCACTGAACACCAGGACCGCTTCGCTGGGCACGATGCGCTCCGGCCAGGTATGCAGAAAGCTGCGGGGCTTGCCCAGGGCCGCGGCCAGGAGCAGCTCGGCGTCCAGGCGCGGGGTTGGCGAATCGGGTAGTTGGGCGGCGCGCAACAGGCTGGCGATGATGGTCATTCAATCACCCAATGCGGCAAGTTGGTCGGCCTGGTACTCGGCCAGCAGCGGCTCGATCACCGCTTCCACGCCACCGGCGATGATTTCGTCCAGGGAATACAAGGTCAGGTTGACCCGGTGGTCAGTGACACGCCCCTGGGGAAAGTTGTAGGTGCGGATACGTTCGGAGCGGTCGCCCGAACCCACCAGCAGCTTGCGCTCGCTGGCGATGGCGCTGGCCGCCGCACTGGCCTGCTGGTCATTGAGCTTGGCCGACAACCAGGACAGGGCCCGCGCACGGTTCTTGTGCTGGGAACGTTCTTCCTGGCACTCCACCACGATGCCGGTGGGCAAGTGGGTGATGCGGATGGCCGAGTCGGTCTTGTTCACGTGCTGGCCGCCGGCGCCGGAAGAACGATAGGTATCGATGCGCAAGTCCGCCGGGTTGATCTCGATGGCTTCCTGTTCATCCGGTTCGGGCAGTACCGCCACGGTGCAGGCCGAGGTATGGATGCGCCCCTGGGATTCGGTGGCCGGCACTCGCTGTACGCGGTGCGCCCCGGACTCGAACTTCAGCTTGCCGTAGACGTTCTCGCCCTCGACCCGGGCGATGATTTCCTTGTAGCCGCCATGCTCGCCCTCGTTCTCGGAGAGAATCTCCAGGCGCCAGCCACGCCGTTCGGCATAACGCGAATACATGCGAAACAGATCGCCGGAGAAGATCGCCGCCTCGTCACCACCGGTACCGGCACGGATTTCCAGGAACACGTTGCGTCCATCGTTGGGATCCTTGGGCAACAGCATGCGCTGCAGGTTGCTTTCCAGCTCGACCAGTTGTTCCTTGGCTTCGCGGACTTCTTCCACGGCCATCTCCCGCAGGTCCGGATCGCTGTCCTTGAGCAGCGCCTGGGCGCCCTCCAGGTCGGCCTGGACCTTGAGCACCTGTTTGTAGGAGGCGACGATCGGCTCGACTTCCGCGTACTCCTTGGAATAGGCACGGAACTTGGCCTGGTCGGAAATGACCTCGGCATCGCCAAGCAAGGCGGTCAGTTCCTCGAAACGGTCCTGGAGAATGTCCAGCTTACTGAGCAGTGACGCTTTCATTGCGGGGTTTTATCCGAAGAGCCCTCACCGAGGGCAAAGAGTTCTTGGGCCATGGCCAGCGCATCGAGGCGGCCTTCGGCGGAAAGCTTTTTCAACTGCACGCTCGGTGCGTGCAGCAGTTTGTTGGTCAGGCCACGGGCCAGCTGGGCCAGCACGTCTTCGGCGCTGCTACCGTTGGTCAGCATGCGCAGGGCCTTCTGCAGCTCCTCGTCACGCAGGCGCTCGCTCTGTTGACGATAGGCCTTGAGCACATCCACTGCCGCCAACTCGCGCAAGCGCACCATGAAATCCTCGGCGCCGATGTTCACCAGTTCCTCGGCAGCCTGTGCCGCGCCCTGGCGACTCTTGAGGTTTTCTGCGACCACTTCGTGAAGATCGTCGACGGTATAGAGGTAAACGTCGTCCAACTCGCCGACTTCCGGCTCGATATCCCGGGGAACGGCGATATCCACCATGAAGATCGGCTTGTGCTTGCGCAGTTTCAGGGCACTCTCCACCGCACCCTTGCCCAGGATCGGCAGCTGGCTCGCAGTGGAACTGATGACGATATCGCTGTGCACCAGCTCCTGGGGGATGTCCGAGAGCAGCACCGCATGGGCGCCGAACTGTTCCGCCAGCTGGCTGGCGCGCTCCAGGGTGCGGTTGGCCACCACGATGCGCTTGACGCCCAGTTCGTGCAGGTGCCGGGCGACCAGGGTGATGGTCTCGCCCGCGCCGATCAACAGCGCCTGGCTGCGCTGCAGGTCGCTGAAGATCTGCTTGGCCAGGCTCACCGCGGCAAAAGCCACGGATACGGGGTTTTCACCGATGGCGGTATCGGTGCGGACCTGCTTGGCGGCATTGAAGGTCGCCTGGAACAGCCGCCCCAGCAAGGGGCCGACGGTGCCGGCCTCCCGGGCCACGGCATAGGCGGACTTCATCTGCCCGAGGATCTGCGGCTCGCCCAGCACCAGCGAGTCCAGGCCGGAGGCCACGCGCATCATGTGACGAACTGCCGCATCGTCTTCATGTACATAGGCACTGGCGCGCAGGTCGTCCAGGCTCAGATGGTGGTATTCGGCCAGCCAGCGCAGCACCACATCGGCCGAAAGATGATCCTGTTCTACATAGAGCTCACTGCGGTTGCAGGTGGAGAGGATCGCAGCTTCGCGGCTGTCGGTGAGTCGGCAGAGCTGCTGCAAGGCCTCAACCAACTGCTCAGGGGTAAAGGCCACGCGCTCGCGGACGTCTACAGAAGCAGTCTTGTGGTTAATACCAAGTGCAAGGAAGGCCATTCAAGGTCGCTGATGATGTCGAGAAGCCGGCAATTGTCCTACTTCGACAGATTCAGAACAACTCCCGCCGACTATTGTCCTAATAGACTGCCTCTGTTCTGGCATCCCGTTGAGTCTCGGTTATGTTTGGCCGAAGGCTTGTGTCATGATGATCCGACCGCAGGTTAGTCGCCCTCTTCCTATATGAATAGATCCTCCGCGTTGCTCCTCGCCCTTGTCTTCCTCAGCGGATGCCAATCCCTGGCCCCTGTTTCATCGGACGCTACGTCGTCGGTGGAAGACAGCACCCCGGCCCCTGAAAAGCCCAAGGTCTACTCCTCGTTCAGCGAAGACACCGTCTTCAGCCTGCTGAGCGCCGAGCTGGCGGGCCAGCGCAATCGCTTCGACATTGCCCTGGACAACTACGTGACCCAGGCCATCAACACCCAGGACCCGGGCATCTCCGAGCGGGCCTTTCGCATCGCCGAGTACCTGGGCGCCGACCAAGCGGCCCTGGATACATCGCTGATCTGGGCGAAAAACGCCCCCGACGACCTCGAGGCGCAGCGTGCGGCCGCCATCCAGCTGGCCCGCGCCGGGCGCTATGACGATTCCATGCTTTATATGGAGAAGGTCCTGCAGGGCAAGGGCGATACCCATTTCGACTTCCTGGCCCTGTCCGCCGCCGATACCGATCAGGAAACCCGTGAGGGCCTGATGAAAGGTTTCGACCGCTTACTGCAAAAGCACCCACACAACAGCCAGCTGATTTTCGGCAAGGCCCTGCTGATGCAGCAGGATGGCGACGCCAAGGAGGCCCTGGCTCTGCTGGAGGAAAATCCGCCGGAGGACGGCGAAGTGGCGCCGCTGCTGTTGCGCGCCCGCCTGCTGCAAAGCCTGAATCGCGGCAAGGAAGCCCTGCCGCTGCTGGAAAAAAGCATCCGCAAGTACCCGGATGACAAGCGCCTGCGCCTGACCTACGCCCGCATGCTGGTGGAGCAGGACCGCATGGAAGATGCCAAGGCACAGTTCTCGAGCCTGGTCCAGCAGTACCCCGAGGACGACGAACTACGCTACTCCCTGGCGCTGGTGTGCCTGGAAGCCAAGGCCTGGGACGAGGCCAAGGGCTACCTCGAGGACCTGATCGCCCGGGAAAGCCATGAAGATTCCGCGCACCTGAACCTGGGCCGGATCGCCGAAGAGCTCAACGACCCGCAAGGGGCGCTGGCCGAGTATGCCCTGGTCGGCCCGGGCAACGACTACCTGCCGGCGCAACTGCGCCAAGCCGACATCCTGATGAACAACGGCCGTACCGATGAAGCGCAAAAACGCTTGGTGGCGGCTCGCGACGCCCAACCCGACTACGCCATCCAGCTGTATCTGATCGAGGTCGAGACCCTGTCGGCGAACAACCAGGGGCCGCGCGCCTGGAGCGTCATCCAGCAGGCGCTGAAGCAGTATCCCGACGACGTGAACCTGCTCTACACCCGCGCCATGCAGGCCGAGAAACGCAATGACCTGGGGCAGCTGGAAAAGGACCTGCGCCTGATCATCCAGCGCGAACCGGACAACGCCATGGCACTGAACGCCCTGGGCTATACCTTGTCCGATCGTACGACTCGTTATACCGAGGCCAAGGCCCTGATCGAACAGGCCCACCAGCTGACGCCGGACGATCCGGCGGTGCTCGACAGCCTGGGCTGGGTGAACTATCGCCTGGGCAACCTGGACGAGGCCGAACGCCTTCTGCGCCAAGCCCTGGAGCGCTTCCCCGACCCGGAAGTCGCCGCGCACCTGGGTGAAGTCCTGTGGCATAACGACAAGCAGCGCGAAGCCCGGCAGATCTGGAGCAAATTCCTCAAGGACCAGCCGGACAACCCCGTGCTGCGCCAGACCATCAAACGCCTGACCGGATCAGAGACTCTTTAAGACCATGCTCGTGCGCCACTTCATCGTTTTCAGCTTCATTGCCCTGCTGGCCGGCTGCGCCGGTTTCGGCGCCCGCGAATCCGTCCAGGGCCAGGGCAACCCGGCGCAATGGCGCCAGCACAAGGACCAGTTGAGTGCTCTCGATGGCTGGCAGATCAACGGCAAGATCGGCATCCGTGCCCCCAAGGACTCCGGCAGCGGCACGCTGTTCTGGCTGCAACGCCAGGATTACTACGACATCCGCCTGTCCGGCCCGCTGGGCCGCGGCGCCGCACGCCTGACCGGTCGCCCGGGCCAGGTCAGCCTCGAAGTGGCCAACCAGGGCCGCTACGAAGCCAGCAGCCCGGAGTCGCTGCTGGAAGAACAACTGGGCTGGAAACTGCCGGTGTCTCACCTGGGCTGGTGGGTTCGGGGCCTGCCCGCCCCGGGTAGCAAGAGCCGCCTGACCCTGGATGGCGACAGCCACCTGGCGAGCCTGGAACAGGACGGCTGGCAAGTGGAGTACAGCAGCTACTCGCAGCAGAACGGCTACTGGTTGCCCGAGCGGATCAAGCTGCATGGCAGCGACCTTGACGTCACCCTGGTGATCAAGGAATGGCAACCACGCAAGCTGGGGCAATGACATGAGCGTGCAAAAGCTGACCCTGCCCTCCCCGGCCAAGCTCAACCTGATGCTGCATATCCTGGGACGTCGTGCAGACGGTTATCACGAATTGGAGACGCTGTTCCAATTCCTCGACTACGGCGACGAAATCACTTTCGCCGTACGTGATGACGGGGTGATCCGCCTGAATACCGAGTTCGAAGGCGTCCCCCACGACAGCAACCTGATCGTCAAGGCCGCGAAGAAACTCCAGGAACAATCCGGCTGCACCCTGGGTGTCGACATCTGGATCGACAAGATCCTGCCCATGGGCGGCGGCATCGGTGGCGGCAGCTCCAATGCCGCCACTACCCTGCTGGGCCTGAACCATCTCTGGCAGCTGGACTGGGATGAAGACCGCCTTGCGGCACTGGGTTTGACCCTGGGCGCCGACGTACCGGTCTTCGTCCGTGGGCATGCGGCATTCGCCGAGGGCGTCGGGGAAAAACTCAGCCCCGAATACCCCGAGGAGCCGTGGTACCTCGTGCTGGTACCGCAAGTCTCTGTAAGTACAGCAGAAATTTTTTCCGATCCGCTGTTGACACGTGACAGCGCGCCCATTAAAGTGCGCCCCGTTCCCAAGGGAAACAGCAGAAATGACTGCCTTCCGGTAGTCGCAAGGCGTTATCCAGAAGTACGTAACGCATTGAATTTGCTAGGTAAATTTACCGAAGCAAAACTGACTGGAACTGGAAGTTGTGTGTTTGGGGGCTTCCCAAGCAAAGCTGAAGCTGATAAAGTCTCGGCCCTTCTTACAGAGACCCTTTCAGGGTTTGTAGCAAAAGGAAGCAACGTTTCGATGTTGCATCGCAAGCTGCAAACACTGCTCTAACGGAAACGAGTGCCAGGCACTCGAAGCAACAGATACAGGGGCGTCGCCAAGCGGTAAGGCAGCAGGTTTTGATCCTGCCATGCGTTGGTTCGAATCCAGCCGCCCCTGCCATTTTCCTTATACTCATCCAGGTATACCCTCAGCCTTCAGGTACTGCGCGTGTCCAAGATGATGGTCTTTACGGGGAACGCCAACCCCGATCTGGCTCGGCGTGTCGTACGTCAGCTGCATATCCCTCTCGGTGACATTTCTGTTGGAAAATTTTCCGACGGCGAAATTACTGCCGAGATCAATGAAAATGTCCGCGGTAAAGACGTCTTCATTATTCAGCCGACCTGCGCTCCGACCAACGATAACCTGATGGAACTCGTCGTGATGGCTGATGCCTTCCGTCGTTCCTCGGCTACTCGTATCACTGCTGTTATTCCTTATTTTGGTTATGCCCGTCAGGATCGCCGTCCGCGTTCCGCACGTGTGGCTATCAGCGCGAAAGTCGTGGCTGACATGCTCACCGTAGTCGGCATCGACCGTGTTCTCACGGTTGACCTGCACGCTGACCAGATCCAGGGTTTCTTCGATATCCCGGTAGATAACATCTACGGTTCCCCAGTCTTGGTGGACGATATCGAAGACCAGCGTTTCGAAAACCTGATGATCGTCTCCCCGGACATCGGCGGCGTCGTGCGTGCACGTGCCGTGGCCAAGTCCCTGGGCGTTGATCTCGGGATCATCGACAAGCGTCGTGAGAAAGCCAATCACTCCGAAGTGATGCATATCATCGGCGACGTCGAAGGACGCACCTGCATTCTGGTCGACGACATGGTCGATACCGCCGGCACCCTGTGCCACGCGGCCAAGGCCCTGAAAGAGCATGGCGCCGCCAAGGTCTTCGCCTACTGCACACACCCTGTGCTGTCGGGCCGGGCCATCGAGAACATCGAAAATTCCGTGCTGGACGAGCTGGTGGTGACCAACACCATCCCGCTGTCCGCAGCAGCACAAGCCTGTGCACGTATCCGCCAACTGGATATCGCACCGGTAGTTGCCGAAGCGGTTCGCCGTATCAGCAACGAAGAATCGATCAGCGCGATGTTCCGCTAAGGGCTAGTCCCTGGCAAAACATCTCGATGACGAAAAGCGCCCCGTCCCAACCTAGGTTGGGACGGGGCTTTTTTGCCCGTATCGCCCTTGGCGCTGGTCGCAAACGCCAAGGCGAACGAGGTTATTTTGGAGATACAAAATGAACGATTTTACCCTGAATGCTGAAGTGCGTTCCGACCTGGGGAAAGGTGCGAGCCGCCGCCTGCGTCGTCTCGCCAGCCTGGTTCCAGCTGTTGTTTACGGTGGCGACAAAGCCCCTGAATCCATCAGCATGCTGGCCAAGGAAATTGCCAAGCTGCTGGAAAACGAAGCTGCCTACAGCCACATCATCGAACTGAACGTCGGTGGCACCAAGCAGAACGTCGTGATCAAGGCCCTGCAACGCCACCCAGCCAAAGGCCACGTGCTGCACGCCGACTTCGTTCGCGTAGTTGCCGGCCAGAAACTGACCGCCATCGTTCCAGTGCACTTCATCAACGAATCTGCACCTGTGAAGAAAGGCGGCGAGATCTCCCACGTAGTGTCGGAAATCGAAGTTTCCTGCCTGCCGAAAGATCTGCCTGAGTTCATCGAAGTCGACCTGGCTGACGCTGAAATCGGCACCATCGTTCACCTGTCCAACATCAAGGCCCCTAAAGGCGTTGAGTTCGTGGCCCTGGCACACGGCAACGACCTGGCAGTAGCCAACGTCCACGCTCCACGTGTTGCTCCAGAAGCTGCTGAAGGCGCTGCAGAGTAATTTCACTCTGACGCCGGAGTAGCGGAAACATCGCGGACAGTGACGTAGCGAGAAAGCGGGCGAGAACGCGAAGTTTACGCATCATGGTAAATGAGCTGTTGTCGTCCACTTTCGCCGCTGCCAAGCTGCGCGGCGATGTTATCCACAACTCCAGAGAAGGGCCCCTATCGTGAATGCCATAAAACTGATCGTCGGCCTGGGTAATCCAGGCCCTGAATACGAACAGACCCGGCATAACGCAGGGGCCCTTTTTGTTGAGCGCATCGCCGACAAACAAGGTGTGAACCTTGTGGCCGATCGCAAATATTTCGGCCTGACCGGGCGCTTCAGTCACCAGGGTCAGGACATTCGTCTGCTGATTCCCACCACCTACATGAACCGCAGCGGCCAGGCCGTGGCGGCGCTTGCGGGTTTCTTCCGCATCAAGCCCGAAGAAATCCTGGTGGCCCATGACGAACTAGACTTGCCTCCCGGCGTCGCCAAGCTCAAGACCGGCGGCGGACACGGCGGGCACAACGGACTGCGGGACATCATCGCGCAGCTCGGCAACCAGAATACCTTTCACCGCCTGCGGCTCGGCATCGGCCACCCGGGCGTCGCCAGCATGGTTTCGAACTTTGTCCTGGGTCGTGCGCCACGCGCCGAACAGGAAAAACTCGATGCCAGCATCGATTTTGCCCTCGGCGTGCTGCCGGATATCTTCGCCGGTGAATGGAACCGCGCGATGAAAAACCTGCACAGCCAGAAGGCCTGACTCTTACCCGAGGGGAAACACCATGGGATTCAATTGCGGCATCGTCGGCCTGCCCAACGTCGGCAAGTCCACCCTGTTCAACGCCCTGACCAAGTCCGGCATCGCGGCGGAGAACTTCCCCTTCTGCACCATCGAGCCCAACAGCGGCATCGTGCCAATGCCCGATGCGCGCCTGGATGCCCTGGCCGAGATCGTCAAGCCGAACCGCGTCCTGCCGACCACCATGGAATTCGTCGACATCGCCGGCCTGGTGGCAGGCGCATCCAAGGGTGAAGGCCTGGGCAACAAGTTCCTCGCCAACATCCGCGAGACCGATGCCATCGCCCACGTAGTGCGCTGCTTCGAAGACGAGAACGTGATTCACGTCTCCAACAGCGTCGACCCGAAGCGCGACATCGAGATCATCGATCTGGAACTGATCTTCGCTGACCTCGACAGCTGCGAGAAACAACTGCAGAAGGTAGCGCGCAATGCCAAGGGCGGCGACAAGGACGCCCTCGCCCAGAAGGCCATTCTCGAGCAACTGATCCCGCACTTCACCGAAGGCAAGCCGGCACGCAGCCTGATGAAGAACATGAGCGCCGAAGAAAAGGCCGTGATCCGTGGCTTCCACCTGCTGACCAGCAAGCCGGTGATGTACATCGCCAACGTGGCCGAGGATGGCTTCGAGAACAACCCGCACCTGGACGTGGTCAAGGCCATCGCCGAAGAAGAAGGCGCGGTCGTGGTACCGGTATGCAACAAGATCGAAGCCGAGATCGCCGAGTTGGAAGAAGGTGAAGAAAAGGACATGTTCCTCGAGGCCCTGGGCCTGGAAGAGCCTGGCCTGAATCGCGTGATCCGCGCAGGCTACGAACTGCTCAACCTGCAGACCTACTTCACTGCCGGCGTGCAGGAAGTTCGGGCCTGGACCGTTCGCGTCGGCGCCACCGCACCGCAAGCTGCGGGCGTGATCCACACCGACTTCGAAAAAGGCTTCATCCGCGCCGAAGTGGTGGCCTATGACGACTTCATCCAGTTCAAGGGTGAAGCCGGTGCCAAGGAAGCCGGCAAGTGGCGCCTGGAAGGCAAGGAGTACATCGTCAAGGATGGCGACGTGATGCACTTCCGCTTCAACGTCTGATCCCCACCGGACGACAGCGACCCCCGTACATCCCCAGGATGCACGGGGGTTTGTTTTTTATGCCCTCTGTTTTGCCAGCCTCTCGCCCGCCCTGGCGCAATGCCAAGTCTAGACATACTCCTAGCAACAGGGCCGCCCCACTGCCAGGCAATGGGGTAGCCCTGTTGTAACCTCAGAAGTAGGTGGTCGCCCCCGCGAAGAACGCCCTGCCAGGCACATAGAAGTTGGTCGAGCCGTCCCGCAGGTCCTTGTCCAGCAGGTTCTGTACCCCGCCATTCAAGGTCAGCCACTTGGTCAGGGCCAGGTTGGCCGTCAAGTCGTAGGTGGTGTAGGACTGCACGAAGTCATTGCGTATCCCTCGCTGCTTGCCCACATGCTGCGCCGACAGTTCGGTACTCAAGCGATCGTTGACCTGCCAGTCCAGCGCACTGAACAGCGAGAGCTTGGGCGCACTGATCAGGTCCTCGCCGGTGGATAAGTTGCGGCTTTCCAGCATGTAGGTGGCGTTGGTGCGCCAGTTCACCGAGTCGCCCAGCGGGATCCGGGTGGTGCCTTCCCAGCCGCGGGTCCGGGCCTTGTCGATGTTATCCAGCATGGTCCACCAGCGACCCTGGTAGAAATCCAGAGGCGCATATTCGATCTTGTCTCTGAAATCGGTATGGAAGTAGGTCAGGCCCAGCTCCCAGTCGTCATGGTTGAAGGACACGCCGATCTCTTTGTTGGTGCTGGTTTCGGGCGTCAGGTCCGGGTTACCGGCCATCCAGCAACTACCCTCCTTGTATCCCAGGGGCTTGAGCGAGCCACAGCCACGGCCACCGGACTCGGTCGCCGCGCCGGCGCTGCCCTCCTTCAGGCTCGGCGCACGAAAGCCCTTGGACACCCCGCCGCGCACCGTCCAGTCCGGATGCGGGTGGTAGACCACATAGGCCCGCGGGCTGTTGTGATTGCCATATTTGTCGCTGTGGTCAAAGCGGTTGCCCAGGGTCAGGGACAGGTTGTCCAGGAGGAACAGCTCATCCTCGATGAAGGCCGCCGAATAATCACCCTTCAGGGTCGAGCCACTGACTGGCGCGCCCTTGTAGTCCACCGGCACCGTGCCCAGGGTGTCGGTGTTGGTCAGCTCTTCACGCTTCCATTGCCCACCGACGGTCAGGCGCTGGTCCACCAGTAACTCGAACGGCATATTCAGGCTGCCTTCGACGATCTTCTCTTCGGAACTGGCCTTGCCCCAGTCGATATCGTTGCGGTACTTGTTCAGGTAGGCATCGAGTTTCGAGGTACCGAAGCTCCACTCCCCGACATGGGACAGGATGTAGCTGTCGCGGATCAGGCGGCTGGGGCCGAACGACTCCCCAACCGCATCCTCGCTTTTTGGAGCCCAGGCACGCTCTACCCCATGTACAGCCTCGAAGGACAGGCTCTGCTCATCATTGATCTGCCAGTCCAGCAGGGCATTCAGGCTCTGGTCCTTGGAGCCTCCAGCCCCGTCGCCATACATGAATTCGCCCTTCGAATCGAGACGGGCCTGAGCCTCATCCGCCGCGCGCCGGGTCACGTTGGCCCCCAGGCGCAGGCCCAGGGATTCGGTCAGCGGGCCGGCCAGGTTGGCACTGTACTGGGTGGTCTGGCCGCGGTCGGAATCCTTGGGCACGGTGATATTGGTGCTGGCCGAACCGCTCCAGGTCCGCGACACCTTGCGGGTGATGATATTGATCACCCCTCCCATGGCATCCGAGCCATAAAGCGAGGACATCGGCCCACGGACGATCTCGATGCGCTCGATCATGTTCGGCGAGATCCAGTTCAGGTCCTGGCGCGCCAGGTCACGGCGGTAGCTGATATCCCCGGAGCTACCGACCCGCTTGCCGTCCACCAGGATCAGCGTGTACTTGTCGTCCAGCCCCCGCAGCTTGATCTTCGACTGCTCGCCCACCGGGCCGAAGCCTCCCGTCACGCCCGGCACCCGGCGCAGCAAGGTGTTGAGGTCATAGACCGGCTGACGTTCGATTTCCTCACGGGTGATGACGCTGACGCTGGCCGGCGCATCCTTGAGATCAGTGGCACCACCGCTGGCCGTGACGAAGGCGGTATCCAATTCCAGCGATGTCGGCTTGGAGTCGTCACCGGTCTCGGCGGCCTGTGCCAGCGGCCCAAGCAAGCCGACACCGGCACTCAATAGGAGGGAGTTGAACAGGCAGGAGCTGAGTTTCATTACACGCAATCCTTGTCGAACCAATGCACCTTAACGGTGCGCTAAGGGATGGGGACCGGAGTGTAATACTAATGATTATCATTTAGATACGAGAAAGCTACAGAACCGACATATTCAGCCGCGTCTGAATCGAGCTCCTGCGCGTGCGTTGCGCGCTGCCATTGTTCAGCCCACCTCCTCGTAGGGCAGCCCCACGTAGTTCTCGGCGATGCTCAACTGGCCCGCAGGGAAATGGAGGAAATACTCACGGTCGGCCTGTTGCATCTTGTGTGCCCAGGCATCCTGATGCTCGCCGAAATCATGCATGAGATTGGTCATGAACCAGCTGAACCTTTCGCCTTTCCAAACCCGGCGCAGGGCCAGTTCGGAATACCTGGACACAAGATCGATCCGTCCCTGCCGGTAGACCTTGACCAGGATGCGGTACAGGTAGTGCACATCGGACGCCGCCAGATTCAGCCCCTTGGCCCCGGTGGGCGGGACGATGTGAGCCGCGTCCCCTACCAGGAACAGCTTGCCGTGCTGCATCGGCTCCACCACATGACTGCGCAGGGGGGCGATGCTCTTTTCCAGCGATGGGCCGGTCACCAGGCGCTGAGCCAAGTCAGCAGGCAGGCGCACCTTGAGTTCCTCCCAGAAACGCCGATCGGACCAATCTTCGAGCTTGTCGCCCAGAGGCACTTGCAGGTAGTAACGACTGCGAGTCAGGGAACGTTGACTACACAGCACGAAACCCCGGTCGTGCTGTGCATAGATCAACTCAGGGTTGACCGGTGGAGTATCGGCCAGCAGCCCCAACCAGCCAAAGGGATACTCACGTGCATAGTGTGTGAGTAACTCTTGGGGAATGCTTTGCAGGGCCACGCCATGGAAGCCGTCGCACCCGGCGATGTAGTCACAGTCGATCCGCAATGACTGACCGTCTTGCTCACAAGTGACGTAAGGCCGCTCGCCTTGCAGGTCATGCAGTTGCACCTGGCTTGCCGAATAGAGCGTCACTGCACCGCAGGCCGCTCGGGCCTGCATCAGGTCGCGGGTGACTTCGGTCTGGCCGTAGACCATCACGGTCTTGCCACCGGTAAGGGCCTTGAGATCGATACGTACCCGCCGCCCGCCCAGCAACAGCTCCACGCCTTCGTGGACCAGCCCGTCGGCGTCCATGCGCCGGGCAACGCCGGCTTCGCGCAACAGGTCCACCGTGCCTTGCTCCAACACTCCGGCACGGATGCGACCCAGGACGTAGTCCGGGGCCTGGCGCTCGAGGATCACCGTGTCGATACCAGCCCGGTGCAGCAATTGGCCCAACAGCAGTCCGGATGGGCCGGCACCGATAATCGCAACCTGAGTCTTCATTGTCGTCGTCTCACAGGGTGTTCCGATGCGGGCCACAGGCCTCGATCGGAATTTATGGTTATTGTTCTACCCTGCATTTTTACTGACAAAAAACGCAAAAAATGGTGATAAACCGCCACAAAAAATGCACTTTTACAAACAGCGTTCGATTATCGAGCAGTCCACCCCTCTCCTCGTAAAGGTCCAGAGCCCATGAAAGCCAGCCTCTCCAGCATCCCGGTCTTCAAGCTCTATGGCGAGAACCAGGCCTGGCCGACCCCGGACCTGCTGCACTGCGAATCCATCCCCGAACGCAGCAGCCTGCACCACTGGGAGATCAAGCCCCATCGCCACGCAGACCTTTACCAGTTGCTGTACGTGCAGCGTGGCCAGGCCATGGTAGAAGTCGAAGGCCAGCGCCGAGAAGTACAGGAGACGGCGGTCCAGGTCATACCGCCGCTGATGGTCCATGGCTTCCAGTTCAGCGCCGATATCCAGGGCTACGTGCTGACCCTGGCGGCCCCCCTGGTCGCCCAGCTGGAAACGCAGTTGGGCGCTCCACTGGCAGTGCTGGCATCTTCTGGCTGCTACTCGGTGGGGTCCGACCGGCGCAGTCTCGACACCCTGTTCAAGACACTGCTGCATGAGTACGAAGGTAGCGCCTCGGCCCGGGATCTGCTGCTGCAATCACTGGTCAACGTGCTGATGATCTGGATCGCCCGCCGCAGTCAGCGGAACGCCATGCCCGGCAACCGCAACGAGCGTCACCAGCAGTTGCTGGGACATTTCATCAGGCTGGTGGAACAGCACTACCGAGAACACCCTACAGTGGAATCCCTGGCCCACCGTATCGGCCTGTCCAGCGTGTACCTCAATACCCTGTGCCGGGAACTGGCCGGGCAGACCGCCCTGCAGATCATCCACCAGCGCCTGATGCTGGAGGCCAAGCGCAGCCTGGTGTACAGCAACATCGGTATCAGCCAGCTAGGGGATCAGCTAGGTTTCAGCGATCCCACCTACTTCTCGCGGTTCTTCAAGCGCCTTTGCGGCCAGTCGCCCAATGCCTTCCGACAAGATTGTGCACGCCAACGCCAAAACAATTGCTAGGCCCACAAACACAACGCCCGGGCATGGCCCGGGCGTGTCCGACAGCCATGTGGCCTCAGGCCTTGCGGGTCCTGGGCAGGAAGATCGCCAATACGCCGAACAGCGGCAGGAACGAGCACAGGAAATACACATGCTCGATACCGTGCAGGTCCGCCAGGTGCCCCAGCAGCGCTGCACCGATCCCGCCAAAACCGAACATCAGGCCGAAGAATATCCCGGCGATCATGCCCACCTTTCCTGGCACCAGTTCCTGGGCGTAGACCACGATGGCCGAAAACGCCGAGGCCAGGATGAAGCCGATCACCACGCTCAGTACGCTGGTCCAGAACAGGTCGACATGGGGCAGCAGCAGGGTGAACGGCGCCACCCCGAGGATCGAGAACCAGATCACCGCCTTGCGCCCGATCTTGTCGCCGATGGGACCACCGAAGAAGGTCCCCGCCGCCACCGCTCCCAGGAACAGGAACAAGTGCAACTGTGAACTGGCCACCGACAGGTCGAACTTCTCGATCAGGTAGAAAGTGAAATAGCTGGTGAAGCTGGCCATGTAGAAATACTTGGAGAACACCAACAGCCCCAGCACCACCAGGGCACTGACCACTCGCTCCCTGGAGAGCCCGTGGGTCGCTGCCTGTCCCTGCTTGAGCTGGTACAGGCGCAGGTGGTTGGCGTACCAGCGACTGATGGCATACAGCACCACCAGGGCGAAGAGCGCGAACAGGCCGAACCAGGCCACGTTGCCCTGGCCATAGGGAATGATGATCGCCGCCGCCAGCAACGGACCGAACGCGGTGCCAGCATTGCCACCTACCTGGAAGCTCGATTGCGCCAGGCCATAGCGACCGCCAGACGCCAGCCGCGCCACCCGGGAAGCCTCCGGGTGGAAGGTCGAGGAGCCGATGCCGATCAACCCCGAAGCCAGCAGGATCAAGCCGAAGCTGCCCACCTGGGACATCATCAGGATGCCGACCAGGGTGCAGATCATTCCCGCCGGTAGCAGGAACGGCTGGGGCCGACGGTCGGTGTAGTAGCCCACCCAGGGCTGCAGCAACGATGCCGTGAGCTGGAAGGTCAGGGTGATCAGGCCCACCTGGGTGAAGGTCAGGCCATAGTTGGCCTTGAGCATCGGATAGATCGCCGGCATCACCGCCTGGATCAGGTCGTTGATCAGGTGCGCGAGCGCCACCGCGCCAATGATGCGCAGGACCAGCGGGCTGCCTTGGGAAGCAGGAGAAGCCGTCGTTGCGACAGGCTGGGCATTGCTGATAGCCATAGGATTGTTTCCGTACAACGGGTGGATGCACAGGGGCAGGTGCGTCAATGTGCCACTTTTACCGGCACTCACGCCATCCCCTTAGCTTGCTAACGACCTGTTTCGCTCGCAATGCATCCCTGCATCTCGAGCCGCAGGTTGCGACCCGGGAATGCCAGCAAAGCGGGGATTTTGATAAGCGGTTGATAGCGTGGATATTTTTTTGAAAAAAACGCTTGACGCATGTTCGTTCTGAGCGAATAATGCGCGCCACTTGGCTACATAGCTCAGTTGGTTAGAGCATAGCATTCATAATGCTGGGGTCCGGGGTTCAAGTCCCTGTGTAGCCACCAAGTACCGAAAAACGGCTTACCGCAAGGTAGGCCGTTTTTTTATGCCCGCGAAAAAGTACCCGGGATTACGCCTCATTGATCCACAATCGCGACACCCGCATTGAGCGCCGGCGCAGCCTGGGATAGAACACCCGGGCAGTGTTCGTGAGAGCTGCGCAATCCTCACTTCTAGGGCTCGACCATGACAATAAAAACCACCGGGACTTCCCTCGCCCCCTGGCTGTTCTCGCTTCTGGCCATGACCTGTGCCCCGGCCTTCGCCGACCAGGCCAGCGCGCCATCTTCCAACCTGCTGACCGCCGCCGTGGCCTGGCGACAGACCGCCGCCGAGTTCCAGGCGCTGTACTACCAGGGCTTCAACGTGGCCAGGATGCAACTGGACCAGGCCCTGCAACAACGCAAGGCCGGCGACCGCCCGCTGGCGATCATCAGCGATATCGACGACACCGTGCTCAGCAGCAACAGCTACTGGGGCTACCTGATCAACTCGGACAAGGAGTTCTTCGACGACGCCGCCTGGGACCAGTGGGTCGCCGACAACGGCCCGGTCGCCACCCCGGGGGCGGTGGAGTTCCTCAAGTACGCCCAGTCCAAGGGCGTCGAAGTGTTCTACGTCACCAGCCGCGACCAAGGCGAAAAGACCTACGAATATGCCCTGGCCAACCTGCGCCACAACCAGCTGCCGTTCGCCGACGAGCAGCACCTGACGGTGTATCGCGACAGCTCCAACAAGGAGCCACGCCAACAGGAAATCGCCAAGGACCACAACGTGGTGGTGATGCTCGGCGACAACCTCAACGACTTCAAACGCAAGTACTACGTAGCCGACGTCCAGCAGCGCAGCCAACTGATGAACGAAGACCGCGAGCAGTTCGGGCGCAAGTTCATCCTCTTCCCCAACCCCACCGACGGCCATTGGCTGAAGGCGATCTTCGGCGACTCCGAACCGCCGGCCACCCCGGAGAACCGCGCCAAGTTCAAGGCCGCGGCCGCCGCGAACGCCTGGCAGCAAAAGACCGCCAAGCCTTAGGCTTCCAGCCCATCCACCATGGCCTTTGCCGGGCCATGGTTGCGCCCTTCCCCAATTCCGCAGGCGGTAGATATGAACGCTTCCGAAACCCCGACTCCCCTGCCCCTGCATACCCAGCGCCTGGTCCTGCGCAGCGCCGATCAAGCCCAAGCCCCGGCCCTGCAGCGTTACCTCCTGGATAACCGCGAGCACCTCGCGCCCTGGGAGCCGCTGCGCGACGAGGAGTACTTCCAGCTTGCAGCGGTGGCCCAGCGGCTAGGGGACATGGCAGGCAAAGTCGCCGCCCAAGAGGCCCGGCACTGGCTGCTGTTCGATCGCGCCGAGCAGCAAGTACTGGGCGCCTGCAATTTCACCAACATCGTGCGAGGTGCGTTCCAGGCCTGCCACGTGGGTTTCGCCCTGGCCCGACACGCCCAGGGCCGGGGCCTGATGCACGAAGCCCTGCAAGCGGCCATCGGCCATGCCTTCGATGAGCTGCAACTGCATCGGATCATGGCCAACCACCGCCCCGAGAACCTGCGCAGTGCCCAACTGCTTGCGCGCCTGGGCTTCGAACAAGAGGGCCGGGCCCGCGCCTACCTGAAGATCAACGGAGAGTGGGCCGACCATGTGCTGACCGCGTTGATCAACCCTCGGCCGATGTAGGTCGGCCATCCATCAACAGGAGCGCAACGCAAAAAAAACCGCAGCCAGCTGCGGTTTTTTTCATGGTCAGTTGAATGGCTGTGGCCGTGGAGTCTGTGCCGAGGAAGGTGGCAGCATCGGCAGCTTGAAGTCCGGCTGGTCGCCGGTCAGGGTCTCCAGGAACGCGACGATCTGGCTGACCTGCGAGGTGTCCAGCTTGCGTCCCAGTTGCAGGCGGGCCATGACGTCCACCGCCTCGTCCAGGGTCCAGTAGGCACCGTCGTGGAAGTAGGGATAGGTCAGTGCCACGTTGCGCAGGGTCGGGACCTTGAAGCGCATCCGGTCGGCGTCCTTGCCGGTCAGCCCGGCAACGCCCTGGGCCGGGTTCTTGGTCACGTAGGGCTCGATCATGCCCATCTTCTGGAACGAGCTGCCGCCCACTGCCTCGCCGTTGTGGCAGGCCACGCAGCCGATGGACTTGAACAACTGGTAGCCCTTGAGCGCGGTGGGGCTGATGGCCGCCTGGTCGCCTTGCAGCCAGCGGTCGAAGGGCGCGTTGGGGGTCACCAGGGTGTCTTCGAAGGCCGCGATGGCGTTGGTCACGTCATCGAACTTGATGCCATCGTCACCGTAGACCCGCTTGAACGAGGCCCGGTACTGCGGGATGGAGCGCAGCACGTCCACCGCCAGGTCGTGGGTGAAGCCCATCTCCCCCGGGTTGGCGATGGGGCCGCCGGCCTGCTCCTGGAGCGTGGCGGCGCGGCCGTCCCAGAACTGCGCGATGCTCAGACCCGAGTTGAGCACCGTGGGCGAGTTGATCGGCCCCTGGTGCCAGTTGTGGCCGATGGAGGTCGGCAGGTTGTCGCTGCCACCCATGCTCAGGTTGTGGCAGGAGTTGCAGGAAATGAAACCGGACTTGGACAAGCGCGGGTCGAAGAACAATTGCTTGCCCAGCTCCACCTTGTCGACATCCGTGATCTTCGCCGGCTGCACCGGCTGGATCGGTTCGCTGGGCGGCGCTCCCCACGCCTGGCTCCCCCACAGCAATCCGAAAACAAGCAACCACTTACTCGTGTACATGGCGTCCTCTCATCAGGCTTTATGGTTTGCCACCAACCATGTGCCCAACGGCTGCCAGGTGCCCTGATACAGGTCAATCGGTGCAGGTTGAAGCGCCCGGGCGGTCGCACAAGGCCGGGGGTTGCCGGCCGGTGAAGCCCAACGCTGCTTTCTAGTGCTGTACATTGCCCCCACGGACGACACTTCAATTCCCCTGCGAACGGAGCTCAACGCGTGTTCTCGACCCTCCCCTCCCGTTATCGCCAATTGGCCGGCATCGGCCTGATCGCCGCCGCCCTGGGCCTTGCCGCCTGCCACAACCCACCGGCGTCCACCGCCCTGCCCCCCGCTCCGGAAGTCGCCTCGGGCTACCGCACCGACATGCAGACCCGGCACGCCGCCAAGCACATGGCCGCTGCCGCCAACCCGCTGGCCGCCGAGGCCGGGCGCGAAATGCTGCGCAAGGGCGGCTCGGCCATCGATGCGGCGATCGCCATGCAGGCCGTGCTGACCCTGGTGGAACCGCAATCCTCGGGGATCGGCGGCGGGGCGATGATCGTGCTTTGGGATGGCAAGGCCGTGCGCACCTATGACGGCCGCGAAACCGCCCCGGCAGGCGCCACCGAGAAGCTGTTCCTGCAGGCCGACGGCAAGCCCATGCCCTTCCCCCAGGCGCAGATCGGCGGACGCTCGGTGGGCACTCCCGGGGTATTGCGTGCCCTGGAGATGGCCCACAAGCAACACGGTCGCCTGCCCTGGGCGCAACTGTTCGAACCGGCGATCCGCCTGGCCGAACAAGGCTTCGCCATCTCGCCACGGCTGCACACCATGATCAGCAGCGACAGCGCCCTGCCGCGCTCGCCGGACATGGCCGCCTACTTCCTCAACGCCGACGGCACGCCCAAGGCCGTCGGCACCCTGCTGAAGAACCCGCAGCTGGCCGCAGTGCTCAAGCGCATCGCCCAGGAAGGCCCGGACGCGCTGTACAAGGGGCCGATCGCTGCCGAGATCGTGGCCAAGGTCCAGGGCCACGCCAACCCCGGCAGCCTGTCGCTCGCCGACCTGCAGAACTACCGCGCCAAGGAGCGCGCGCCACTGTGCAGCGACTACAAGCGCTGGCAGGTCTGCGGCATGCCGCCGCCCTCCTCCGGGGGCGTGGCGGTGGCGCAGATCCTCGGCACCCTGCAAGCCCTGGAGCAGCGTGATCCACGCTACACCCTGGCCAATCTCAAACCGCAGAAAACCCAACAACCGGCCGGCCTGGAACCGGCGCCACAAACGGTACACCTGATCGCCGAGGCCGAGCGCCTGGCCTACGCCGACCGCGGCCTGTACGTGGCCGACAGTGACTTCGTGCCAGTGCCGGTGGCCGGCCTGATCGCCCCGGACTACCTGGCCAGTCGTGCCGCCCTGATCGGCGAGCGCAGCATGGGCCAGGCCGAGCCCGGCAAACCGCGGGGCATCCAGGTGGCCTATGCGCCGGACCGTTCGCCGATGCGCATCTCCACTTCCCAGGTCGTGGCGGTGGATGACCAGGGCGGCGCGGTGTCCATGACCACCACGGTGGAAGCGGCGTTCGGCTCGCACCTGATGGTCCAGGGCTTCATGCTCAACAACCAGATGACCGACTTCTCCTTCATTCCCGAGGAGAACGGCCAGCCGGTGGCCAACCGCGTGCAGCCGGGCAAGCGCCCGCGCTCGTCCATGGCGCCGACCCTGGTCTTCGATCGTGCCAGCGGCGAGCTGCTGGCCAGCGTCGGCTCCCCCGGCGGCTCGCAGATCATCGAGTACGTGGCCAAGTCGGTGATCGGCATGCTCGACTGGAACCTCGACCCGCAAGCCGCCGTCGGCCTGCCCAACTTCGGCAGCCGCAACGGCCCCACAGAGCTGGAGCAGGGCCAGTTCAGCCCAGCGCTGAAACAGGCGTTGCAGGCCCAGGGGCACCAGGTGAATGAAATCGACATGACCAGCGGCACCCAGGCCATCGTTCGCGTGCGTGATGCGAAGGGCAAAGCCTCCTGGGCCGGTGGCGCCGACCCACGGCGTGAAGGCGAAGCGCTGGGGGACTGAAGGTTCTGCGCTGCACTCAAGGGCTGGCCGTGAGGCCGGCCCTTTTTTGTGGGCCTGTATGCTGTTTTTTGCAGCGCTCTGTATCTGATCGGGCAGGAAGTTCTGCCCTAGCATCAGCGCTTGCCAACGAGGAACAGACAATGCAGCCGATCCCCGCCGATATCACCGTCCCAGGCCTGAGCGTGCGTCGCCTGGGCCTCCAGGACCTGGAACTGGTGTGCGCCCACCGCCAGGCGATGTTCCTCGACGCCGGCCACCCGCCAGCCACCTTGCAGGTCATGACCGAACACTTTCGTCCCTGGCTGCATCAACGCCTGGTGGACGGTCGTTACTACGGCTTCGTGCTGCTGGAAGCCGAGCAGCCCGTGGCCAGCATCGGCCTGATGAACATCGACTGGCCGCCCCACCCGGCTCACCCGACCCAGGATCAACGCGGCTACGTGCTCAATGTCTACGTCGAGCCCAGCCACCGCCGCCGGGGCCTGGCCACGACGCTGATGCAACTGGCGGATGCCGAGTTCCGGCAACGTGGCCTGGGTTTCGCCATCCTGCATGCCACTCGCTCCGGCCAACCCCTCTACCAGGGCCTGGGCTGGGCCGCCACCAGTGAAATGGCCAAGCCCCTGCAACCCTTCGCGTAACCACGCCCCTGACCACCCACGGTGAAATCCGCTTTTCCCTGTGGGGCGAACACCTGCATCCGCTGTTGCGCGTGAAGGCCGATGTACCGATCAGCGAAGCCCTGGAGCACGCCTCGACCCTGTTGCATCTGGCAAAGCAATTCACCCTGGAGACAGCCATGGAGCCCCGGTGCGACCGCTATGCTTGGGCGGCACACTTTCCTGGCGGAGATGGGCAAGGCACCGATGGACGACGTGCACACCACGCTCTGCGCATGACCTTATCGTCACTGAGTCCAGGTAGCGTCTGCGGGCCGATCCATTGATCTGCCCGTACGTCGCTCGACTCACTCAGCGACTTGTTTAAGTCCCATGACGGGACTAGGATCGCGCCATGAGAATTATTGCAGTCAGTCAGTTGAAGGCCTTCTGGAAACGCTACCCGGACGCAGAACAGCCTCTGCTGGCCTGGATCGATGAAGCAAGGAATGCAGAGTGGTCCAACCCTGCGCAGATCAAGGACCAGTACCGCAACGCCAGCATTCTCAAAAGCCGCAGGGTGGTCTTCAACATCAAGGGCAACGAGTATCGATTGATCGTTGCCGTGGCCTATCGTTTCGGTGCGCTCTACATCAAGTTCGTCGGCACTCACCAGCAGTACGACGCGATTGACGCTGACAGCGTAGACATGGAGTAACCCACATGAACATCCGCCCCATCCACACCGACCAGGACTACCGCGCGGCACTGAAGAGCGTCTCGCCGCTGTTCGACAACGAACCACAACCGGGAACCCCTGAAGGCGATTACTTCGACGTGATGATCACCCTGATCGAAGCTTACGAAGCCAGGCAGTTCCCCATCGACCTGCCCAATCCGATCGAGGCGATCAAGTTCCGCATGGAACAGTCCGGGCTGTCCGCCGCCGACCTGGTCCCCGCCATCGGCCGTACCAACCGCGTCTATGAAGTGCTCAACGGCAAGCGCGCGCTCACCTTGCCCATGATCTGGAAACTGCATCAATTGTTCGGCATTCCCGCCCAGAGCCTGATCAAGCCCACAAAATCATCCTGAGCACCACGGCCGGGCTTGAGCTTGCCCTTAGGTAAAGGCCCAACATGCCGGCAAGCCCAACAACACCCAGGACGCTCCATGCTCACCATCGGACAAATGGCCCGCTGCCACGGCCTCACCACCAAGACCCTGCGCCACTACGACAGCATCGGCCTGTTCGCCCCCATGCTCACCGGGCGCGACAACGGCTACCGCTACTACGGCCCACAGCAGATCGCCACCCTCGGGCGGATCGTCTGGCTACGCCAGTTGGGCATGTCCCTGGAGGACATCCGTGCCCTGGCCGACCAGGGCGGCCTGGACAGCCCGCCGGCCATGGAGCAGGCGCTGCGAGAGCAGGCACGGCAATTGGAAAGCGAGATCGCTCGCGGCCAGAAGATGCTGGGCCAGCTGCAACGCTACCTGGCCCAACCCCCACGCCAGCTCCCCAAGGCCCAGGTGCCGGAACGGGTATTTCTCAGCGCGCAGCGGATCATCGGCATGGCCTGGCAGCAGGGCGATGCGGGCTCCATCCCCGAGTTGTGGCAACGCTTCGAACCCCGCGAGCAGGAGATCCAGCGCCTGGCCGACCCCATGGGCACCTACGGCATCTGCCAGCCCCTGGACGACAGCCAATGGCGGTACATAGCCGGCCTGCCGGTGGCCGCCGACGCGCCCCTGGTACCCGGCATGGTGGAGCTGGAAATCCCCGCTCGCCACTACGCTCGGGTGGAGCACCACGGCACTGTGCAAACCCTGCCGGAAACCTTCCGCGCCGCCTACAGCGAATGGCTGCCCGCCGCCGGGCTGGTACCCGTGGATGCGGTGGAGTTCGAGTACAGCGGTGAACGCTTCCTCGGCCCAATGCACCCTGACAGCGTGGTGGAGTTGTACATCCCGCTCGGCTCCTGAGGCTCTGGCATCGGGGCGACCGCTGGTCACCCCCCTCGCTCCACGGCTTGCCGGTCAGCAAAAATGCATCGGATACCGCTATGCTCTGCCACCAATCCCGAGGTAACCGAGCACAAGCCCGATGAGTTTCCAGGCAAACGTGTTGAAGCAGATCGCAGGTATCCGCCATGAGTTCTCCACCATCGGCGCGACGCTACCGGCCAGCCTGTTCTTCTGCTCCCAGGTGCACAGCGGCGATGTCATCGAGGCCAGCACGACCTTGCCCAGCGGGATCATCCGTGGCGATGCGGTACTGACTCGCTCCAACCGCCCGATCGCCGTGGTCACCGCCGACTGCCTGCCGATCCTGATCAGCAGCGACGACGGTTCCTGGGTCGCGGCGGTGCATGGCGGCTGGAAGGGCCTGCACGGCGGGATCATCGCCAATGTGCTGCAACACCTGGCGACCAAGGGGGTTGAAGCACACCAAGTGCGGGTCGCCATCGGCCCCTCGATCAAGCCTTGCTGCTATGAGGTCAGCGCCGACTTCATCGCCCCCTTCTCGGCGGACTCGCAGCGCCCCTGGCCTGCCAGCCAGGCCCCCTGGAGCCACGAGCAACCCGCGCCGCTGCTGCCATCGCAGATCGCTCCGCCTTCGGCCAGCCAGGAAGGTTCGCTGTGGTTCGACCTGAGCCGCTACGCCGTGCATCTGCTGCATGCCGCTGGCGTGGCGGACGAGCAGATCGAGATCAGCCCGCTCTGCACCTACTGCTCCACCCCCAGCCTGGCCAGCTACCGGCGCCGAGGCCATCGGGGCGAGGAAAAGACCTTCCAGTACTCCTGGATCGGTCGCACATGAGCCACGAGAGTGCACTACTCCCCACCTCCCTGAGCGACCTGGAAACCCTGGTCCAGATGCGCATCTCGGCCATGCGCGAAAGCCTTGAGCGCCTGGGGCGCTTCGATCCTCAGCGGGCCCGAGAGCGATTTGCTGCAAGCTTCGCGGCCGAACGCTGCCACTTCATCCTCAGTGACGGACAGCCTGTGGGCTTTATCCAGAGCCAATCACACGCAGACCATCTGCGCCTGCAGCACCTGTACGTCCTACCGCAATTCCAAGGGCGGGGCCTCGGCGCCAAGGCCCTGGAGCAGCTTTTGCAACGCTCCGCCAACGAACAACTACCCATCCACCTGGATGCGTTGCGCGGCAGTGACTCGAATCGTTTTTATCGACGCCTGGGTTTTGTTCAGGTGGGTGAAAGTGAATGGGATATTCACTACGTTCGGCCGGCGGATCCACCCCGGGCCTGAACCCGGTTCCGATCGACCAGCGAGACCACGCTGGTTCTTGGCCAACAACCTGAGCTAACGTTGCCTCCCCCTTCAGACCCAACCCAAGGAGTGCTCGTGTCTGACAACCTCTATGCCCCGCCCCAGGCGGATCTGGCCACCTCCCTGCCGGAGGCGAAGCAGCCACCGTTCTACGTAGTGTCCCGGGGCAAGTTCCTCACCCTGTTCATCCTCACCTTCGGCCTCTACCGGGTGTACTGGGCCTACAAGAACTGGAAGCAGTTCAAGCAAGACAGCGGTGAGGAAATGTGGCCTGTGGCCCGGGCGATTTTCGCCATCTTCTTCACCCATGCCCTGTACCGCGAGGCCGATGCCCGGCTCAAGCGCGATGGCCAGGATTTCAAATGGGAGCACGATGGCCTGGCGACCCTGTTCGTGGTCGTATCGGTGGCCAACAACGTCCTGGACAGCCTGGCGCGCAACAACGTCGGTTTTCCGCTGGTGGATATCGCCAACCTGCTGCTGATACCGGCCCTGGCCTGGATCACCTGGCTGGGCCAGCGCGGCCTGAATGCCGCGGCTGGCGACTTGCACGGCCAGAGCAACGCCCGCTTCACCCCGATCAATTATCTGTTCATGGTGCTCGGGACGTTGCTACTGGTAGTGGTGTGCCTGGGGATGATGGTCATGGCGCGCTGAACTCAGGCGCTGATGTAGACCCAGGCCTGGATACCGGAAGACAAGGTCACGCTGACTCGCTTGTAGTCCGAGACTTCATAGCGGTCGGCGGCTGCCAGTTCCTCGGCAGTGAGGCGAAACACCATGCCGGGGATCGGTGCGCTGTCCGCCGACCCCGGACGCAGGATCGGGTGATGGGTCTTGCCGCTACTGGCCAGCACTTGCGGGTCGGTGATTTCCACCCAGTGCTGGTCGTAGCCGAGCATGGCGTCATGGCGACCCTCCAGTTCGCGGCCGAAGTTGGCCAGTTGCACCGCCTTGTCCTGCAGGGTGCCGTAGGAAAAAAGATAAACCGATGCCGGTGTTGCCGCACTCATCCGTAGTATCCCAATCAAGGTTGTGATCCGCTTCAGCGGGTGATTTTCAGCGCCTGCCGCTCGTCGTGCCGCTCCAGAGCCAGCTCGATCAACCGGCTGACCAGTTCGCTGTAGCTCATGCCCGCGGCCTGCCATAGCTTGGGGTACATGCTGATGCGCGTGAACCCCGGCAAGGAGTTGACCTCGTTGATCAACACCTGGCCACTGTCGGTGAGAAACACATCGACCCGCGCCAACCCGGAGCAACCCAGCACCTGGAAAGCCTCGATGGCCAGGGCGCGAACCCGCTCGCTGGCTTCATGGTCGATGGCCGCCGGCACTACCACCTGGGCCGCCTGCTCGTCGATGTACTTGCTGTCATAGGAATAGAAACCGCTGCCGACCACGATCTCGCCACAGCCACTGGCGATAGGCTGGTCGTTGCCCAGTACCGCGCACTCGATCTCCCGGCCACGCACCGCCGACTCCACCAGCACCTTGTGGTCGAAGCCCAGGGCCAGCTCTACCGCGGCGTGGTACTGGGCCTCGTCCTCGACCTTGCTCACCCCCACCGACGAGCCCTGGTTGGCCGGCTTGACGAACAACGGCAGGCCAAGCGCCGCCCGGACCCGGGCAAAGTCATGGCGCGCACGGTTGGCGCGGGTCAGGGTGACGAAGGGCGTCACCGCAAGGCCGGCATCGCGCAGCAGGCGCTTGCTGATGTCCTTGTCCATGCACACCGCCGAGCCCAGCACGTCGGAGCCGACGAAGGGCAAGTCGGCCATGCGCAGCAGGCCCTGCAGGCAACCGTCTTCGCCCAGGGTGCCGTGGACGATGGGGAAGATCACATCGACGTGCCCCAGCAGCTCCTGGCTGGAGGTCTCCACCAGTTGCCCGCTGGCCTTGCCCGGCACCACCGCGAGCTCACGGTTGGACTGGTTGAGGGCGATCAGCGCCGGGTTCTCCTGGTTGATCAGGAAGTTCGAAGTGTCGTTGAGGTGCCAGTGGCCCTGCTTGTCGATACCGATCAACACCGGCTCGAAACGCGAGCGATCCAGGGCATCGACGATGTTGCGTGCCGATTGCAGCGACACTTCATGCTCGGCCGAACGGCCACCAAAGATAATCCCGACCCGCAGCTTGCTCATGAATGGCTTCCGTCTTGAAAAGAGATTCCCGGCCTCAGCTCGGGCTGTAGCGCAGGTGGATCAGCGCCACCCGCTCGTGTTGCTTGTCCTTGCGCTCCTCGATGGCGAAGGGCACGAACCCCAGCTTCGGATAGAACAACAGCCCCGCCACATTGCTGTTGAAGCAGGACAGGGTCACGTCGCTGGCCTGGTGCCGGCTGCGGGCGAGATAGATCATCTGCCCGATCAACTGCGCGCCCAGCCCGACGCTGCGCACATCCGGGTCGACGATCACGTTGCCGATGGTGCAGGTACCGCCCTGTTCCCAGCGATAGAAATTGGCGAAACCCACCACCTGCCCGTCACGCTCGATCACCGTGGAATCGCTGCGCTGGGCGATAGAGTCGCGCAACTGCTCATGGGTCAAGGGCCAGGTGGCGGCGGGGAAAAAGAAGAACAGCTCCTGGGCGCTGCGCACAAAGCCGCAGATACGCGGGATATCGGCGTCCACCACCGGGCGGAAGGTCACTGCCATGTTCGGTCTCCTGCGGGACGTAGCGTCCTGGTCGGGGTTCGTGTCATGGGCCCCAAACGCTGCCGCATGAGCCTGTAGCGAGCTGGTGGACGCTACTCCTCTCGTTGCGCCCAGGCAACCACCGAGCCGGCCGCCAGCTATGCTCAATCAACGGGCTGCCATGTCGTGGGAGGGCAATCATGCAAGGCTACCTGGTGACCTTCTTCACCCAGCAGAACCGGCGTTACCACGGTCGGATGCTCGGCGACTGGATCATCGACCTGGCCCGGGAAATGGGCCTGCAGGGCGCCACCCTTTCCAGCGCCGTCGAAGGCTTCGGCCATTCCCGGCAACTGCATTCGGCGCATTTTTTCGACCTGGCCGACCAGCCCCTGGAAATCCGCCTGGCCATCAGCGAAGCACAAGCCCGGCAATTGTTCGAACGCCTGGCCCAGGAAGACTTCGCGCTGTTCTACACCAAGGTCCCCATCGAGTTCGGCCACCTGGGCCGGCAGGCACAACTCGATAGCGCGTGATGGGCCGGGCAAGACAGCCGGCATGGCCTCGGGTTAACGTGCCGGTTTCAGCTACCTGCTCCTGGACTGCCCCATGGCCGGACCGATCATCACCGACTGGGTTCACCGCGCACCGCCCGCCCGGGGCCTGGAACGCATCGAAGCCTACTTCGCCGGCCATGGCTACGACATGCATCGCCACGATACCTACGCCATCGGCCGCACCCTGCATGGGGTACAGAGCTTCCAGTATCGCGGCGGCTGGCGCCATAGCCTGCCGGGCGCAACCATGGTCCTGCATCCGGACGAAGCCCACGATGGCGAGGCCGGGACCCAGGATGGCTTTCACTACCGCATGCTGTATGTCGAGCCGGCGTTGATCCAGCAGATCCTCGGCGGCCAGCCCCTGCCCTTCATCGCTGGCGGCCTGTCCGCCGATCCACGGCTGTTCGCCGCCACCCAGACCCTGCTGCACAATATCGACAGCCCCCTGGACCCGCTGGAGCAGCAAGATGCCCTGTTCGACCTGGCCCACGCGCTCAATCGGGTATCCGGGGTCGCGGCGCCCCGGCAACGCTTCGACTATCAGGCCGCCGAACGTGCCCGGGAATACATCCACAGTGCCCTGGACCGCACCCTGACCCTCGATGAGCTGGCCGCCCACAGCCAGCGCGATCGCTGGAGCCTGTCCCGGGATTTTCGCCTGCTGTTCGGCACCAGCCCCTATCGCTACCTGAGCATGCGCCGCCTGGACCTGGTCCGGGCGCTGCTGGTGCAGGGCCAGCCCCTGGCCAACGCGGCGCTGGCTGCCGGCTTCGCCGACCAGAGCCACATGACCCGCCAGTTCCGCCAGGCCTATGGCCTGCCGCCGGCGCGCTGGCTGAAGATGCTCGGCCGCTGAGCCACGCACAATCGTTCAAGAATCCACAACCGCGGGTTGCCTACCCTGGGCGCTCATTCACCAACGATATGGAGTTCCCATGGACCATCCCGCCGGCAGCACCGCGCAACGCCAGTACCAGAGCATCAACTTCGCCCAGAAGCTCGGCCTGTTCAGCGAACAGTGGACCCCCAAGGTGATCGCCGAGATGAACGACTACCAGTTCAAGATCTCCAGGCTGCAAGGCGAATTCGTCTGGCACTCCCACGCCGAGACCGACGAAACCTTCATCGTCCTCGATGGCCTGCTGCACATCGACTTCCGTGACGGCCAGGTGTCCATCGCCAGCGGCGAGATGTTCGTCGTGCCCCGGGGCGTGGAACACAAGCCCTGGTCCGAGCAGGAGGTCAAGCTGCTGCTGATCGAGCCTCGGGGCGTACTCAACACCGGTGACAAGGGCGGCGCACGCACCGCCTTGAACGACGTCTGGATCTGACCCAGCCCGACAGCCGGCCAAGGGAATTAATGCCGTGCTGTCGGAGTCAGAGCTGCGGTAGGCCGTCGATCGACTACCCATGACCGTTTGCCGGAGCGACGAAAAATCTGCGCCGCTCCGGCAAACCACAGGTAAAGTGACGTTCCTGTTCTTTTCCGTGCGATGGCTCCATTGCAGGGACCACTGCCTGGTCCCGGTGCTCGATGACGCCCATGGCGCATCCACCTACCGCAGCGACTCCCGGATCCCTGAATGCCCCAACCGCATCAAGACACTGCCGCTTCCTTCCTGCTCCAGGACCTGCGCGCCGGCACCGCGACCCTGCATGTGGCCCTGGAACAACGCCTGCCATTTTTCTCCGAGCAGCTCGACGCTGCCTGGTACCAGCGCCTGGTCCAGGCCTACTACGGGTTCTACCAGCCCCTGGAGGCGGCCCTGGATCAAAGCGGGCTGATTCCGGCCGGGTACGAGCCGCAACTGCGGCGCAAGACTCCAGCGCTGAACGGCGACCTGCTGGCCCTGGGCCTGAACCAGGCCGAGATCGACCACCTGCCACGCTGCCCGCAGCTGCCCCGGCTGGACACTCCGGGCGCCTGCCTGGGCACTCTCTATGTGCTGGAGGGCGCGACCCTGGGCGGGCAGATCCTGCGCCGCGAAATGGCCCGGCGCCTGGCGCTGGATGCCGGCAATGGCGGGGCCTTCCTCGACGTCTACGGCGCCCTCACCGGCCGGCGCTGGAAGGATTTCCTCGACTACCTAGGCCGCATGCCCAGCCACACCAGCGCCCGCCAGCAAGTGGTGGACGCCGCGCAATCCACATTTGCCTGTTTCGAGCACTGGCTCGACAACCGCGAGGTGCTGCTATGACCCCCCAGGATTCCCAGGCCTTCGAGCAGTTGCTGGCCAACTGCGCCAACGAACCCATCCGCTCCCCGGGCGCAATCCAGCCCCACGGCGTCCTGCTGACCCTGGACGAGCCAGGGCTGCGTATCCGCCAGGTCAGCGCCAACGTCGAGACCCTGCTGGGCCAGCGCGCCGAGCAAGTCGTCGAGCAGCCCCTGGACAGCCTCCTGGGCACCGAACACACCCAGAGCATTCGCCAACGGCTGCAACTGCAACACTTGCTCGATGCCACGCCGCTGTACCTGGAGCTCCATGGCAGGCGCTTCGAAGCCTTGCTGCACCGGCACCAGGGCGTATTGATCCTGGAACTGGAGCACCAGCTCGAACAGCACCAGGCACCGGAGCTCAAGCAGCGCACCGACAACCTCGGGCGCCTGCTGCGCCGCCTGCAGACCGCCAAGACCCTGCAAGAGCTGTACGCCATTAGCGTCAGCGAGATCCAGGCCATGACCGGCTACGACCGGGTGCTGATCTATCGCTTCGAAGAAGAGGGCCACGGCCAGGTGATCGCCGAGGCTACGCGGCCGACCATGGAAGTGTTCAACGGCCTGTTCTTCCCCGCCTCGGACATTCCCCAGCAGGCCCGCGAGCTGTACCGCAGCAACTGGCTGCGGATCATTCCCGATGCCGACTACCAGCCGGTGCCGCTGGTGCCGACCTTGCGCCCGGACACCGGCCAAGCCCTGGACCTGAGCTTCGCCACCTTGCGCAGCGTGTCGCCGATCCACTGCCAGTACATGAAGAACATGGGCGTGCTGTCGTCCATGAGCATCTCCTTGCTCAAGGACGACCAGCTCTGGGGCCTGATCAGTTGCGGCAACCGCCAGCCACTGCTGGTACCCCACGAGTTGCGCATCGCCTGCCAGACCATCGGCCAGGTGCTGTCGCTGCAGATCAGCGCCATGGAAGCCCTGGAAGTCAGCCGCCAGCGTGAGGAAAAGCTCGCCACCCTGGCCAGCCTCAACCAGGCCATGGAGCAGGCCAGCGGCAGCGTGTTCGCCAGCCTGGCCCAGGAACCCGGGCAGTTGCTGGAGCTGACCCGGGCCGGCGGCGTGGCGATCATCGAGGATCGCCAGTTGCACTGCTTCGGCAACTGCCCGCCGCCAGAGCAGATCCGCGCCCTGCACCGCTGGTTGCAAGCGTCCGGGCAACCGGTGTTCGCCACTCACCACCTGGCCAGCGTCTACCCGCCGGCGGCCAGTTATCAACAGGTGGCCAGCGGTGTCCTGGCCATGAGCCTGCCCAAGCCTGTGGATAACGGCGTGCTGTGGTTCCGGCCCGAGGTGAAGGAAAACATCAACTGGAGCGGCAACCCGCAAAAGCCCCTGAACCTGGAGAACTCCGACGCCGGCCTGCGCCTGCGACCGCGTACCTCGTTCGAGATCTGGAAAGTGGAAATGGCCGGGATCTCCAGCAAGTGGAGCCACGGCGACCGCTTCGCCGCCAACGACCTGCGCCGCTCGGCCCTGGAGCACGACCTGGCGCGCCAGGTGCTGCGCGAACAACAGGCAGTGCGCGCCCGGGACGAGCTGGTAGCGGTGGTGTCCCACGACCTGCGCAACCCCATGACCGTGATCTCCATGCTCTGCGGCATGATGCAAAAGGCCTTCAGCTCCGACGGCCCGCACACCTCGCGGCGCATCTCCTCGGCCATCGACACCATGCAACAGGCCGCCAGCCGCATGAACATCCTGCTGGAGGACCTGCTGGACACCTCGAAGATCGAGGCCGGGCGGTATCGCATCGCCCCCCAGCCGCTGGACGTCGTGCAGATCTTCGAGGAAGCCTATTCGCTGCTGGCGCCCCTGGCCCTGGACAAGTCCATCGATATCAGTTTCCACGCCGAACCGGACCTGACCATCCACGCCGACCCCGAGCGGCTGTTCCAGGTGCTGTCGAACCTGGTGGGCAACGCCATCAAGTTCACCCCCAAGCAGGGCAAGGTCGGGGTGGTGGCGATGTCCGACGGCGAGCAGATCGTGTTCAGCGTCCGCGACTCCGGGGAAGGTATCCCCGCCGACCAGTTGCCGTTCGTCTTCGACCGCTACTGGACCATGAAGGAAGGCAACCCCAACGGCACTGGCCTGGGGCTGTACATCACCCAGGGCATCGTCCAGGCCCACGGCGGCACGATCCAGGCCTACAGCGAGGTGGGCAAGGGCAGCGAATTCCGCTTCAGCGTGCCCCGGGCCTGAGCTTCACTCGGCGCCGTGGGCCACCAGCCAGTCATGGAACAACTGGCCGCTGGCCGACAGGCGCCGGTTGCGCAGGTGCACCAGGAAGTCCGCCTGGCCGGTATGGAAGGCCCAGTCGCCAACCCGTAGCAACTCGCCCTTGGCCACCCCGTCGCGGGCCATGAAATCCCAGCCCAGGCCCACCCCCAGCCCCTGCTGCACGGCGCTGAACATCAAGGTCAGCTGGTTGAAGCCCAAGGCTCCCGGCGGCGCGCTGTAGTCCAGGCCGAAGTGACGGAACCAGTCCCGCCAGTCGATGCAGTTCCAGGCCGAGGCGTCCAGCTGGATCAGCGGCAAGGCCGCCAGTTGCCCAAGCTCGCTGACCACCGGCAACTCCAGGCGCCGGCTGGCGATGGGGTAGACGATCTCGGCGAACAGCGGCGTGGCCGCCAGGGACGACCAGTGCCCCGGCCCGTAGAGAATGCCGAAGTCATGCTCGGCCACGCTGGACTCGTCCATGTCGTTGTTGGCGTGGATGCTCACGGTGATCCCCGGGTGCTGCTTGTTGAATGCCAGCAAGCGCGGGAACAGCCAGAACTGCGCCACCGCATGGGTGCATTGCACGGTGATGGTGTTGGCATCGCGCCCGGCCCGCAGCCGTGTGACGCTGCGCAACAAGGCTTCGAGCTGGGTGCTGACCTGGGCGAACAGCGCCGCGCCGCTGGCGGTGAGCTTCACTCCGCGGGCCTGGCGCTCGAACAACTCGGTCTTGAGCGACAGCTCCAGGCTGCGGATCTGCTTGCTCACCGCGCTCTGGGTCAGGCACAGCTCGGTGGCGGCCCGGGTGAAGCTGGCGTTGCGGCCCACCGCTTCGAAGGTCACCAGGGTTTCCAGTGGCGGCAAGTGCCGGGCGAAGCGACTCATCAGGTATTCCCCAGGAGAATAGGTAGGTGCCTATATATCCTTTGTCCATCCGGTCAGCAATGACTAGCCTGCGCACCTTGATGAATCGCTGCGAGTGTGTGCATGAAACGCGGAGTTGCTTATGCGGTCCTGGCCGGTGCGGTCTGGGGCCTGGCCATTGTGGTGCCCAGCCTGTTGCCGGAGTTCAGCCCGCTGATGCTCAGCTGCGCCCGCTTCACCTTGTATGGCGCATTCTCCCTGCTCCTGGCTGCGTCCCAGGCTCGCGAGCTGCTGCAACGCCTGACCTGGAACGACGCGCTGCTGCTGGTGAAGCTGGCACTGACCGGCAACCTGATCTATTTCATGCTGCTGGCCAGCGCCATCCAGTGGGCCGGGGTGGCCAGTACCGCGCTGATCGTCGGCCTCTTGCCCCTGACCATCACCCTGGCCGGGCGCGGGGATGCCGACGCGGTGCCGTTGCGGCGCCTGCGCTGGCCGCTGCTGCTGGTGTTCGGTGGGATCTGCTGCATCAACCTCGACACCCTGCTCACCGCCCAGGGCGATTCGCCGGAGCTGGGCCAGCGGGCCCTGGGCCTGCTGTGTGCCTTCGGCGCGCTGCTGTGCTGGACCTGGTTCGCCAAGGACAACGCCCGCTACCTCAAGAGCAGCCGCTTCGACAGCGGCCAGTGGTCGAGCCTGTGGGGCATCACCACCGGCCTGATGAGCACCGTGGTCTGGCTGCTGGCCCAGGGCCTGGAGTTGCCGGGCACGCGGATCGAGGCCAGCGACCAGCGCTGGATGCTGTTCTGGGGCCTGAGCCTGTGCAGCGCGGTGCTCGGCTCGTGGTTCGGCAATCGTATGTGGAATGCCTCGACCCGGCGCCTGCCACTGACCCTGAGCGGCCAGTTGATCGTGTTCGAGACCCTGTTCGCCCTGCTCTACGGCTTCATCTGCCTGCAGCACCTGCCGAGCTTGCTGCAAGCCAGCGCGGCGTTGTTGTTGCTGGCCGGCGTGCTCTGGGCGGTGCGCCGGCACCTGCCCCAGGCTCACTGAGGGCCTCAGCCCGAGGCCGCAGAACAACCCGGCAGCGCCACCGGGGAGCGGGGTAGGCGCAGGGCCAGCAAGGCGCCCAATAACGCCAACAGGGCACTGGCGGCGGTGGCCAGCTCGATGCCCTGGGCCTGGTTGCCCACCGGGCCCAGGGTGTTGGCCAGGGACACCAGCAAGGCCAGGCCCAGGGCGCCGCCGATCTGCTGGCTGGTGGAGGCCACGCCCGCCGCCACGCCCTGCTCGGTTGCGGCAATGCCCTGCCCTGCCGAGATCCACATGGTGTTCCAGGTCATGCCCTGGCCGATGCTCATGATCACGATCCCGGGTAACAGGCCGACAAAACCCCGGCTGCCCGGTAGCGCCAGGTAGATCATGCCGATGCCCAGGGCCCCGGCCAGCAAGCCGCAGACCAGGACCGCCCGCAGGCTGGCGCGCCGCAGCGCCCGCTCGCCCAGCCAGATACCCAGGGTGCAGAGCACCGTCGAGGGCAGGAAGGCCAGGCCGCTGTGCAACACACTGAACTGGTAGACCTGCTGGAAGTACAGGCTGAGGAAGTAGTACTGCACGCCGAAGCTGCTCATGAACAACGCGGTGATCAGCATCGCCATGCGCAGCTGTGGATAACCCAGCAGGCGCAGGGGCATCAACGGATCACGCCCCAGGCGCTCGATACGCAGGAACAACCCGAGCAAGGCCAGCGCCAGCAGCAGGCAGGCCAGGGTCGCCGGGGCGGCCCAGCCCCATTCCGGCCCCTGGACGATGGCGAACACCAGCAAGGTGCCGCCCAGGGTCACGCTCAAGGCGCCCGGAAGGTCGAACTGGCGCCCGCGCTGGCGCGGAGGATCGGCGGGAATCCAGCGCCGGGCCAGCAGTGCACACGCACCGGCCAGGGGCACGTTGACCAGGAACACCGCCGCCCAGCCCCAGTACTGGGTCAGCACGCCCCCCAGCAGCGCCCCCAGGGCCAGCCCCGCCGCCGACGCCGCGCTCCACACCGCGAAGGCACGGTTACGCGCCGGGCCTTCGGCGTAGTAGGTGTTGATCAGGGCCAGGGTCGCGGGGAACAGCATCGCGCCTCCCACACCCTGCACCGCTCGCGCCAGCACCAGCCACAGGGCACTGCCCCCCAGCCCCCCGGCCAGGGACGCCAGGGCATAAAGTCCCTGGCCGACGATGTAGAAACGCCGCTTGCCCAACAGGTCCGCCGCCCGGCCGCCCAGCAGCAGGAAGCCGCCGAAGGTCACGCTGTAGGCACTGACCACCCATTGCAGCTGCTGGGCGGAAAAGCCCAGGTGCTGGCCGATCTCCGGCAGGGCAACGAAGACGATGGTGGCGTCCAGGGCGATGATCAGCTGGGCCGTGGCCAGCAACAGCAGCATCCAGCCCGACGGCTTGGCTAACGGGTTCGCGGACATCGCGGGACTCCTCGGATGAAATGACGGCGGTCAGTTTCATCGATGCCATTTAAATGATAAACAAGCCGTTCCTTCTTTCAGTAATGACTTTAATCATGGATCTGAACGCCCTGCGCCTGCTGGTCCGAGTGGCCGAAACCCGCAGCTTCACCCGCGCCGCCGGGGACCTGGGGCTGACCCAGTCCGGCTTGTCCCGGGCCATCTCGCGCCTGGAACAGCAGTTGGGCGTGCGCCTGCTGCAACGCAACACCCGCAGCGTCAGCCTGACCCCGGACGGCCAGATGCTGGTGGAGCGTGCCGGACCGCTGCTGGCGGAACTGGTCCAGACCGAGAGCCTGCTGTTGGAACGCCGCGACTCGCCCACCGGCGTGCTGAAGATCAGCACACCCTCGCTGTTCGGACGCAAGGTGGTGATGCCGGTGATCGGCGGCCTGACCGAGCGTTATCCGGCCTTGAGCATCGAGGCGGTGATGACCGACCGGATCGTGGATATCGTCGATGAAGGCTTCGATGCCGTGCTGCGTACCGGAACCATCCAGGACCAGCGCCTGATCGCCCGCCCCCTGGCGCCGCTGCGCTGGGTCACGGTGGCGGCGCCGGCCTACCTGGAACGCCACGGCACACCTCGGGACCTGGCCGAGTTGCAGCGCCACAACTGCCTGACCGTGCGCAACCTGCGCAGCGGCCGGCTGGTGGAATGGCAATTCATGGACCAGGGCAAGCCCCTGGACCTGGCGGTCACGGGACGTTTGATCTTCGATATCGGCGACGCCCTGGTGGACGCCGTGCTGGGTGGTTTCGGCATCGCCCAACTGATGGAGTTCGCCGTGCGCGAGGCCCTGGACGACGGGCGCCTGCGGCCCATTCTCCAGCCATACGACGGGCGCAGCCGCGAGCTGTCGCTGGTCTACCCGCCCTCGCGCCAGTGCTCGGCAAAACTCACCACGTTCGCCGCGGCCCTGGGCCAGGTGAGCTGGTAAGGCGCGTCAGCCCTCTTGCGCCGCATCCTGGGTCACATCGAGCAAGCGCGGCTGGGCGATCCGCAGGTAGTCCTCGGTGGCCAGCACCATGGATGCATCCAGGCGCCCGGCATTGAAGGCGATTTGTTCATAGCGCGAAGTCAGCTGCGGATCGACGATCAACGCAATCCGTGGATCGAAGCTCAGCGGTGGGATGGCTCCGATCACGCAGCCCGTCAGTTCCCGGACCAGCTGCGGCGCCACGAGCTGGGCTTTCTTGCCTCCCAGGGCCGCGCCGACTTTCTTCATGTCCAGTTTCTGGTCCCCGGACAGGATCACCAGGGCGTAGGCATCGCCACCGCCCTTGAGGCCGCACAGCATGGCCTTGGCCCCCTGGCCCGGCTCGGTGCCGCGAATCTCGGCGACCCGTGCCGACTGCCCTTCGGCCGGGTGCTCGATCACCCGGTAACGGGCCTGGTGCCTGTCCAACAGCGCCACCAGGCGTTGGAAAACCTCGTGCATGCAACCTCCTGTTCAGGCCTCGCCGGCCAAGGGCAACTGGCGCCCGTCGATACTCTGGCCAATGGTCAGGAAATGCCCACCGGCCACATGGTGCAAGGTGCGCAGCCGATCATGGCCGTCGAAGTGCCAACGCCCCTCGCTGAACACCCGCGAGTCGGCCTGGGCGGCAATCACTTCGCCGAGGAACAAATCGTATTGCTGGTGGTTGTGGGGCTCGGGCAGCAACCGACACTCCAGCCAGGCCACGCAACCTCCCAGCAACGGCGCGGCAAGGGCCTGGCCGGCGAAGGTGGCCAGGCCGTAGGCACTGAATTTGTCGCGACCGCCCTGGTGCAGTTCCAGCCCGGAGCTGTTGCCCAGGCTCTGGGTGATGTCGACCTGCTCCACACAGGGCACGTTGAGCACGAAGCTGCCGGAGGCCTCCAGCAGTTGCCGGGTCCAGGTGGTCTTGTCGAGCACCACCGCGACCTTCGGCGGTTGGAAATCCAGGGGCATGGCCCAGGCGGCGGCCATGATGTTGCGCTGCCCTTCATGGGCGGCGCTGACCAGTACGGTGGGACCGTGGTTGAGCAGACGATAGGCCTTGTCCAGGGGGACCGAACGACGAAATGCGGGCATGGCAGGCTCCTGAAAAAAAGCGATTGTAGCGTCAAGCCCTGGCCGTGCAGATGGGTCGATTGGACGGATTTCCTGGATGATCCGTCCAGCGCTCGGCGGCTTATCCACAGCGCCCCCCGGACTAGACTCATCCTTCATTTCAACACTTGAAGGATGCGCACCATGGCTGACCATTCCCTGAACGACAAAGTCGTGTTGATCGCCGGCGGCGTGAAGAACCTCGGCGGCCTGATCGCCCGTGACCTCGCCCGCCACGGCGCCCGGGCCGTGGCCGTGCACTACAACAGCGATGCCAGCGCCGCCGATGCCCGGGCGACCCTGGCCGCCCTCCAGGAGCTGGGAGTCCAGGCTCAGGCCTGGCAGGCCGACCTGACCCGCGCCGGTGCAGTGGAGCGCCTGTTCGACGAGGTCAAGGCACGCTTCGGCAAGATCGATATCGCCATCAACACCGTGGGCAAGGTGCTGAAGAAACCCATAGTCGAGATCAGTGAAGAGGAGTACGACCAGATGTTCGCGGTCAATGCCAAGAGCGCATTCTTTTTCATCAAGGAGGCCGGCAAGCACCTGGAGGACAACGGCAAGCTGGTGACCCTGGTGACTTCGTTGCTGGGTGCGTTCACGCCGCTCTATGCCGCCTATGGCGGCGCCAAGGCGCCGGTGGAGCACTTCACCCGGGCGGCGGCCAAGGAGTTCGGCGCCCGGGGCATCTCGGTCACTGCCGTGGGTCCGGGGCCGATGGACACGCCGTTCTTCTACCCGGCCGAAGGCGCCGATGCCGTTGCCTATCACAAGAGCGCTGCGGCGCTGTCGCCGTCGAGCAAGACCGGCCTGACCGACATCGAGGACGTGGTGCCCTTCATCCGCCACCTGGTGACCGAGGGCTGGTGGATCACCGGCCAGACCTTACTGATCAACGGCGGCTACACCACCAAGTAATCCTCGCGTCCAAGGGGTACATTGGCCTGCCGGACCGGCGCCACGGTCCACTCCCCCCAGGCATGCCCGCGAACCAGGACAGTTGCGACGATGGATAAACTTGAGCAGTACCGGGTGTTCATCCAGGTGGCCGACATGGGTAGTTTCATCAAGGCCGCCCATGTCCTGGAGTTGCCCAGGGCCACGGTGTCCTCGGCGGTGCAGCAGTTGGAAACCGGCCTCGGCACAAGGCTGCTGCACCGCACCACCCGCCAGGTGCAACTGACCGCCGACGGCGCCATCCTGCTGGAACGGGCCCGGCGCCTGCTGGCCGACGCGGCGGAACTCAACCAGCTGTTCCAGCATCGCCAGGTGGATGTCAGCGGTCGCCTGAACATCGATGTGCCCAGCCGCATCGCCCGGCGCCTGATAGTGCCCGCCCTGCCCCAGTGGCTGGCTCAATACCCCGGCTTGCAACTGGCCCTGGGCGCCTGCGACCGCAGCATCGACCTGGTGCAGGAAGGCGTCGATTGCGCGATCCGCGTCGGCAGCCTGGCCGACAGCAGCCTGATCGCCCGCCCCCTGGGCCAGCTGGGGTTGATCAACTGCGCCAGCCCCGCCTACCTCGCCGCCCATGGTGAACCCCACAGCCCCCAGGACCTGCAGCAAGGCCAGTGGATGATCGGTTATGCCTCACCGGACACCGGCCGCGAGCAACCCTGGGAATACCTGCTCGAAGGCCGTGAGCACCTGATGAGCCTGCCCAGCCGGGTGATCGTCAACAACGTGGAAAACTACATCGCCTGCTGCCGCCAGGGGCTGGGCCTGATCCAGGTTCCACGCTTCGATGTGCAGCACCTGCTGGACCGAGGCGAGCTGGTGCAAGTGCTGCACGGGCTGCCAGTGGCGCCGATGGATATCTGCGCGCTGTATCCCGATCGGCGCCATCGCTCGCGCCGCCTCAATGTGTTCATCGAATGGTTCGCCGAGCTGATCCATCCACACCTGCAGACTTGAGTCCCGGGCTTGCCCGAGGGCGGCGAATCGTGAGATGAAAGCGCCCCCAATGGATGGAGGTACCTGGACCATGGCGCACCTGCGGATCGCTGCTCCACAGCTCGACGACCTGAATGACCTGCTGGCCTTCGAAGAGCAGAACCGTGCGTTCTTCGAAGCCTCGATCAACGCCCGGTCGCCCAGCTACTACTGCAGCGAGGGCGTCGCCGAGGCGATCGTCCAGGCGCGGCAAGACGCCGAGGCGGACCGTGGCTACCAGTTCCTGATTCGCCAGGACGGCCTGCTGGTGGGGCGGGTCAACTTGCACCGGGTGCAACGGCACTACTTCAATTGCGCCGAGCTGGGTTATCGGGTTGGCGAGCGCTTCATCGGCCGCGGGATCGCCAGGACGGCGGTAGCCCAGGTACTGCAACGGGCGTTCGGCGAGCTGGGCCTGAGCCGCCTCGAGGCCAACGCCCGGCCGGAGAACATCGGCTCGGTGCGCGTGCTCGAGGCCTGCGGTTTTTCCCGCTACGGCCATTCACGCCGCAGCTTCCTGCTCCACGGGCAGTGGTTCGATCGCCTGCACTATGAATGCCACGGGCCGTTGCAGCCCTGAACCGGCCGGCGCCCGCCTGAACGGACGCCCCTGGCCAGGTGGCATCAAGTCGAGAGCTGGTTGGCGAACTGTCCCACCGCGCTGACCACCTTCTGGGCGCCGTCCTGGATCTCGACGATCACCGTACCGGCTTCCGCCGCCAGGGCCAGGCCCTGCTCGGCCCGTTGCTTGCCTTCGACCATCAGCTCCACCGCGGTGCGGGCCATGTCCTGGTTCTGGCGCACCACGCCGACGATCTCGTCGGTCGCGCTGCTGGTACGCGAGGCCAGTTGCCGCACCTCGTCGGCCACCACCGCGAACCCTCGACCTTGCTCACCGGCCCGGGCTGCCTCGATGGCGGCATTGAGCGCCAGCAGGTTGGTCTGCTCGGCGATCCCGCTGATGGTCTTGACGATACTGGCGATCACCAGGGACTGCTCGCTCAGGGCCTCGATGCCGTTACCGGCATCCTGCATGTGCCTGGCCAGGTCCTGCATCACGGTCACCGCTTCGGTCACCACGGTAGTGCCGCGCTGGGCGCAGGTGTCGGTCTGCAACGAGGTGTTGTAGGCGATGCTGGCGGCTTCGGCCACCGCCAACTCCTGGTTCACCTGGTCGGTGATCACCGTGGCGAACTTCACCACCTTGTAGAGCTTGTTGTTGGCGTCCATCACCGGGTTGTAGGAGGCCTCAAGCCAGACCACCCGGCCATGGGAGTCGACCCGCTTGAAGCGCTCGGCGATGAACTCGCCGGCGTTCAGGCGCCGCCAGAACTCTTGGTAAGCCGGGCTGTTGTACTCCTCGGGCTCGCAGAAGATGCGGTGATGCTTGCCTTGGATCTGCGCCAGGCTGTAGCCCATGCTCGTCAGGAAACGCTCATTGGCGCTGAGGACGGTGCCATTGAGGTCGAACTCGATCACCGCGGTGGAGCGCACCAGGGCGCCGATCAGGTTCTCGTGCTCGCGGGATGCCTCGATGGTGCGGGTCAGGTCGCTGGAGAAAATCGCGAAGTACTTGATCCGCCCCTCGGAGTCGCGCACCGGCTGGGAAATCGAACGCAGCCAGGCTTCCTGGCCATTGCCACGCAACAGGCGCACCGCCCCGGCAAAGTGCTCGCCCCGGGTCAGGGTGCTTTTGAACCGCAGGTGGAACTCGTCGTGCTTGACGTGGGCCGGGACGATATCTTCCAGAGGACGCCCCACCAGGTCGCCGCTCTTGTAGAGCATTTCCTGGGCGAAGTTGTGGTTGACCGATTGAATCCGTCCATCGGCGCTCAAATTGATCACGAGCATCTCGCTTTCAAGGCTTTCCTTCACCTGCTGAAGGCTCGAAAGCTCTTCACGAATGGTCGCCAGCTCTTGCTTCAAGCGTTTATTGAACATGTGGGTGTACCGGGGGACTGGAAAAAATAGGCTGCCTTGGGCCTAACATCGGCCCTGAAATACATTTCTTAATAGCCGTGCGAGGCTGTCCGACGAAAATAATTCGATGGCTGCCACCCCCCGTGAAACGGGGCTTTGGCCGGGGATTGTGCGGCACAGGGCAATGGGTATAGTGCGATTTCGCAAATTTCACTGGCGATCGACGGAGTTGGCTCATGGATGCATCACGCAAGGCACTTTTCCTCCAGGCGGCCGAACGGGTCGGCCACAGTTTCGAAGGCCAGATGCGCATTGGCGGCAACTACGTGCCGGCGGTACGAAACGGCGACGAGGTCTACGTCAGCGGGCAGATCCCCCGGGTCGACGACGCGGTGATGGTGATGGGCCGGGTCGGTGCCGAGACCTCCCTGGAGCAGGGCCGGCACGCCGCGCGGATCTGCACCCTGCGGGCCCTGGCCATCCTCGAGCAGATGCTCGGCGACCTTGGGCGGATCAAGCGAATCTTGCGGATCAACGTCTACGTCCAGAGCGCGGCGGACTTCACCCAGCAAAGCGAAGTGGCGGACGGCGCTTCGGAAATTCTCTATGCGGTATTTGCCGAGGCCGGCGTGCATACCAGGACGTCGCTGGGGGTCTACCAACTACCGAAGAACGCCTCGGTGGAGGTCGACATGATCGTCGCCTTGCATCCCGGATCGGCGCAGGACTGAAGACGCCGGCAGCGGCCGGGCCGCCCTCGGGGACCCGGCCGGCACATCGCGGGCAAGGCAGTGACCATCCATGGATCAACTGCCATTGTTACGGCACTGGCCCAGGATCTGGTACTCGATGGTCTTGAGCTGGCCACTGGAGTCTTCATAGGTCATGCGTGAAGGCACCACCTGGCAAGACTTGATCGGTGGAGTGACGTTGACCACCTTGACGATATCCAGCTCCATGCCATAGCGGTAGTTCCGCACCACCGGCGCGGTCTTGCCCTGCTTCGCAGCGTAGCGCTCCATGGCTTTTTCGTTCTCCTGCATGGCCCGGGCGAAGGTACGGTCACCGCCACCTTCGGCCAATGCCAGGGAAGAGATGGCAAAGAGCATCGCGGCGATGCTCAAGTTAAGTAGTTTCATGACAGCCTCCTCGTTCTGTTGATGTCCACGAGGATAAAAAACCGACCCTGTCAGAATCATCGCGCGCGCATTACTTATCTGTAAGGCACCTCTCCCACCTTCGGCCAGATTCACGAAGAGCCCGGTCCACAAGGGCTGCAGCTCATCCGGGCGATCTCTGGCCAGCCATTTTCTTGCGCAATTGTAACTGTCGGGTCACCCCGTCGTTATCTGCGGTTTGCAACTATCGACAACGGCTCCGGGCGCGGCGATGCCCCGGCGGCCAAACCAATAAGAACGCCTGCGGCGATATAAAAACCGATAGCTGCACACTCAGGAGCGCCCACCCATGCGTATCAACCCTCTTGTGTCCCTGTCCGCACTCACTGCGGCACTGGGGCTCGGTCCTATGGCGGCGGTAGCTGCCGAGGAACGTCCCGAAGGCTTTATCGAAGGCAGCCAGCTCAACCTGCTGCTACGCAACTTCTATTTCAATCGCGATGACCGCAAGGGCCAGTCCAGCCCCACCGGCAATGGCTACTCCGAAGCCTGGACCCAAAGCCTGATCGGCAAGTTCGAATCGGGCTTCACCCAGGGCACCGTGGGTTTCGGCCTCGATGCTTTTGTCATGCATGCCTTCAAGCTCGACTCCGGAACAGGGCGCAGCGGCGGCAAGGGGTCGTTCGCCATGCTGCCGGTGAACGGCAGGAACGAACCGGCCGACAGCTACGGCAAGGCCGGTGGCGCGGTGAAGGTGCGAGCCCTGGATACCGTGGCCAAGATCGGCGATGTGTTCCCCACGACACCCGTACTGCACTATGGCGACTCCCGGGTGATGCCCCAGAGCTTTCGCGGCTTCACCCTGGAGAACACCAGCCTCGACGACCTGAAGCTGCAAGCCGGGCGCCTGCATGCCGTGGGCTCGACGAACCAGAGCAGCCTGCGCGAGGGCTTCGTCACCTTCTACAAGGGCCAGGTGGACTCCCCCTGGGTCGGCTACTTCGGTGGTGACTACCAAATCGACCCCAACCTCAGCGTCAGCCTCTACGGCAGCCGCCTCAAGGAGGTGTGGGACCAGCGCTACTTCGGCCTCTCGGGCAAGTATCCGTTGTCCCAGGACCTCACGCTGCTGGGCGCCTTCAATTACTACAACGTGGTGGACGAAGGCCGCAAGGAGCTGGGCGAGCTGAACAACAACATCTGGAGCGCCAAGATCGGCGCCACCTTCGGCGCCCACACGCTGGCCCTCTCCCACCAGCGCAACAACGGCAACAACCCCTTCGACTACCTGCGCCAGTCGGACTCGATCTTCCTCGACAACTCGATCCAGTACAGCGATTTCAACGCTCCCAAGGAACGCTCATGGATGCTGCGCTATGACCTGGACATGCAGACCCTGGGCGTCCCCGGCCTGAGCTTCATGGCCCGCTATGGACGCGGCCGGGGCGCCGATTACAGCCATGCCAACGCGCAGTACATGCAACGCGATTCGGCGGGCAATCCACTGGCCGGCCAGCGGCGCTGGGAACGGAATATCGAAGCCAAGTACGTATTCCAGAGCGGACAGCTCAAGGACCTGGCCCTGCGCATCCGCCAGGCCACCGTCCGCTCCAGCCGATTCGAGTCGGACCTGGAGGAATTCCGGCTGATCGTCGAATACCCACTGGCCCTGCTCTGATGGCTCTGGCCGGGCAGGTTGCGGCCTGCCCGGTGTTAAAACTTCTTCACAGACTCATGTCTTGCAGAACTGTAATATCCACCTCACCTTCTCGTTAGGTTGGTCTCCTTATACTCCTTGGCAGATTCGGATCCGCTGGTTTTTCGAAGGCGGGCAACCTGTCAGGAGAAGCATCATGCGCCCCAGCCAACTGTTGTTCATCGGCCTTCTGGCCAGCACCAGCCTCGGTGCCTGGGCCGCCGACGGCAGCGAACGTTCGCGACAAGCCCGCGAAACCTTCCTGGCCAGCCAGGAACAGATTCAAGGCGAATCCGAGCAGAAAACGGAAACCGCCACCACCGACGCCCCTTCCACGCCCAGCAAGGCTGGCGAAGATATTTGACGGCGTTGGCCCACAGAGCACATTCATCTCTTGAAGCGTTTTCATGATGCTCCTTTGGAAAGAGATGAATCTTCAGCGCCCCCTCGGGGCGCTTTTTTTTGCCTTGCTCACGCACCGCCTTCATGACGACACCCGCGATCGCGCGCCCCGCAAACCTGTAGGTACCGTCTTGCCCGTTAACGGGCAAGACGGTACCTACACGAAGCCACTGCCGGGAGCGATCACACAGGCATCACTCCTCCCGGCGGTGGGCCCACTGGTACAGCGCGGGCAGTACCAGCAGGGTGAGGATGGTGGAGGACAGGATGCCGCCGATCACCACCGTGGCCAGGGGGCGTTGCACCTCGGCGCCGGTGCCGGTGGCCAAGGCCATGGGCACGAAGCCCAGGGACGCTACCAACGCCGTCATCAGTACCGGACGCAACCGGGTCAGGGCGCCCTCGCGGATGGCCATGGGCAGCGACCGCCCCTCCTCCCGCAGGTTGCGGATGAAGGCAATCATCACCAGCCCGTTGAGCACCGCCACCCCCGACAGGGCGATGAAACCGACCCCCGCCGAGATCGACAGCGGAATGTCCCGCAGCCACAAGGCCATGATCCCGCCCGTCAGGGCGAAGGGAATGCCGGTGAACACCAGCAGCCCGTCCTTGAGGTTGTTGAACATCATGAACAGCAGGCCGAACACCAGCAGCAGGGCCACCGGCACCACCACCTGCAGGCGCTGGGAAGCCTCCTGCAACTGTTCGAACTGGCCGCCCCAGGTGGTCCAGTAACCCGCCGGGACCTTCACCTTGTCGGCGATCAGGGTCGTGGCCTCCTCGACGAAGGAGCCGATATCCCGACCGCGCACGTTGGCGCTGACGATCACCAGGCGCTTGCCGTTTTCCCGGCTGACCTGGTTGGGGCCCAGGACCAGGTCCAGGCTGGCCACTTCCGACAGCGCGATGAAACCAATCTGCCCGTTGACGCTGCCGGCCGTCGCCGGGATCGGGACCAGCAGCCGTGACAACCCATCGATGTCGGTACGCAACTGATCGGACAGGCGCACCACCATGTCGAAGCGCCGATCGCCCTCATACAGGATTCCGGCCTGGCGCCCGCCCACGGCCACCGCGATGGTGTCTTGCACATCACCGACGTTGAGGCCATAGCGCGCGGCTTTGTCCCGGTCGATATTGATGGTCAGCACCGGCAGCCCGGTGGTCTGCTCCACCTTGACCTCCGAAGCGCCCGACAGTCCCTGCAAGGCGCTGGCGATCTCGTTGGCGGTCTTGTTCAGCACCGCCATGTCGTCGCCGAAGACCTTGACCGCGACATCGCTGCGCACCCCGGAAATCAGTTCGTTGAAACGCAACTGGATCGGCTGCGACAACTCATAGGCATTGCCCGGCACCATGGCGCTGGCGCGCTGGATATCGGCGATCAGCGCCTCCCGGGACTTACCCGGGTCTGGCCACTGGGCCTTGGGCTTGAGCATCACGTAGCTGTCGGAAATGTTCGGCGGCATCGGGTCCGAGGCGATCTCCGCGGTACCGGTGCGAGCGAACACCCGCTCTACCTCCGGCACCTGGGCCAGCAGGGTCTTCTCCAGGCGCTGCTGCATGTCCACCGATTGCGAAAGGCTGGTGCCCGGCACCCGCAGGGCCTGCAGGGCCAGGTCGCCCTCGCTGAGGCTGGGGATGAACTCGCTGCCCATGCGGCTGGCCAGCAGGCCGCTGCCCACCAGGACCGCGCCGGCCAGGGCGAAGGTCAGCCCGCGCCGCTGCATCACCCAGTCCAGCACCGGTGCATAACCACGCTTGGCGTTGCGCATCACCAGGTTCTCCTTCTCCTGGACCTTGCCGGTGACGAACAGCGCAATGGCCGCCGGGACGAAGGTCACCGAGAGGATCATCGCCCCCAGGAGGGCCATGACCACGGTGAAGGCCATGGGGTGGAACATCTTCCCGGACACGCCGGTGAGGGCGAAGATCGGCAGGTACACCACCATGATGATCAACTGGCCGTAGATCAGTGGGCGCCGGGCTTCCTTGGCCGCGGCAAAGACTTCATGCAGGCGCTCCGAGCGGGTCAGCATGCGCCCGTGGCTCTGCTGGGCATGGGCCAGCCGGCGGATGGCGTTCTCGACGATCACCACCGCACCGTCGACGATGATCCCGAAGTCCAGGGCGCCGAGGCTCATCAGGTTGGCACTGACCTTGTTGCTGGACATGCCGGTGAAGGTGAACAGCATCGACAGCGGGATCACCAGGGCGGTGATCAACGCCGCGCGGATGTTTCCCAGGAACAGGAACAGGATGACGATCACCAGCAGTGCGCCCTCGAAGAGGTTCTTCTTCACCGTGGCGATGGCTTTCTCCACCAGGTTGGTGCGGTCGTACACGGTGACCGCCACCACGCCCTCGGGCAGTGTGCGGTTGATTTCCTCGAGCCGCTTGGCCACCGCCTGGGACACCGCGCGGCTGTTTTCGCCGATCAGCATGAACACCGTGCCCAGCACCACTTCACGGCCATTCTCGGTAGCTGCGCCGGTGCGCAGCTCACGGCCGATTTCCACCTGGGCCACGTTGCGCACGCGGATCGGCGTACCGTCGCTGCTGCTGATGACGATGTTGGCGATGTCGTCGATGGAGGCCAGTTGCCCCGGGGCACGGATCAGCAACTGTTCGCCGCTGCGCTCGATATAGCCGGCACCGACGTTGGCATTGTTGCGTTCCAGGGCCGTCACCAGGTCGGTGAGGGTCAGGCGGTGGGCCGCCAGGCGCTTGGGATCAGGAGCGATCTGGTACTCCTTGGCGAAGCCGCCGATGGTGTTGATCTCGGCCACCCCGGGAACGTTGCGCAACTGCGGCTTGATGATCCAGTCCTGGATCACCCGCAGGTCGGTTGGGGTGTAGGGCGTGCCATCTTCCTTGCGTGCGCCTTCCTCGGTCTCCACGGTCCACAGGAAGATTTCTCCCAGCCCGGTGGAAATCGGCCCCATCTGCGCCTCCACCCCTTCGGGCAGTTGCTCGCGAGCCACCTGCAGGCGCTCGTTGACCAGTTGCCGGGCGAAGAAGATATCGGTGCCGTCCTTGAAGATTACCGTCACCTGGGACAGGCCCGAACGCGATAGCGAGCGGGTCTGCTGCAAGCCGGGCAGGCCGGCCATGGCGGTCTCGATGGGAAAGGTGATGCGCTGCTCGGTCTCCAGCGGCGAGAAACCCGGCGCCGCGGAGTTGATCTGCACCTGGACGTTGGTGATATCGGGGACGGCGTCGATCGGCAGCTTCTGGTAGCTGGCGATGCCGATACCGGCCATCAGCAGTACCCCCAGCAGGACGATGATGCGCTGCTCGATGGCGAATTGAATGATGCGTTCAAACATGGATAGTCACTCTCCGCTAGGGCCTGTTCAGTGGCTGTGCTCGGCCGAACCCTTGCCCAGTTCGGACTTGAGGGTGAAGCTGCCGCGCGTGGCGACCTGGGCGCCGGCGGCCAAGCCTTCGCGGACCTCCACGAACCCATCCTGGCTGGCCCCGAGCACCACGGGCGTAGCCTGGAAACCCTCGGCCACGCGCACGAACACCGAAGGCCGTTCTTCCACGGTCTGGATCGCCTCCTGGGGCACGCTGACCGGCACCTCGACGGCCGCGGTGGCCACCTCGACCGCCACGAACAGGCCCGGGCGCCAGGTCTCCTTGGGGTTGGCCAGGGTCACCCGGACCGTGGCGGTGCGGGTCTGCTCCCCCAGCAGGTTGCCGACATAGGCCACCTGCCCGCGGACCTGGGAGCCCAGTTCGCTGGAGCTGACATTCACCGACTGGCCGACCCGGACCTTGTCCAGGTCCTTGGGGAATACACCGAAGGTCGCCCAGACCCGGGACAGGTCGGACAGGGTGAAAGCCGCCGTGGTCTCGCCCACCACTTCGCCGACGCTGAGGTGCTTCTCCACCACCACGCCATCGAACGGTGCACGCATTTCATAACGGTTGCCCCCCGCCAGCTGGGCACTGCCAGCCAGCGCCGCCATCTTCTGCCGGGCGTTGCCCAGGGCGATCTCGGCCTCTTGCAGCGTCTGCCGCGCCAGCAGGTAGTCCTGCTCGGCGGAGATCTGGTCGACCCACAACTGACGCTCACGCTCGAAGGTGGTACGGGCCAGTTCCACCCGCCGGCCGGCTGCCGCCAGCTCGCTGCGCTGGTCGGAAACCTGCTGGCTGGCAATCACCGCCAGCAGGTCGCCACGCTTGACCGACTGGCCGAGGTTGGCCTGTACCGACTCCACCACCCCGGCGGCGCGCGGCACGATATGCGAGGTGCGGTCCTCGTCGAAGCGGATCTCCCCCGGCAGGCTGAGCAGGCGATCCAGACGCCGCGGGCCGGCCTCGGCCAGCTCGATCCCGGCCGCGGCGATCTGCTGGGCATCGAGTTCCACCAGGCCTTCGTGGCCCTCCTCCCCATGGCCCTGTTCGCCGTGCCCTTGCTCGGTATGCCCCGGCTCGCCATGCCCGGCGGGCGCCGTGGACGCTGAAGGCTGGCCTGTGGCCGGGGCCTGGCGATTGAACAGGCCCGGCAGCAACGAGGCCGCCAGCCCCAGGCCGGCCACCGCCACTATGGCCACAACAAGACTGCGTTTTTTGTCCATGGATGCTCCTGAAAATGTCGAGGGTCGGCGGCGCAGGCGCGGCCTTACGAAGTAGACGCAAAGAAGAACTTCTCCAGGGCCCGGTGCAGCTCGTGCACGCACCAGTGCCGGGGGGGCTCGTGGCTGCTGGCCGGAGGCACCCTGCCGCAGTCGCTGAGCAGCAACAGGGCGAAGTACGCGAGGCCCCGCAGCCAGGGTTTCACCAGCGGCTGAGGTCGCCGTAGATACGCTCGATCCGTACCCAGGCATCCGTGCTCTGCGCTACCGCCACCAGGTACTGGTTGCGGGCGCCGATCAATGTGCGCTGGGCGTCGAGCACCTCGAGAAAGCTGAATTTGCCCATCTCGAAGCCACGGGTGGCACTGTCTACCGCGCTCTGGGCGGCGGGCAGGATGGTCTGGTTGAACGACTGCACTTCACGCCGGGCGGTTTCCCACTGCTCCAGGGCCTGGCGGGTCTCGGTACGCAAGCGCAGTTCAGTGGCGTTGCGCAGGTCCCGGGCCTGGTCGGCGCGGCGCGCGGCGGAGAGCACGTTGCCCTGGTTGCGGTTGAACAACGGCAACGGCATCGACAGGCCGACCAGGTTGATCCGGTCCTTCTTGCTGCCGTCTTCGTTCCTGCTGGCGTCGTATTGGCTACCGATACTGATATCCAGGTCGGGAATGCGCTGGGCCTTTTCCAGGTCCAGGGACGCCTCGCGCTGGGCGATCTCCTGCTCTGCCAGGCGCAGCTCCGCAGTCTGGGGCAGGCGATTCAACAGCTGCGCCGGCGCCGGCGGCGCAGTGGCGTCCCCGGACTGCTCCTGCACCGCGGAAAAGTCCGCGCTGGCGCTACCGGTGACCCTGGCCAGCTGCCGATAGGCGTTGTCCTGCTCCAACTGGCCACGATTGAGTTCCAGGCGGATCTCCGCCAGTTGCACCTGGGCCCGGGTGGCCTCCACCGGCGATGCCTTGCCGGCACCGACCCGCCCCTGGGCCACGGCCAGGCCGCGCTCGGCCAGGGCCAGGGAGCGCCCGGCCAGTTGCGTGCGCTCCTGGGCCCGCAGCGCTGCGTAGTAGGCGTCCAGTACATCGGCGCGCAACTGGTTGCGCCGCCGATCCAGCTCCAGGTCCGCGAGCCTCTGGCCCTGGCTGGCCACCTCCACCCGCGCGCCGCGCTTGCCCCCCAGTTCCAGGGTCTGGGTGAGCTTGACCGAGGTGGTGCCCTGTCCGCGCTTGGTGTTCTCGATATCCGTGGATAGCACCGGGTTGGGAATCAGCCCGGCCTGCTGGCGGGCGCCCTGGGCGATATCGATCTCCCAGCTCGCAGCGGCCAGTTCCGGATTGTTGGCAAAAGCCTTGGCCATGGCGCTGTCCAGGCTCAACACCGGTTGCCCGGCGGCATTCGCGGCTTGCCCCGCCAGGACCAGTAATAGAGCCGTGCAACAGCGCCTTGCGGCCCGGGCGCAGATTCTCGGGAAATTCGGCATATCAGGTTCCGACCCTTGCTGAAACGAAGTCTTGGCGCAGGCACGGCGGTATATACCGGTACATATAAAAGGGTTATTCGACCGATATGAATTACACCGCTGTACTTGTCGACAGGGAAATATTCAAGATCGGCCAACTTTAACTTTCGGTCCTTATCAGCAGGGTGGCGCAAAAATTACAAATCTGTAATCAAGGTTTACGACCCAGGCTTCTGTATTAAGATCCCATCAAAAAAGCCAAGGCCCACGGTACTTCCACGCCCAGAAAGAGAAGTTCCACAAGCAACTTAACAACTTACCAACGACAACTTGCCCACAACTTAAATAATAACTTTCCAGTGTTTGTCGACTACCAACCTCAATTGCAGAGAACTTCCTCAATATGCGCATCCTGGTTATCGAAGACGAACTCAAGACTGCCGACTACCTGCAACAGGGATTGACGGAAAGTGGTTATGTGGTGGATTGCGCCAACAGCGGCGCCGATGGCCTGTACCTGACGCGCCAGCATGCCTACGACCTGGTGATCCTGGACGTCAACCTGCCGCAGATCGACGGCTGGGGCGTGCTGGACCAGATCCGCCAGTTCAGCAATACCCGGGTCATGATGCTCAGCGCCCAGGGCCGGCTGGCGGACAAGATCCGTGGCCTGGACCTGGGGGCCGACGACTACCTGGTCAAGCCGTTCGCCTTTCCCGAACTGCTGGCCAGGGTCCGTACCCTGATGCGCCGCAGCGAGCAGTCGCCGGTACCGGATGTACTGCGGGTCGCCGACCTGGAGCTGGACCAGGGCCGGCACCGGGCCTTTCGCGGCAAGCAGCGAATCGACCTGACCACCAAGGAGTTCGCCCTGTTGCACCTGCTGATGCGCCAGAGCGGCGTGGTGCTGTCGCGGACCCAGATCATCTCCTTCGTCTGGGACATGAACTTCGATTGCGACACCAATGTGGTGGAGGTCTCGATCCGCCGCTTGCGGGCCAAGATCGACGACCCCTTCGAGCGCAAGCTGATCCATACCTTGCGCGGTGTCGGCTATGTGCTCGAGGAGCGCGACTGAGGGCCACCCTCAGTGCTGGTGCGCCTGTTCGTGAAAGCCTGACTGCTCCACCTGCAAGGTGACGTGGGCGATCTCGAAACGCTCCTGCACCAGCTCGCTGACCTCGGCCAGGATCGCCTGCTCGTCACGGCTGCCCACTTGGGCCACCAGGTGCGCGCTGAGCACGTTCTTGCCGCTGGTCAGGGCCCAGATATGCAAGTCGTGCACATCGCTGACCCCTGGCACGCCGCGAATGCCCTGCTCCACCTGGTCGATATCGATGCCTTCGGGTACACCTTGCAGCAGCACGTTGGTGCTTTCCCGGAGCAGGGTCCAGGTCCGTGGCAGCACCCACAGGCCGATGGCCGCGGCCACCAGCGAATCGACCCAGCCCCAGCCGGTGTACATGATCACCAGTGCGGCGAGGATCACCCCCAGCGAGCCGAGCATGTCGCTCCAGACCTCCAGGTAGGCGCCCTTGACGTTGAGGCTCTGGCTGCTGCCGGAGGCCAGCAGGCTCATGGAGATCAGGTTGACGATCAGCCCCAGCACTGCGATCACCAGCATTCCCGTGGACTGGATCTCGGGCGGTGCCTGCAAGCGTTGCCAGGCCTCGAACAGGATGTAGAAGGCCACCACGAACAACAGCAGGGCATTGAAGGCCGCGGCGAGGATTTCGAATCGCGCGTAGCCGAAGGTGCGCTTGCGGTCCGCCGGGCGCTTGGCGACCTGGATCGCCACCAGGGATATCGCCAGCGCCAGGGTATCGGTGAGCATGTGCGCGGCATCCGATAACAGCGCCAGGCTACCGGTGACGAAAGCGCCGATGACCTCGGCGATCATGAAGCTGCCGGTCAGCCCCAGGGCCATCCACAATTTGCGTTCGTGCCCGGCCCGTACCTGTCCGTGACTGTGTCCTGCGCCCATGGAGCCTCCTGCGGTGTGGTGGAAAACCTCGGCCTGATGATAGTCCGGTTGAGCACCGGACAGGCTCGGCTGGGCGAATTGTCATCGGGCTGTTATCTGCCGGTTATCCAGCGTGCCACCAGGGGGCCACTCGCGGCCCGCGCGCTCATGTCGCTTTTGTGCCGGCCGCGGCCCTGTAGAATGCCCGCTTCATTCTTCGCCCAAGGGATCGCCATGCCTCGCCAGCCCCGGATCTTCGCTCTGGCCACCGCCCTGCTGCTCGGCGCCGGCGGCGCTTGGCTGCCAGCGCGAGCAGCAGCCCTGGACTGCGCGCACATCCAATACAGCCAGCAGGTCGATCGCTGTGCCCAGCAAGACAAGGAGCTGGCCGACAGCGCCCTCAACCAGAGCTACCAGGCGCTGCTGGAGCGGGTCCACCAGCGTTATCCCGGCAACCTGCTCCAGGAGCAGGAGTACCTGGGCAAGCTGAAGAACGCCCAGCGCGCCTGGATCAAGTACCGCGACAGCACCTGCGTGCTGGAGGCGGTCGACGTGGAGCCGGGCAAACCGGCCCACACCACCTTGATCAACCGTTGCGTAACCCGCCTGAGCAACGAGCGCAGTCACTACTTGGACCAGTTGCTGGTCGACTGAAGCCAGGCCGCCAGCTCAACAGCAGCCGGCTTCGTGGACCTGGGACCGGCGGGCCTCGCCGACCCGGGTGCCGAAATACCCGGCACTGGCTGCCCCGATCGCCCCCATCACCGCGCAGAAGATCACGCAGATCCAAGGGCTCCACGGCATCAGGGCGATCAACAGCAACGGGGTGATGCTGGCCCAGAGGGCATAGGCGATGTTGTAGGTGAAGGAAATCCCCGAGACGCGGATCCGTGCCGGGAACAGCCCGACCATCACCGACGGCACGGCCCCCACCACGCCGCACCCCAGGCCGGCGATGGCGTAGGCCAGGCCGATCCAGGCGCCACCGTTGATCAGGCAGCCGTAGAGCACGGCGATCCCCAGGGGCAGCAGCAGGCTGTAGAACATCACCGTGCGCCAGGCCCCCAGGCGGTCGACGAGCAGGCCCGCCAGGACACAGCCGAGGTTGAGGAAGACGATGCCCAGGCTGCTCAGGGCGAAGGTGTGGCTGGCGCTCATGCCGAAGCTCTTCTGCATCATGGTCGGGGTAATGACCACGAACACCACCACCGCCGAGGTCAGCACGCAAGTGAGGATCAGGGCTGGCAGGATCGCCAGGCGGTGTTCGCGCAGCACCGTGCGCAGGGGCAGTTCACTGGCGTTCTCGCGTTGTTGCTGCAGGGCCATGAACACCGGGGTCTCGCCCAGCCAGCGACGCAGCCAGACACCGATCACGCCGAATAGCCCGCCGAGCAGGAAGGGATAGCGCCAGGCGTGGTCGAGGATTTCCTCGGGGCTGAAGACCTGGGCCAGGAGGGTCGCGGTCAACGCCCCCAGCAAATAGCCGAAGGTCAGTCCGGCCTGGAGAAACCCCAGGGCATAACCGCGATGGGCCCGGGGAGCATGCTCGGCGACGAACACCCAGGCACTGGGCACCTCGCCACCCACCGCGGCGCCCTGCAGGACCCGCAGCGCCAGCAGCAACAAGGGCGCGAAATAACCGATCTGGGCATAGGTGGGCATGCTGCCGATCAGCAGGCACGGCAGCGCCATCATCAGGATGCTCAGGCTGAAGACCTTCTTGCGCCCCAGGCGGTCGGCGAAGTGGGCCATGAGGATGCCGCCCAGGGGCCTGGCCAGGTAACCGGTGACAAAGATCCCGAAGCTCTGCAACAGCCGCAGCCACTCGGGCATTTCCGGTGGGAAGAACAGCTGGCTCAGGGTCAGGGCGAAGAATACGAAGATGATGAAGTCGTAGATTTCCAGGGCCCCGCCCAGGGCGGCCAGGCCCAGGGTCCTGTAGTCGGCGCGGGAAAAACGCGCCGTCGATTCGCTGGCAAGGGTCATGAGGGCAACTCGGGTGGCACAAGACAAGGGCGCCATGGTCTACGCAAAAGTCCCGGGGAACAAGCCGTTCCCCGCACCGGGCGCAGATTCAGTTGCCCTTGGCCAGGGCGATGGCGGCCTGGATCGCCGCGCGGGCCTGGGGGCTGTTCTTCCAGCAACTGGAACCCACCAGGGAGGAGGCCCGGGTCACGATATCCAGGGCGTCGGCGCCAGCCAGCTCGGCCAGGGAGGCGATGCCCAGCTGCTCCAGGCGCCCCACCACCGTGGGTCCCACACCCTTGACCTGGAGCAGCGCGGCGCGTTCTTCGGGGGAAAATGTCATGTGCGTTCAATCCTTTGCAGTACGTGGCAATTGCCGCATTCTTGCACAGTTCTCGACCGCCCCAGCCCGGGGCGGCCGACCTCCTTACAAACATAAGAAAACACGAGGTATCCACGTGGCCGCCGATATTCAAGATAGCCGCTCCGCCCGCTTCGCCCTGCGCTGTTCGAACTGGGCCGAGCGCTGGTTTCCCGACTCCTGGGTGTTCGCCGCGCTGGCGGTGATCATCGTCGCCCTGGCCACCCTGGCCATGGGTGCCAAGCCCACCGATGCAGCCATGGCCTTTGGCGACGGTTTCTGGAGCCTGATCCCCTTCACCATGCAGATGGCCTTCGTGGTCATCGGCGGTTATGTGGTGGCCAGCTCGCCGCCAGCGGTGAAACTGATCGACAAACTGGCTCGCATCCCGGCCAACGGCCGCTCGGCGGTAGCCTGGGTGGCACTGATCTCGATGCTCGCCTCGCTGCTCAACTGGGGCCTGTCCCTGGTGTTCGGCGGCCTGCTGGTCCGGGCCCTGGCCCGGCGTACCGAGCTGCGCATGGACTACCGCGCCGCCGGCGCCGCGGCCTACCTGGGCCTGGGTGCGGTCTGGGCCCTGGGGTTGTCATCCTCGGCCGCGCAATTGCAGGCCAACCCCGGCAGCCTGCCGCCTTCGATCCTGGCCATCACCGGGGTGATCCCCTTCACCCAGACCATCTTCCTCTGGCAGTCGGGCGTACTGCTGCTGGCGCTGGTGGTGGTGTCGCTGGTGATCGCCTACGCCACCGCCCCCGGCCCCGGCAGCGCCCGTGACGCCCAGGCCTGCGGGGTCGATCCCAGCTTCAGCCTGCCCAAGGCGCAACCACGCACCCGCCCAGGCGAATGGCTGGAACACAGCCCGCTGCTGATCATCCTCCTGGCCCTGCTGGCCGCCGGCTGGCTGTATCACGAGTTCGCCACCAAGCCGGCGATCACCGCGATCTCCGGGCTCAACACCTACAATTTCCTGTTCCTGATGACCGGGGCCCTGCTGCACTGGCGCCCGCGCAGCTTTCTCGATGCCGTGGCCCGGGCGGTGCCGACCACCACCGGGGTGCTGATCCAGTTCCCGCTGTACGGCTCCATCGCGGCGCTGATGACCGTGGTCAAGGGCGTGGACGGCCAGACCCTGGCCCATCACATCTCGACCTTCTTCGTGCAGATCGCCTCCCACGATACCTACGCCTTGCTGATGGGCCTGTACTCGGCGGTACTGGGCTTCTTCATTCCCTCCGGCGGCGGCAAGTGGATCATCGAGGCGCCCTACGTGATGCAGGTGGCCAACGACCTGCAGTACCACCTGGGCTGGGCGGTGCAGATCTACAACGCTGCCGAGGCCTTGCCGAACCTGATCAACCCCTTCTACATGTTGCCGCTGCTGGGCGTGCTGGGCCTGAAGGCCCGGGACCTGATCGGCTTCTCCTTCGTCCAGTTGCTGGTACATACGCCCCTGGTGCTGATCCTGCTCTGGGCCCTGGGCACGACCCTGGCCTACCTGCCACCCATGACCCCCTGAGCATCGCCCAGGCTCCACAAGCCGCCCTGCGCGGCTTGTGGATAACTCCCGGCACAGCCCGGGCTTGAGCGGTTCCACCGAAGCCAACCCACCCCTGCGTCGCTGTAGCTTTTTTGTCATATTCGGTTGTTACCGTGCCTGCGAAATACTTTGTAACGATTACCCGGACAGACGAGCAAGGAGCCGCCATGAGCGACGATACCGACCCGCGTGACACCAAGGAAAACGCTGCCGAGCACCCCACAGGCACCAGCCGCCGGCGCTTTTTGGGCGGGGCCGCGGTGCTGGGCGTCGGTGCCACCCTGGCGGCTTGCGGCAAGGCCGGCGACCCCCAGTGCAAGCTCGATGAGCGCCCGCTGTCGCCCACCGAACTGGACCAGGCGCTGCGCGAGCAGGTGCAGACCGTGGTGGTGATCTACGCCGAGAACCGCAGCTTCAACAACCTGTTCGCCAACTTCCCCGGGGTCGAGCAGCCGCTGGCGGCCCTCAAGCCCGAGGCGTTCCAACAACGCGATCGCGATGGCCGCCTGCTCGACAAGCTGCCGCCGATCTGGGGCGGCCTGCTGCAAGTCGGTCCGCAGACCCTGGATGGGGTTACCTATCCGGTGGAAAGCCAGTTCCAGGAAAACCTGCCCAACGCCCCATTCCCCCTCAAGGGGCCACAGGGCGAGGACCTGCCCCTGGGCCTGGTGACCCGCGACCTGTGGCATGTGTTCTACCAGAACCAGATGCAGATCAACGGCGGCAAGAACGATGGCTTCGTCGCCTGGGCCGACTCCGGCGCCCTGCCCATGGGCTACTACGCCCAGACCCGCTACTCCCTGCGCTTGTGGGACGTGGCCCGGGAGTTCGTGCTGTGCGACAACTTCTTCCAGGGCGCCTTCGGCGGCTCCTTCCTCAACCACCAGTACCTGATCAGCGCCAGGGCGCCGTTCTACCCGGATGCAGCCAACTCGGTGGCCAAGTCACAGATCGCCACCTTGCAGGGCGACGATCCCAAGGGCACCCGTCTCAAGCCCCTGGAGAAATCCCCGGCCAGTGCCATGGACGGTGCACCGCAATTCGGCCCCAGCGCGCTGACCCCGGACGGCTACGCGGTCAACACCATGGCCCCGCCCTACTGGCCGACCTGGATCCGCGACCCGGACCGTCCGGACTACGCCAAGCCCGACTTGCCCAGCGTGTTGGTGCCCCAGACCCACGAACACATCGGTGACAAGCTGGCGAAGAAGAATGTCGACTGGGCCTGGTACGGCGGCGCCTGGCAGGCCACCCTGGAGCAGTTCAAGGATTCCGGCGGGATTCCCAAGATCCCCAACTTCCAGTACCACCACCAGCCGTTCAACTATTTCGTGCGCCAGGGCCCGGAGAACCCGGGCGAGCGCGCCAAGCGCCTGCGTGACGGCGGCCTGGGGGACGAGTCGAGCAGCAACAAGTTCTTCGCCGACGCCGAGGCCGGCAAGCTGCCGGCGGTGACCTTCTACAAGCCCCAGGGCAACCTCAACCTGCACGCCGGTTATGCCGATGTCGCCGCCGGCGACCGGCACCTGGACCGGGCGCTGAAGGTGCTGCGCGAGAGCCCGCAGTGGAAAAACATGGTGGTGGTGGTCACCTTCGACGAGAACGGCGGCTGGTGGGACCACGTCGCACCGCCCCAGGGCGACCGCTGGGGCCCGGGGACGCGGATCCCGGCGCTGGTGGTCTCGCCGTTCGCCCGCAAGGGCACGGTGGACCATACGGTCTATGACACCGCCTCGGTCCTGCGGCTGATCACCCGGGTGTTCCAACTCGAGACTCTCGACGGCCTCAAGGAGCGCGACCAGGCCATGGTCGCTCGTGGCCAGAAGCCCATGGGCGACCTGACCAACGCCCTGCACTTCAAGGCCTGACCCGGCCCCCGGTGCGCCATTGCCGCCAACCAGGGGCGGCAATGGTTGGCGCGCCCCTATAATAGCCATGTGACATCATTTTCTTTACCCATTCCCCCGCCGGGTAATATCCTGCGCGCCTCTTATTCGTTTCAGCCGTTTTACCCCCGCCAAGGAGTTCGTCGTCATGATCGTAGGCATCGACCTGGGAACCACCAACAGCCTGGTCGCGGTCTGGCGCGAAACTACCAGCGAACTGGTGCCCAACGCCCTGGGGCAGCTCCTGACGCCCAGCGTTGTGGGCCTGGACGACGAAGGCCGGGTCCTGGTGGGCCAGGCCGCCAAGGAACGCCTGCATACCCATCCACACCTGACCACCGCGCTGTTCAAGCGCTACATGGGCAGCAACACCGAAGTACGCCTGGGCGAGCGCTCCTGGCGCCCGGAAGAACTCTCGGCGCTGGTGCTCAAGAGCCTCAAGGAAGACGTCGAGCGCAGCTATGGCGAACCGGTGGTAGAAGCGGTGATCAGCGTGCCGGCCTACTTCAGCGACGCCCAGCGCAAGGCCACGCGGATCGCCGGCGAGCTGGCCGGGCTCAAGGTCGAGAAACTGGTCAACGAACCCACTGCCGCCGCCCTGGCCTACGGCCTGCACCAGCGTGACAAGGAAACCTCGTTCCTGGTCTTCGACCTGGGCGGCGGCACCTTCGACGTGTCGATCCTGGAGCTGTTCGACGGGGTCATGGAGGTCCGCGCCAGCGCCGGCGACAATTTCCTCGGTGGCGAGGACTTCGACAGCCTGTTGCTGGAGCACTTCCTCGCACAACAGGCCCAGGTCCCGGACTTCCCCGAGCGCCAGAGCGTGCTCCAGGCCCTGCGCCGCGAAGCCGAGCGCGTGCGCCGGGCCCTGGGCCAGGACAGCAGCGCCGAATTCAGCTTGCGGGTGGACGGCCGGCAGTGGACCCAGACCATCACCCAGGCCCAGTTGGCGACGCTCTGCGCGCCCCTGCTGGAACGCCTGCGCCTGCCCATCGAGCGGGCCCTGCGCGACGCGCGGATCCGGGTCAGCGACCTGGATGAAATCCTCCTGGTCGGTGGCGCCAGCCGCATGCCCCTGGTGCGCAAGCTGGCAGCCGGGCTGTTCGGCCGGTTTCCCTCGATCACCCTCGACCCGGACCAGGTGGTGGCCCAGGGCGCTGCGGTGCAGGCCGCGCTCAAGGCACGCAGCCTGGCCCTGGAAGAAGTGGTGCTAACCGACGTCTGCTCCTACACCCTGGGTATCGAGACCACCCAACAGCACGGCAACCAGTTCGAAAGCGGGCACTACCTGCCGATCATCGAGCGCAACAGCGTGGTGCCGGTGAGCCGGGTCAAGTCCGTGCAGACCCTGCACGACAATCAGGACCATGTGCTGCTGAAGATCTTCCAGGGCGAGAGCCGCCTGGTGCGCGACAACGTCGCCCTGGGCCAGCTGGAAATCAAGGTGCCCAAGCGCCCGGCCGGGGAAGTCTCGCTGGATGTGCGCTTCACCTACGACATCAACGGCCTGCTGGAGGCCCAGGTGACCATTCCCCTGACCGGGGACAGCCACTCGCTGGTGATCGAGAACAACCCGGGGGTACTGACCCCGGAGGAAATCCAGGAGCGCCTGCTGGCCCTGGCACAACTGAAGGTCCACCCTCGGGACCAGCAGGCCAATACCCTGCTCAGCGCTCGCCTGGAACGCCTCTACCAGGAGAGCCTGGGGGAACTGCGCGAGCAGGTCGGCTACTGGGCCGGGCAGTTCCAGCAGATGCTGGACACCCAGGACGAGCGCCGGATCCGTGAACTGCGCGGCCAGCTCAACGAGCAACTGCAGCGCCTGGAAAACGGCCACTGGCACTAGGAGCCACCCATGGACTGCTGGTCGGTGCTGGAGCTGCCACAAGATGCCAATGAACGAGAGATCAAGCGCAGCTACGCCCGGCAGTTGAAGAGCGTGCGGCCCGACACCGATGCCGAGGGCTTCCAGCGCTTGCGCGAAGCCTACGAACGGGCACTGCAACTGGCCCGCTGGCGAATCAGCGAGGCTGCGCACGAGGCGCAACAGCCAGCAGCCGACAACCTGCGGCAATGGTCGAGCCTGGTGGAACTGGCCCCTTTGCCAGTGCCCGGCCCCGCGCCGGTGCCAGTGCCAGTGCCAGTGCCAGTGCCAGTGCCAGTGCCAGTGCTACGATCGCTGCAGGACGGCCTGGACGCCAGCAACCTGCCACAGCGCTGGCAGCAGGCCCAAGAGCAGGACTGCGCCGAACCTTTCCTCAAGCATTTGCTGGCAATCTGTTACGACACTCCCGGACAACACCTGGCGCTGATCGAATGGGCCGTGGCCCACCTGGATTGGCTGACGCCCTGGCAACGCCCGTCGATGACCGCCTTGCAGGAAGCGGTACTGGTACAAGGCCTGTTGCAGCAATATCGCCGAGTGCTGGAAGAACTGCTGGCCGCAGGCCGGGACCGGCAGTTCCTCGAATGCCTGGGCGGCTACTGCGCACAGCCCTGGCTGCAGATCTTCGACCATCGCCAGTACTGGCAGGGTGAGGTCCTGGAACTGTTGCATCAGCAGCCCTGGCCGGCGTCGGTGTTCGAAGGGGTATGCCAGCTGTTCGGCTGGGATGAAAAGCGCGGCGCGACCCCGGAACCCGAATGGATGTGGCGAGCGCTGGCCGAGCGCTACCAACAGGAAGCCTTCTACCAGAAGCTAGAGGCCGATGCCGCCAACAACGCGGATACCACGCCCCAGTCCGCAGCCGCGCGGCTGTTCCTGACCCCGCCGTCCCGGCGCCGCCAGGTCGCCCTGGTCCGTCACTTCCAGAGCGAACACTGGCAGGCCTGCCTGGAGCTGTCGCATACCTTGGCCTCGCGCTTCCCGGCCCTGGTGGAACGCCTGCCCCAGCACGACCTGTTGTTCTGGAGGAGCCTGGTTCCACGCCTGATAGGTGTGGACAACTGGATACGCTGCAGCCTGGGCAGCGGCCTGGCCCTGGGCCTGTACTTCATGCCCAGGCCAGGCTACGGCCCTGAGCTGGCGCTGATCCTGGGGCTGGTCTGCAGTGCCATGCTGGGAGGGTTCGGGATCCTCCTGCTCAGCAATTGGCAACAATTGATTGGCCACTTGCTGTTACCGGACCTGTGGTTGACCGAGCGCCTGGTGCCCAAGCGCCTGAATCCAAGGAGCTACTGGCTCATCCTGCGCCACGGCGTGCCGCAATTGGTGATGCTGGCGCTGTTCGGCTTCTGGCTCGGTCTGCTCGGAATGCTCGGCTACCTGGGTTTTGTCCTGATCGGTTGGCTGCACTCAGGACGCATCGGCCAGGCGAACCCGCAGTTCCATGCCCGGCATCCGTGGCTGGGGGCACTGCACTGGAATCACTTCAGCCCATGGCAACCGGTGTACCTGCTGCTCATGGTGGTGCTCGTGCGCGCCTGCCAGATCCATGGCCTGGGCTTTCCCCTGACCCGCCTGATCCCGGGGTAGGTACCGACAAGCGGCCGGATGGAAGGTATTTTTGCAGCGCCGGCTGTCGCTGCGCCCGGCGCTGTACCAGTATGTCTTGCCCCCTTCGACGGGGTTCACGCTGAAAAGGATCTGAGCATGTTGAAACTCGCAGGACTGACCCTCGCGCTGGCCGCCGCTACGCTGAGTTCCACCGTCATGGCCGATGTCGAGGTCGACCTGGGCAGCCCGCAACGGGTGACCCGGCTGTTCGCCTTTCCCAACAACTGCAACGTCATCTGCTATCGCGACTGGACCCTGGAACAGACGGTGGCGCACTACCTGACCCAGAGCGTGCAACGCGATGGCTATGCCAACGCCAAGGTCAGCGTCAAGACCGCTGGCGACAAGGTCCTGGCCTCGTTCAGCGGGGTTCCGGCGGGCTACGGCAAGCCCCTGGGCGCCTTGCTGGACGCCGGCGACCTGGCCTACAAGGGCGCCAGCCAACTCAACAGCGACGGCAAGTGGGCCTATAGCTGGTACCTGTTCCTGCCCTTGGGCATGGCCCTGGAAAACCGCAAGAGCGTCGAGCTCCTGCACTTCCCGCCGGACTACTCCCTGACCCAGGCCCAGGACTACCTCGAATCGGCTACCACCGATCGCTGGGCCACCCTGCTGGTCGCCAACGGCATCGACGCCACGCAGACCCCGGCCTACCAGACCATCGTCGACATCGCGCCGATCGCCGCACCGTCCAATGCCGGCAAGGACCTGGAAGGCGTCTACGGCTACTTCAACAACTACCAGACCACCATGGTCAAGCAGGTCAGCCAGGGCAGCAGCGGCGCCGCCCTGCCGATGGTGGCCTTCGGCGCGCCGGTGCGCAGCTGGCTCAAGCAGCAGTACGGGGTAACGGTGAATGTGCTGGGCCTGGCGCAGATCAGCCCCAGTGCCGGGCTCAAGGTGCCGGTACTGGGCTCCAACCACCCGAGCTACATCTGGTATGCGGCAGATCCGGCCAACTACGACGATGATGAAACCAAGGCCGATGCCGCGGGCTTGAAGGTGATGGGCCAGGATTTGAGCGCGGCTTGCTGGCAGGCGGGAATGGGCAGCAAGCCGGGTAGCGATGCGCAGGCGCAGTTGAACAGTTGCACCCAGACCTGGCAGGTGACGCAGAAGGCCAAGACCTGCGAGTTGTTCTACACCTCGATCCGCAAGCTGGACCAGCAGCAGGCAGCGGCCAAGTGCGCCAGCGCGGCGGTCAAGAGCCAATTGCTGCAGCTCCAGTCCCCCGCACCGGCGCCCAGCACCGAAGCGCCACACCTGTGAGGTCGCGCCAGCGTCGGCCCGGACCGGCGCTGGCGGTGCCTCAGGGCGAGCCCACCGGGCGCAGGCGGTACTGCGGCGGCAACTGCTCGGGGCCGCTGATGGTGGTGTTCAGGCTCTTCCAGCGGCCGTCCTTGATCCCATAGATGCAGCCGTGGATCGACAGGCTCTGCCCACGATGCCAGGCGTTCTGCACGATGCTGGTGTGACCGACGTTGGCCACTTGCTGGATCACGTTGAGTTCACACAGGCGGTCGACCCGCTCCTCTTCCGTGGTCAGGGCCCCCAGCGCATCTCGGTGTTCGTAGTAAAGGTCGCGGATCGAACGCAGCCAGCCATCGATCAAGCCCAGCTGGCGGTCCTGCATCGAGGCCCGTACACCGCCACAGCCATAATGGCCGGTGACCAGGATGTGCTTGACCTTGAGTACATCCACCGCGTACTGGATCACCGACAGGCAGTTGAGGTCGGTGTGCAGCACCACATTGGCCACGTTACGGTGTACGAACAGGTCGCCCGGCAGCATGCCGACAATCTCGTTGGCCGGCACCCGTGCGTCCGAACAGCCGATCCACAGGTACTCCGGGGTCTGCTGGCGGGCAAGCTTGGAGAAGAACTCCGGATCCTGCTGCTTGATCGCTTCGGCCCAACGCTCGTTGTTATCAATCAGGTCTTGTAGTTCGTTCATGCTGTGAAGCCTCAGGAATGATGCGCAGGTTTGACAGACGACCTCCGGCCGGGGTCACGCGCGATGCGGCAGATACCGGTCATCCCATGGGGGGGAATCTTCGGCAAGGGGCTCGGTCCATCCCTACAAGCCCCTGAAGTTCGAGGACCTTCCATGACTGAACCACGACGCCCCTACAACGCGCCCCAACCCGAGCCCATCGATGACGACCAGGACCGCATGGGTTCGATGGAGGAATTGCATTTCGACGACCAGGCCCCGGTGGCTGGCAGCGACGGCCCGGCCACCGAGGATGGGTCCACCGCGAACGACCTGAGCCCGGAGGTCCTGACGCCGGAAGATGGCGCCCGCTCCGTCCGGGAGAAAGGGGCCAGCCGGCCCGCCGATTGGGACCTGAGCATCGTCGACGATTCGCAGATCGGTGGTGGCTCGGGCCTGGATGAAGCCGAGCTGGCCAGGCGCAAGCCACTGGATGACCAGCGCTGAAGAAAGCGCTGGCTGGCGCGGCTCAATCCACCAGGGTACAGGCCATGACCAGCGCGTCTTCGCGCCCGCCCACCGCCGGGTAGTAGTCGCGGCGGCGCCCGACCTCGTTGAAGCCATAACGCTCGTACAATCGATAGGCGGTCTGGTTGCTCGAGCGCACTTCCAGGAAGCATTCCCGGGCGTCCTTCTGGTAGGCACGCTTCATCAGTGCCTCCAGCAGGTGCAGGCCCAGGCCGCGGCCCTGGTTTTCCGGCTTGACGGTGATGTTAAGCAGGTGAGCTTCGTCGATGATCACCTGGATCACCCCGTGCCCCACTTGCTGGCTGCCTTCGAACATCAGCCAGACTTCATAGGATTTGAGGGCATCCATGAAGATGCCGCGGGTCCAGGGGTGACTGAACGCGGCATATTCGATCTTCAGGATGGCATCCAGGTCCGCCTCGGTGGCCAGGCGGAAGGTCAACGCGTCACTCATCGCTACTCTTACTCATCATTGCTTTTCCAGCGCGCCATCAACCGGCGCATGGCTTGCCAGACGTCGGCCTTGCGCTGCGGCTCGTCCATCAACAGTTCCAGCCCGGGCAAGGCCCAGGCCGAGCCCAGGCCCTCGACCTCCAGCTCACGGTTGTAGGACTCGGCATCGGCCTCGCCGGCAAAACGTATGGCCGGCAGGCCCACCAGCCACAGGCAGGCGCAGGGTTGTTCTTCGACCCGCATGCCGACGAAGGCCTGGACGAAATCCCGCGCGGCCTCGGGGCCCTGGTCCAGGTTGCCGCGGGTCAGGCGCGGCCAGCGCACCGGCTCGGCGAGGATCTGCGGGCTGTCCGGCAGGCCGGCGGCGCGCAACATGTCCTTGAGCAGCAGGTAGGCCGGGTCGCGGCTCTGGAACGCCTCGCCGGTGGGCAATTCCACCAGCAACAGGCAATGTCCGGCCCGCAACAGTTGCAGGGCGAAGCGCGGCGGTGGGACCACCGGCGCCTTGACCACCGGGGCGGCTTCCTCGTCCTCGACCACGGGCTTGGCGACCGGGCGGGCAGAGGCCGCAGCCGGGCGCGGCACTTCGATCTTCGGCCGCTCGACACTGCGTGCCACCGGGGCCGCTGCGGCCCGGGCCTCGGCGACGGGCGCAGGCGACGCCTCCACCACCGGCTCCGGCAAAACCAGCAATTCGGGGCGCGAGGGGGCGGCAAAGGGCAATTCGCTGCGCGGCAACCAACTGACCACCTGCATGGCGGACAGATAAGCGCGACGACGGGACTCGATAAGCAAGGGTCGGCCACTTGTGGATAACTGAGGTGGGGGATTCTACCGTCCTTCGCCGAAGATCGCCCGCAGTTGATGCAGCGCAAAAGCGACAGTCCGTCTCCTTACTGGATCCTGGGTGAATCGTCGGCCCCCTGATGCAGTACAATCGCCGCTTTTCATTGCCAACCAGCCGGCCATTCCGATGATCGAACCCAAGCGCGTGTTGCGCGCCCTCGCCGAACACTGGGCACTTCTGGAGCCACTGTGCGAGCACTTCGACCAAGGCACCCTGAGTCTTGCCGAACTGCGCTCACAACTGGCCACCCAGCAACTGGACAGTACGCCCCAGGACATCACCAACCTGCTGGACGTATGGATACGCCTGGACATCCTGGTCCCGGTGGCGAAAAGCCCGAACCGCTTCGAGCTCAACGCGCAGATCCACGACTTCCTCGCCTACCTGCGGCGTGAACACCGCCTGGGCCTGTGCCTGGAGATCGAAGCCTACCTGCGCCACCTGGAGCGCCTGGCAGGCTACATCCAGGACGCCTTCGAGATCCGCGACGGCCACGACCTGGCGCGCCAGCTGCGCCTGCTGGACATGCGGGTACGCGATGTCCTGAAGAAACTCGCCAACGACGAACAGGCCCTGGTGGCGGTGGCCGAACGGGCCAAGACCAGCGACCGGCAGATCCCCCTGCGCCAGCGCTACGCCGAGGTGCTGGCCACCTGGGACGAATACGTCGAGCCGATGATCCAGCTGGTGAACGCCGACGGCGCCTTCGAGCAGGGCGTGCGCAAGGTGGAGAACGTGCTGCTGCGCATGCTCACCGAACAGCAGCGCCTGGGCCACCTGGTGGACGACGACATGCTGCTGCGCACCCACGCGCGGATCCTGGAGATGCAGACCAGCGCCCAGCTGACCCTGCGCCATGCCCGGGAACTGCTGCTGCCGCTGCGCGAAGAGGCCCGCCGGCACAACGCCGTGACCCGCGGCGCGGCCCTGGCCCTGTCGGTCATCCGGCGCAAGGGCATCGATGCGGTGCCCCAGGCGGCGATGCCGATGTTCACCCGCCCGCAGAGTACCTTCCTCGGCAGCTCCGGCCAGGTGGAGGCCTATGTCTACGCCCTGGCCCGCTTCGAGCCCAAGCCGGCGCGCTTCCCCAAGGCCCACAAGACCCACAAGGGCCTGGCCCCCAAGGCACCGCGCACGGTCCGGGAAATGCTCGAACGCTGCGAGAACGCCCTACCGATGCCGGACCTGATGAGCTGGCTGCTGGACCAGGAACCGGACGGCGCCACCGACGAGCTGCTGTACTGGTTCTCCCGCCTGTCCCGGGAAAAACGCTTCAAGCGCGAGCGTCTCGAACGCCGCGAATACCACACCCAGGAGCACCAGGTCAGCCTGCGCTCCTTCGCCCTGCTCTCGGCTCGCGACGACCAGCCCGAGCAAACTGCGAGTAATGCCAATGCATCTTGATCTTTCCGAACTGTCCCAGCTGGCGCCGATCTTCCGCGAGCTGTTCAAGGGCTACCACGTCAGCCGCCGCGATCCGGAGCTGTACGCGCAACTGTCGAACTTCCAGGACCAGTACCGAACCCTGTTCAAGGCCCTGGGCTTCGAGCTGGTGTGCGATACCCGCGGCTTCTATTACTTCGTGCCGGAAAACGCCGCGGCGCAGGTGAACAAGACCGCCCAGCGCCTGGCGCTGTTCACCTTCATCCTGGTGGAGCACCTGGCCGACCAGGGCCGCGACCCGATCGCCGTGCTCGACGGCGGCAGCCTGGGTCGCGACGAGCTGCCCTCGCTGCTGGACAAGTACCGCGACCTGTTCATCCAGGCCGAAGTGCAGACCCAGGAAGAGCTGGAAGAAAAGATCATGCGCCGCATGACCCAGCTGGGCTTCGCCCTGGAGGAACCGGGGATCTACCGCTTCCTGCCGCCGATGCACCGCTTCCTCGACGTCTGCCTGTCGGTACAGCAAGACCGCGACCTGGCGGCCAGCCTGCACAGCGTGCTGCCATTGCCGACCCCGGTACTGGTGGACGAGGACAGCGACGAGAAACTGCTGCAAACCGATGACCCGCTGGACCTGAGCGAATTCGACGAGTCCGAGGAAAGTGAAGAAGACGCGCTGGCCCGGGCCATCGCCGAAGAACAGGAGCTCGACGCATGAGCAAGGAACGCTACGGCATCCGCCGCTTTGCCCTTTTGAACACCGCTGGCTACAGCCTGGGCCTGTTCCCCCTGGAAGAGCCGCTGTCGGTCTACGGTGCGAACAACCTGGGCAAGTCGGCGTCGATCAACGCCCTGCAATTCCCGATCCTGGCGCGCATGTCGGACATGAGCTTCGGCAAGTACAGCCTGGAGCAGTCGCGGCGCTTCTACTTCGCCTCCGACACCAGTTACATCCTGGTGGAAGTCTCGCTGCCCCACGGCCCCCACGTCATCGGCGTATCGGGACGCGGCCCGGGTGGCGGCTTCGGCCACCAGTTCTTCGCCTACGCCGGACAACTGGACCTGGCCCACTACCAGAAGGACGACACCTGCCTGCGGCAGAAAGAGCTGTTCACCAACCTGGAGCGCCATGGCCTGAAGGCCTACGAGCTCAAGCCCGATGAACTGCGGCGCCTGCTGGTCGGTGGCCACACCTCGATCCCGCTGGACCTGACCCTGATCCCGCTGCGCTCCACCAGCGAGCAGAGCCTGAAGACCTTCCGCGCGCTGTTCATCAACCTGCTGCACATGCGCGAAATCACCGCCGCCAAGCTCAAGCAGCTGTTCCTCGATGCCTTCGAGCACAGCCTGCGCTCGGGCAGCGTCGACTACATCGCCGCCTGCGACGAGGCGTTCCGCGATGTGCGGCGCATGGAGCAGGACTACAACTCCCTGGTGGCTGCCGGCCCGCTGGTGGAGGCCCTGGCCAACGGCGTGAAGCAACGGGACATCCTGCGCGGCAAGCTGCATCGCCTGTCGCCGCTGCTGGACTCGCTGTTGGGCACCTGGTCGGACTACGCCAGTGCACGCAAGGAAGAGCTGACCATCCAGGCCGAGCACTACCGCAACGAGCAGGACGCCCTGCAGAACGACCAGCGCAGCAGTACCCAGGAAATGATGCGCCTGGAGCGGGAAATCACCGGCACCCAGCGCTGGCTGGGCGAGCTGTCGGTGCTCAAGCACCGCTTCGCCCTGGTGGATGACGTCAAGGTGCTGGAGCAGCAACTGCTGGCGGCCAAGGATGCCCACGACGAACTGGCCGGCGCCCTGGCCCAGTCCCGGCAGTTCTCCGCCGAAGACCTGGAAGAGCGCCTGCGCGACCTGGAAAAACGCCTGAAGTCGGTGAAGCAGCAGCTCGACCACGCCGACAACAACAGCTACGCCCGCCTGCGCGAGGAGTTCTCCCAGCAGGATGTGGAACGCCTGATGCGCCTGTTCAACAGCGCGCTGTTCAGCCTGCCCCTGGGCGAGCACGGCATCGCCCTGGACGACAATGGCGACTGGGTGAAGTCCGTGGAGCTGATCCTCGACGGCTTCAAGGGCGAGCGTTTCGAAGTGCCCGGGCTGACCATCGACATCTCCCATATCGAACCACCGGCGTTGCAGGCCCTGGCCGACCGCGCGGCCCTGCGCGACCAGAAGGAGCGCCTGGAGAAGGAGCTCAAGCAGCTCAAGACCCAGGCCGCCGTGGCTGCCGACCGCGCCGCGAGCAAGACCCAGACCGAGGCCCTGTACCAGCAGGTACTGGATGCGCAGAAAGCCCTGGAAGACTTCCGCCGGACCCAGACCCTGAGCGCCGAGGAAGGCGAGAAGCTGGAACAGTTGGCGCAGATGGAGGCCGCCCAGGACGAACTCAAGCGCTCCAGCGACGCCTTCACCGAGCGCGTCCAGCAACTGTCGGCCAAGCTGCAACTGGTGGGTCGCCAGATCAGCGACATGGAAGCCAAGCAGCGCACCCTCGACGACGCCCTGCGCCGTCGCCAGCTGCTGCCGGCGGACCTGCCGTTCGGCACACCGTTCATGGACCCGGTGGACGACTCCATGGACAACCTGCTGCCGTTGCTCAACGACTACCAGGACAGCTGGCAGGGCCTGCAGCGGGTCGATGGCCAGATCGAGGCGTTGTATGCCCAGGTGCGCCTCAAGGGCGTGGCCAAGTTCGACAGCGAGGATGATGTCGAGCGTCGCCTGCAATTGCTGATCAACGCCTATTCGCACCGCACCGAGGAAGCCCTGACCCTGGGCAAGGCGCGCCGTGCGGCGGTCACCGACATCGCCCGGACCCTGCGCAATATCCGCAGCGACTACGACAGCCTGGAACACCAGCTGGCGCTGTTCAACCGCGAGATCAACAAGCGCCAGGTTTCCAACCTGCAGAGCTTCCGCATCGTCCTGGCGCCCAACAAGGAAGCGCTCAAGCACATCGACCAGATCATCCACAGCGCCGGCCAGTACGAGGAAGGCGAGACCCTGTCGGTGTTCGACCTGAGCCAGAGCGCCGAGCAGGACAACAAGAACGAAGAGGCCAAGGAGTACCTGGCGCGGCTGGTGGCGGCCAACCACAACCAGCTGGGCCTGAAGGACCTGTTCGAGCTGGCGTTCGAGATCACCAAGGTCAACGGCCAGCCGGTGATCCATACCGACATCGATGGCGCGGCGTCCAACGGCACCACCATGACCATCAAGGCGCTGACCAACATGTACTTGTTGCTGCACTTGATGGACCGCGACCAGGCCGGGCGTATCCGTCTGCCCTACTACCTCGACGAGGCGGCGGACATCGACGAACGCAACCAGGCGGCGCTGCTCGAGACCAGCCTGCAACTGGGCTTCGTGCCGATCCTGGCCAGTGTGAAGCCGCAGGTTTCGGCCCAGGTGGCCATCGACCTGGAAGGCGGTAGCGGTCCGAACGGCATCTATATCGATGAAGCGGACTGGAAGTTCATCCGGCGCCACGACCAGGTCAAGGCGGTGATGAACGAACACGCCGAGGATGAAACACAGGCGGAGTTGGACGAAGCCTGATTTCCCTGCGCTGAAACACAAAGGCTGCCCTCTTGCGAGGGCGGCCTTTTTTATTGGGTTGGCGCTAGCGCGTCACTGGGGCGGCCGGTTGCTTGCCGAGGGGAATCTTCGGCGCCCAGGTCAGCCATTCATCCTCGAACTGGTCGAACAGCGGGAAAGTCTGCTCGGGCCGCGCCGGGTTGCCCATGCGCTCGCCCTCCGGGGTGGCGAAGGCGATACCGCCCTGGATCAGGGTCTCCAGGGATTCAGTACGCACGGTCGCGCCCTTGAACAGGCCGAAATCCACGCCAAAGCCGCTGCTGTTCCAGAAGCGCGTGCCACCGCGTACCAGTGGCGCGTACTTGGGCTCGATAAGAATGTGGATCAGGACCCGATCGGCCGTTTGCCCCAGTTCGTAGCCAGTGACCTTGCCCACCGTTATCTCGCGGTAGGTCACGGGTACGCCGATCTTCAGCGATCCACGCCGGGCAGCGCTCAACACCAGGCTCAGGCCAGGCTCCTGGACACTGGCCTGTGGTGGCTGTGGCAGGGCCACGAAGCTGGTTTGCGCACCGAGGTTTTTCTCCGGTGGCTGGACCTCGATGTACTGGCCAGTGACCAGGGTCTCCAGGTTCGAGGTCTTCATCAAACCCAACTCGGGCTTGACCACCCAGAATTGGCTGCCGACCCGGGCAATACGCTCGGGCACCTCGGTGATCCGCGCCTTGAGCATCACCGACTGCATATCGGGGCTGAGGCTGACTTGTTCGAGCTTGCCCACATCCAGGCCCTTGAAGCGCACCGGGGTGCCGGCACGCAGGCCATCGGCGCGATCGACCTTGATCTGCACCGTGATGCCGCGCTGCGCTGCCTCTTCCTGGTTGGCGAACAGGCGGAACCGCGGGATGCGTTTTTTCAGCGGCACGTCAGGTATCGGCGTATCGAAGGCGATACCGCCGGCCATCAGGCTTTGCAACGACTCGCTCTTGATCTGGATACCGCCGGTCAGCCCTCCGGTAAGGGTGATGCCGCTGACGTTCCAGAAGCGGGTCGAACCGTTGACCAGTTTCTCGTACTCCTTCTCGATATGGACGCCGATCACCAGCTGCTTGCGGGTATGGGAGAACTGGTAGCTCTGCACCGCGCCGACCTTGACTTGCTTGTAGAGGATCGGGCTGCCGACCTCAAGGGAACCGAGGTTGTCGGTGAACAGCACCATGTGCAGGCCCGGTGTGCGCAGGTCCAGCGGTGGCGCCTTGGCCCGAGCCTCGAATTCACGCTGCGGCGCGGCGCCCTTGTCACCCGGGCGAACGGCGATGTAGTTGCCCTTGAGCAGGGCCTCCAGCCCGGTGATGCCCGCCAGGGTGATGGATGGCTTGACGGTCCAGAACTGGGTGCCCTGCACCAGGTAGTCTTCGGCCAGTGGGTCAAGGGTCAGTTCGGCGGTGGCGCTGGTCAGGTCGGCATCGACCTTCAGGGCTTTCAGGCTGCCGACCTGGATGCCCTTGTACATCACTGGCGTATGCCCGGCCTGCAAGCCTTCGAAATCGCTGAGCTTGACCTTGACCCGGATACCGGCCTGGGCGGCGTCGAAGTCTTCGTAGAGGCGAAACGGCAGGCTCGGATCGGTTGGCGGGCTGTCCTTGCGATTCTCCGGAGTGGCGAAGGCAATACCACCGGCGACGATGCTGGCCAGGGATTCGCTGCGGATCTTCAGCCCGCTCAGGTTGGCATCGACACTGATGCCGCTGGCATTCCAGAAGCGCGTGTGCTTGCGCACCAGGCTGGCGTAGGTCGGCTCGATGTAGACCTTGAGTTCGACGGTGCTCTGGTCTTCGGAGAGCAGGTAGCTCTTGATCTGGCCGACCTGGATCTGTTTGTAGAACACCGGACTGCCACGGGTCAGCGAGCCCAGGCGCTCGGCCTTGATGGTCAGGTGCAGGCCGGGCTTGGCATCGGACAGGGGCGGCTCCTCGACCAGCGCGGTGAACTTGCGGGTCGGCTCGCCACCTTCTCCCGGGCTGACGGCGATGTAGTTGCCCGAGACCAGGGTTTCCAGGCCGGTGATACCGGCCAGGCTGACACTAGGCTTGACCAGCCAGAAGCGCGTGTTGGTCTTCAGGTACTGCTCGACATCCTTGCTCATCTCGACGGTGGCGACCACGCCCTTGGAGCTGCCTTCGTCATCCAGTTCCAGGGACTTGACCTTGCCCACGGGCATGCCTTTGTAGAACACCTCGGTCTTGTTGGCCTGGACGCCTTCGCCGCTTTCAAAGCGTAGCTGGATCAGGATCCCGGTCTCGCTGTAGGCGCGCCAGCCCAGCCAGCCACCAATGACCAGGGCAATCAGGGGCAGCACCCAGATGGCCGACCAATTGGAAGCCGGTCGGGTTTTGGCAGTAGGCAAATCACTCATGGTCGTCGTCCGACTCCGTGTTGTCCCAGATCAGTCGGGGATCGAAGGTTATCGCAGCCATCATGGTGAGGATCACCACGCTGGCAAAGGCGACCGCACCGAGGTTGGCTTCGATGCTGGCCAGCCGGCCAAAGTTGACCACCGCCACCAGGATGGCGATGACGAAGATATCCAGCATCGACCAGCGGCCGATGAATTCGATGAAGCGATACATGACGATCCGCTGCCTAGCCGACAACGGTTGGTGGCGTTGCACCGAGAACAGCAGCAAGGCGATACCCACCAGCTTGAAGGTCGGCACCAGGATGCTGGCGACGAATACCACCGTGGCGATGGGGATCATGCCGTGCTGCACCAATTGGATGACACCCGACATGATGGTGCTGGGGCTGCCTTGGCCCAGGGCGCTGACCGTCATGATCGGCAGGACGTTGGCCGGGATATAGAGGATGGCCGCCGTGATCAGCAATGCCCAGGTCCGCAGGATGCTGTTGGGACGACGGGCATGGACCTTGGCTCCACAACGTGTGCAGGTCTGGCTGTGACTGTCGGCCTGCTGCCGGTTCAACTCATGGCATTCGGTACAAATCAGGATGCCCGCATCAATCGCCCGCATGTACGTCTTCTCCAGATAACGCCTGCCAGACCTGGTGTGGCGACATCACCACTTCCAGCCAGACCTGGATCAACAGCAACGCGATAAAGCACACCAGGCCCAGGCCCACGGTAATGGACGCCATGTCGGCCAGCTTGACGATGGCTACCAGCACCCCCATGAGGTAGACCTCGAGCATGCCCCAGTCGCGCAGGTGGTGATAAATACGATAGAGCAACAGACCGTAGCTTCGACCGATGCACCAGCGAATGCTCAACAGGACCAGCAATTGGCAGATCAGCTTCAACAACGGGATGCCCATGCTGCAGAGGAACACCACCACTGCCACGCCTTGCATGCCCGTGTCGAACAGCCCTAGAACCCCACTCCAGACCGTATCGTCGGAAGACTGGCCCATGAGATCGAGCTGCATGATGGGCAGGAAATTGGCCGGCACATAGAGCAGCAAGGCGGCGATCACCAGGGCCAGGCTGCGTTGGACGACGTTGTGCCGGTGGGCATACAACTCGTAACCGCAACGCGGGCATTGGGCTTTTTCGCCATGGGCGAGTCTTGGCTTGCGCATCAGCAAGTCGCACTCATGGCAGGCGACCAGATCATCCAGCGGCAATTCCGACACCCCGGGGGTATCAACCGGATCCAGCATAGAGGGCTCGGGAATTGAGAAAAATAGCCACTATTCTAGTGTTCCGATTCGAAAATAACTGTGCAAATTTGTCCTCGAATCGGAATGTTTTTCCTCCGCGCAAAGACAAAACCCCAACTGCTTTCGCAATTGGGGTTTCGGAATTTAATCTTGACGATGACCTACTCTCACATGGGGAAACCCCACACTACCATCGGCGA